>JBKHVS010000152.1:0-6924 GCA_046569945.1 Gammaproteobacteria bacterium | reverse complement strand
TTAGCCAGCTTCGACGAACGGGGCAACGTCGGCTTGACCTCCCTAGCGTCCCCGGCCCATGCGGGCGGACCAGGAGGACTCCCACATGTTGCTCGTCGAGAAGCCCCAGGACGGCGTGGCCGTCGTCACCCTGAACCGTCCCGAGGCGATGAACGCGCTGTCCGACACGATGTGCGCCGAGCTGATGGCCGCCGTCGAGCGCATCGAACAGCAGGAAGTTCACGGCGTGGATGCCGGGCACGGCGTAGCGCTTGACCTGCCCCTTGACCATGTGGGCGAACCAGTCGCGCACCGCGGCCGGGGTCACCTGCTCGAGGATCACCGGCAGGAGTTCGGGCTTGCGGGCGATCAGGCCGATGTTCGAGTTGTCGCCCTTGTCGCCGCTGCGGGCGTAGGCGATCCGCACCAGCGGCACGCGCACCGTGCCCGCCGGCGCCGCAGCGGGACGCGCGGCGGGAGCCGCACCGGCCAGCGGCGGGGCAGTGACCGTGTCCGGCGCCTCGGGCGCGGGGCGGTAGCCGCCGTCGACCGGGATCTGCACCGGCTGCGGCTGGCCGTCGACCACGATGCGCGCAGCGATCTCGCGCTTGGGCAGCGTGAAGGCGAACTGCTTGACCAGCGGCGAGGAACCCGGACGCCCGAAGCCGGGACCCGTGGTGCCGGGCGACCAGGAGGTGCCGGCGGGCGCGATCTCGCGGGCGAAGATGTCCAGCGCCTGCTTCATCGTGTGGTTGACGGTGACGCGCATCAGCACCTCGCGCGCGCCGCGGGCCCGGGAATGCGGGCCGTAGGAGGCCTCGCCGCCGATGACCTCCACCTTGGAGGCGGTGAAATCGGGCAGCCCGCGCTGGCGGAAGATCGCGCGGGTGCGCTCCAGGATGGATTCGCCGGTGCGCTGCGCCTTGGCCACCGCGTCGATGCCGACGATCACCATCATGCCGGCAGCGCGGAAGCCGTCCATGTAGGTGGCCGATACCTTGTAGGTGTCGGTGGGCGGCAGGCCCTTCGCGCCGCTGACGCGAACCCGCTCCGGCCCCTGCTGCTCGATCTTCACGTCGCGGAAATCGCAGACCACGTCGGGCAGGATGTAGGCGCCCGGGTCGCCGATCTCGTAGAGCATCTGCTCGGCGACGTTGGCCGCCGCGATCAGGCCGCCGGTGTTCGCGGGCTTGGTCACGGTGAAGCTGCCGTCGGCCTCGCACTCGATCACCGGGTAGCCGATGTTGGCCCAGTCGGGCACCTTGTCCCAGTCGGTGTGCAGGCCGCCGGTGGCCTGCGCGCCGCACTCGATGATGTGGCCGGCCAGGCTGCCCATCGCGAGCCGGTCGTAGTCGTCAGCCTTCCAGCCGAACTCGTGCATCAGCGGGCCCAGCGTCACCGCGCTGTCGATACAGCGGCCGGTGATCACGATGTCGGCGCCGGCGGCCAGCGCCTGCGCCACGGGGATCGCGCCCAGGTAGGCGTTGGCGCTGACGATGCGCTCGGGCAGCGGCGCGCCGGTGAACATGTCCTCGAGCCCGGCCTCGCGCAGCGCGGGAATCCTGCCGCTGACGTCGTCGCCCTCGACCACCGCCACCTTCAGCTTCACGCCGAGCTCGTCCATCACGCGGGCCAGCGCATCGGCGCAGCCCTGCGGGTTGATGCCGCCGGCATTGGCGACCACCTTGATGCCGCGCTTCGCGAGCTCCGGCAGCACGCTGCGCATCGCGACGTCGACGAAGTCGGTGGCATAGCCCATCTCCGGCTTCTTGGCGCGCTGCCCGGCCATGATGGCCATGGTCAGCTCGGCCAGGTAGTCGAAGACCAGGTAGTCGATCTTCGCGCCCAGCACCAGTTGCGGGGCGGCGACCGAGCTGTCGCCCCAGAAGCCCGAGGCGCCGCCGATGCGGACGATCTTGCTCTCGCTCATGCCTGTTCTCCCTTGGCTGCTTCAGGATTCTCGATCTCTGCCACCACGCGGAAGGCCGAGACCTGGTCGCCCATCGCCGCGGCCAGGCTGACGACCTTGCCGGCGATCGGCGCCGAATGAACGTGCTCCATCTTCATCGCCTCCAGGGTCAGCACCGGCTGGCCGGCCTTGACCGTGTCGCCGACCGAAACGTGCACCGCGACCACGCGGCCGTTCATCGATGCACGGATCTTGCCGTCGCCGGCAGCCGCGCCCTGGCGCACCGAAGCGGCGTGGGTCTGGTCCTGGATCCGGTAGGCCCCTCCACGGTACTGCAGCAGCAGTTCGGCGCGGTCGCGCACCAGCACCGCGCTCTCGCCCAGGCCGTCGCAGTCGAAGCGCACGCGGTTCGTGTCCAGCTCGACGATGCGGATCGCGAACTCGCGCTCCCCGATGCTCACGCCATAGCGGCGCTCGCCCAGGTTGACCAGGTTGGCGATGCAGGCGCGGGTGTCGGCCTCGAAGCGGAAGGCGATCGGCATGCGGTGCGCGATCGAGGATCCGGCCTGGCGGAAGCCGCGGCGCAGCGAACCTGCGCCGTCCGCCGCGCCCTCGGCGGCGGTCGCGTAGAGCAGCACTGCGGCCAGCGCGTGAGCGCGGGCGTCGGCCTCGGCGTCCGGCTCGAGCAGCGCATCGGAATGCGCGGCGATGAAGGCCGTGGTGGCGCCGCCGGCGGCGAACACCGGATGGCGCAGGCAATTCGCCAGGAAGGACTGGTTGGTGGTGACGCCCAGCGCCACGGTGTCGTCCAGCGCGCTGGCCAGCTTGCGCCGCGCCTCGTCCCGGTCAGCGCCGTGGCTGACCAGCTTGGCGATCATCGAGTCGTAGTAGGGCGAGATCTCGGCGCCGGAGGCGAGCGCATGCTCGACGCGGATGCCGGCCGGCATCTGCCACAGCGACATCACCCCGCTCTGCGGCATGAAGCCCTGGGCCACGTCCTCGGCGCACAGGCGCACCTCGATCGAATGGCCCTGGAAGCGCACGTCGTCCTGGGAGATCGGCAGGGGATCGCCCGCGGCCACCCGCAGCTGCAGCTCGACCAGGTCCAGGCCGGTGATCGCCTCGGTGACCGGATGCTCCACCTGCAGCCGGGTGTTCATCTCCATGAAGTAGTAGTTGCCCTCGGCGTCGAGCAGGAACTCGAGCGTGCCGGCGCCCTCGTAGGCGATCGCCTTGACCGCGGCGACCGCAGTGGCGCCCATCCGCGCGCGCAGCTCGGGCGACACCGCCGGCGACGGCGCCTCCTCGACCACCTTCTGATGGCGGCGCTGCACCGAGCAGTCGCGCTCGCCGAGGTGGATCGCGTTGCCGTGGCGGTCGGCGAAGACCTGGATCTCGATGTGGCGCGGCTCGACGATCGCGCGCTCGAGGATCACCTCGTCGCTGCCGAAGGCGCCCAGCGCCTCGCTCTTGGCGCTGCGCAGCGCGTCCGGGAAGGACGCCGCATCGGCGACCAGCCGCATGCCGCGGCCGCCGCCGCCGGCAGTGGCCTTGATCATCACCGGGAAGCCCACCTTGGCGGCCTCTGCGACCAGGCTGGCTTCGCTCTGGTCCTCGCCCTGGTAGCCAGGCACGCAGGGCACGCCCGCGGCCTGCATCAGGCGCTTCGCGCCGGCCTTGTTGCCCATCGCGACGATCGCCTCGGGCGACGGGCCGATGAACACCAGGCCCGCGTCGCGGCAGGCCTGCGCGAAGTCCTCGTTCTCGGCGAGGAAGCCGTAGCCCGGGTGCACCGCGTCGGCGCCGCTCTTCTTCGCGGCGTCGATGATGTTCGGGATGTGCAGGTAGGAATGCGCCGGCAGCGCTTCGCCGATGTGCACCGCCTGGTCGGCGGCGCTCACGTGGCGGGAGTCGCGGTCGGCGCTGGAGTAGACGGCCACCGTGCGATAGCCCAGCGCGCGCGCCGTGCGGATCACCCGCAGCGCGATCTCGCCGCGATTGGCGATCAGGATCTTGTGGAAAGGCGTTTTCTTGGTCATGGCGTCTGGATCCGGGCGTTCAGGGACGGGCCACCGAGAACTGCATCTTGTGCGGCTTGCGCACGTCCGCCTCGCGGCAGATCGACAGCACGTAGGACAGCACTGCGCGGGTGTCGCGGGGGTCGATCACACCGTCGTCGAGCACGCGGGCGCTGGTGGTGAAGACATCCATCTGCGAGTCGAAGTTGTCGACGATCTTCTTCTCGATCTTGTCGAGCTGCTCGCGGTCGACCGGCGCGCCCTTGCGCGCCATTGCCGCCTCGGTGACGATGGACATGGTCTTGGCGGCCTGCTCGCCGCCCATCACCGCGGTCTTGGCGTTGGGCCAGGAGAAGCAGAAGCGCGGATGGAAGCCGCGCCCGCACATGCCGTAGTTGCCCGCGCCGAAGGACGCGCCGCAGTAGATGGTGATCTGCGGCACGGTGGCGTTGGTCACCGCCTGGATCATCTTCGAGCCGTGCTTGATGATGCCGGCCTCTTCGTAGGCGCGGCCCACCATGTAGCCGGTGGTGTTGTTCAGGTAGAGGATGGGCACCTGGGCCTGGCAGCAGGCCTGGATGAAGTGGGTGGCCTTCGCGGCGCCGGCGGGATCGATCGGGCCGTTGTTGGTGATGATGCCGATCGGCATGCCCTCGATCATCGCGTTGCCGCAGACGGTGGACGAACCGTAGAGCGCGCCGAACTCGAGGAAGTCGGAGTCGTCGACGATGCGCGCGATCACCTCCTTCATGTCGACCGGGCGCTTGTAGTCCATCGGCATGATGCCCAGCAGTTCCTCGGCGTCGTAGCGCGGCGGCTTCGCGCTGCGCGACGGCTCGTGGGGCACGTGGGCGTTCCAGTCGAGCTTGGACATGATGTCGCGGGCGATGCGGATCGCGTCGCGGTCGTCCTCGGCGAGATAGTCGCCCAGGCCGGAGATCTGGGTGTGCATCTCCGCGCCGCCCAGTTCCTCCTCGGTGGCGACCTCGCCGGTGGCGGCCTTCAGCAGCGGCGGGCCGGCCAGGAAGGCGCGCGACCTGCCCCGGACCATGATGATGTAGTCGGACAGGCCGGTCTGGTAGGCGCCGCCGGCGGTGGAGGAACCGTGGGTGATGGTCACCACCGGCAGGCCGGCGGCCGACATCCGCGCGAGGTTGCGGAAGGTCTGGCCCCCGATCACGAAGTCCTCGACCTTGTACTTCATCAGGTTGGCGCCGGCGCTCTCGACCAGCTGCACGAAGGGCAGCTTGTTCTCCAGCGCCAGCTCCTGCACGCGCAGCGCCTTGTCGAGGCCGCGCGGCTGCAGCGCCCCGGCGTCGATGCCGGAGTCGCTGGCCGAGACCATGCAGCGCACGCCGGAGACGTAGCCGACGCCGGCGATGGTGCCGCCGCCGGGAATGCTCTTCTCGGGATCCGGGTTGTCGAGCAGGTAGCCGGTGAGGGTGCACAGCTCGAGGAAGGGCGTGCCGGGGTCGAGCAGCAGCGAGATGCGCTCGCGCGGCAGCAGCTGGTGGCGCTTCTCGAAGCGCGCCTTCGAGGCGGCCGATGCCTTGCGGGTGCGTTCCTCGAGCTCGCGCACGCGCGAGAGCAGCGCCAGCATGCCGTCGCGATTGGCCTTGAAGGCCTCGCTTCCGGTCGAAATGTTGGTTTCGATCTGTGCCATTCCGGGAGATTCCTGTTGGTCCGTCTGGTGCGCGTCCGCCGGTTCGGCTGCGGACGCAGTGCTTGCGCTGCCCAGGGCGAAGCTTCGCCCTCGCCTGCGCGACCGGAGCAGCTTAGCCCAGGGCGCTGCGCGGTTCTTGCGTCAAGTTGCTGGACGCAGCCGCACCCGGTACTTGGGCAGCAGCGCCAGCGGCTGGTAGGACTGCTTGGTGCTGCGGAAAATGGCCAGCCCCAGGTCCTGTTCGAAGTTGAGCCAGTCGATCACGCCCTCGCGCCGAGCGCAGTAGCGGTGGAACATGAACTGGTAGATGCCCTTGAAGGCGTCGATGCCCTTGGCGAAACGCATCACCGCGACCCCCGGCGCCATCGGCTGGGCGATGACGAAGCCGGCAGGCCGCCCGTCGGCATAATGGATTTCGGCGTCCAGGCCGAAGTGGGCGGCCAGGTGCAGCGCATCGATGCAGGGCAGCTCGTCGGCGTCGCCGGTGGCCTTGCCCTTGTCGTCCATCCAGCCGCTGAGCACCTTCATCGCATCGATGATGCGCGTGGCGTCCAGCGGGAAGGTCTCGACCCTGTGGGCCGCGAGCAGCTGCTTCATCAGGTTGCGCTTCTTGCGCAGCTTCTCGCCCCGGTAGTCGCGGAAGTTGGCCGCCGGGTACAGGTAGTCGGAGTCGTCGGCCACCGCGCTCCATTCGAAGCGTCCGGGGTCGAATGCGCCGAGCGCCTCTGCCGGGATCGGGAAGAAGCAGTCGTGCCCGCGCAGCAGCCCGGCCAGAACGTCGGCCGACGCTTCGCGCGGATCGAACAGCGGCAGCAGGTGCCGCGCGCCGTCGTAGGTGACGCCGGCCACGCAGGGCCAGGGGCCGGGCAGGTGGCGGTAGGCGTGTGCCGCGCGGAACAGGTAGAGGTTGGCGAAGGCGTACTCGGACAGCGCACGCTCCCCGAGCCCCTCCCGCACCCGCACCAGCGCCGGCTCGATTTCCCGCAGCAGGCCGAGCTCCAGCGGCAGGCCGGCCTCGCCGGCCGGGGATGCCGGCGCACCGCCCGACACGGCAGCCCCCGCATTCGACGCAGCGGCCGCCGGACCCGCCTCTCCGGCCTGCGGCACGGTGACGGTCGCGCTCACGCGCCCGCGTACTCGACCTTGCGCACCCCCGGCGCCGGGCCATCCGCCGGGGGACCGGCGAAGCACTGGGCGATCTTCATCCACGCGCTGGTGCCCTCGCCGGCGAACTGCAGGCCGGTGTCCGCGGGATTGCGCCGCTGCGTGACCACCAGGCAGAAGTCCAGCGCGTCTCCCTTGAGCCACTCCTTTCCGGAGGGCTCGCCCCAGGTCCAGGTGCTGCCGTCGGGGGC
>JBKHVS010000151.1:0-6927 GCA_046569945.1 Gammaproteobacteria bacterium | reverse complement strand
ACACGAGCGCGTCGAGTTCGAGGAAGCTCCAGCGGCCGTCCGGCCAGACCAGGGCCGGGGCCTGCGGCCGCAGCTCGGCCTGCCTGCCGAGCGCATCGGTGAGGTTCGGGGGGAGGGGCTCGTGCATCGTGGGAGGGGCTTCGTGGGTCCGCGCCGGGTTTGTGCGACGCGATCATAGCCGCCCCCGCGGCGGCAGGTCTCCAGGCGCCGCCCGCCCTCAGCCGCCGGCGCCGGCTTCGCGCACCAGGTGCATCCGCCGGATCTCCGGCAGCGCCTCCATGAAGTCCTGGAGCTGGGCCAGGGGCAGGGGCTCGGAGATCAGCGTGCCCTGCATCTGCTGGCAGTCGAGCTTGCGCAGCGCGCGCAGCTCGGCAGCGGTCTCCACGCCCTCGGCCAGCGCCTGCACCCCGAGGCGCGCGGCGAGCGTGGTGATCGCCTCGACGATCGCCGCGTTGCCGCGGTCTGCCGGCAGGTTGCGCACGAAGGTCTGGTCGATCTTGATGCCGTCGACCGGGAGATCCTTCAGGTAGGACAGCGCTGCGTAGCCGGTGCCGAAGTTGTCGATGATCACCTGCACGCCGATCCGGCGCAGCTCCGCGATCAGCGCCGCGGTGCGCTCCGGGTGCTCGATGAAGGCGCTCTCGGTGAGCTCCAGCCGCAGCAGGCGCGCCGGGAAGCCGCGTTCGGCGAGCAGGCCGTTGACCATCGACAGGAAGTCGCCCTCGGCGAAGTGCCGCGCCGAGACGTTGACCGACACTGCCGCATCCTCGTGCCTGTCGAGGCCCAGGGCGACCCGGTCGTCGAGCGCGCGCCGCAGCGACCACAGCCCGAGCTCGCGGATCAGGTTGTTCTGCTCGACCACCGGCAGGAAGCTGTCCGGAGGAAGGAGCCCGCGCACCGGGTGGCGCCAGCGCAGCAGCGCCTCGAATCCGACCACGCGCCGGTCGGCCACGTCCAGGATGGGCTGGTAGTGCAGGTCGATGTCGCCGCGCTGGAGCGCCAGGGGAAGCTCGGCCGCCAGCTGGAGCTGGTCGGTGCGCTCGTCCGAAGCGTCGCCGGTGCAGAAGCGCACGTCGTTGCGTCCCTCGGACTTCACCCGGTACATCGCGCCATCGGCGCGCTTGATGAGCAGGGCCGCGTCGCTGCCGTCGTCGGGCGCGATCGCGACGCCGATGCTCGCCGACAGGAAGTACGCCCGGTTCATCAGCACGAAGGGCTTCTCGATCGAGGCGAGCACCCGCCGCGCGATGCGCTCGATCTCGTCGCGGTCCGACAGGCCGGTCAGCAGCAGGATGAACTCGTCGCCGCCGATCCTGCCGGCGACGTCCTGCGGCCGGATCGCTTCGCGCAGCCGCTTGGCAACCTCGATGAGCACCTGGTCGCCCACCGAGTGGCCAAGGGTGTCGTTGATCAGCTTGTAGCGGTCCAGGTCGATGTAGAGCACCGCCGCAGCCTCGGCGCGCGCCAGCCGCGACTCCAGCTTGCGGGTGAGGAAGACGCGATTGGGCAGGTCGGTGAGGGCGTCGTGCTGCGACTGGTGGGTCAGCCGGCGCTCCGCTGCGATCCGCTGCAGGTAGAGCGCCAGGTTGCGGGAGACGATCTCGGCCACCTGGAACAGGAAGGGCTCGCCCCGGTAGCTTGCGGGGCTCAGGAACAGCAGCACGTTCAGGGTCTTGCCGCCCTCGTCGGCAATCGGCGCCAGGAAGGCCGCGCGCACGCCGAGGCGCGTCGTCTGGTAGCGATGGGCGAACTGCGGATGGGCTTCGAGGTCCTCGATCCAGATCGGCCTGCCTTCCTGCCAGGCGCGCGCCTCGGCGCTGCCGTGCAGCAGCGGGATCTCGGCGGGCAGCTCGGCGACCATCCGCGTGAAGCCCGCATGACCCCAGCGCTCGTGCGGCGCGAAGGCCCTGCGGCCCTCGAGCATCACCAGGCTGGCGCCGCCGCTCCAGCCGAGCACGCCGCACAGCGTGATGATGACCGCCGCGGTCACGCGTTCCGGATCGTCCTGCTCGCGCAGGATCGAGGCGATGTCGCTCTCGATCTTCAGCAGCATGCGCTGCTGCTTCTCGCGCGTGATGTCCTTGCCGACGCCGCGGTAGCCCGCGAACGCGCCGCTGCGATCGAACACCGACCGGCCGCTGATCGACACGAAGCGCGCCACGCCTTCGGGGTCGATGACCGCGTACTCGAAATCCTCGAACGGCGCATGCGCGTCCATCAGCACCTGCTGCGCCTTCCAGTCGGGCGGCTCGAAGGCGAAGCGGCCCTCGGGGAGATCCCAGGGGTGGCGTCCGGCGAGATCGCGCACCCAGCGCCCGAGCACCGCGTCCACGCTGTCCGAGAAGTAGGACCAGCGATGTTGGTCGTCGGTCTCCCAGACCCAGTCCGAGCTCATCTGGGTCAGGTCGCGGAACTTGGCTTCGCTCGCGGCCAGCTGCTGCTGCATCGAGCGGATGCCGGTGATGTCCTGCGCAACGCCCCCGAGGCGATCCACCTGGCCGCGCTCGTCGCGCTCCGCGCGCGCGATGCTGCGCACCCAGATCGTCTCGTGGGAGCCGCGCTGGAACCGATACTCGATGCGCGCCTCGCCGCCGCGGTGCATTGCCCGGCGGTGGGCATCGATCCAGCGCTGCCGGTCGTCCTCGTGGATGGCGGCGGCGAACCTGCGCAGGCTCGGCTCGCCGTCCCTGGGATCGATTCCGAAAAGCCGGAAGGCGCCGGGGCTCCAGGCGAAGCGGTTGCGGCCGCGATCGATGACCCAGGTGCCGAAACCGCCGAGCTGCTCGGCGATGCCGTGCTGGGCCTGGAGCTCGTCGAGGGCCTGGACGCGCTCGCGCTCCAGGCCGAGCCGCCGGTCGCGGGCGCGCACCCGCAGCCCGAGCGCCACGGCCGCCCCGGCCCAGGCGAGCGCCGACAGCAGCAGGCTGGGAATCCAGCCGAGCAGGCCGGCTGCCGCGGTCGCGCCGAGCAGCACGGTCGCGAGCAGCGCCGCGCCCGCGGGCAGCAGCTCCTGCGTGGCGGGGCGTGGGCGGGAAAGCTGGTCGGTGTTTGTCGGCATGATCCGGGGTCGGGCCGACGCGGCGGCGCAGGCCGCTACACTCTAGCGTCTGATCGGCACTGAAGGTGCGACTTATGTCAGCCTGCGATCCGGATCCGGGGTCACGCCACGCTGCGGCAGCTTCTGCCTGGGTGGAACGCTGGGCGCCCTGCATCGCTGCAGGGGCCCGGGTGCTCGACTTCGCCGGCGGCTCCGGGCGAAATCTCGCACCGCTGCTGGCGCGCAGCGAACGGATCACGCTGGCGGACCGGGACGCGGCGGCCCTCGAGGCGCTGCCGGCTCCGGTCGAGAGGCTCTGCGCGGACCTCGAGTCCGGCCCCTGGCCCTTCGGGCGGAGGCGTTTCGACGCAGTGGTCTGCTGCAACTACCTGCACCGGCCGCGGCTGGACCTGCTCATCGCCCTGGTCGCGCCCGGCGGCCTGCTCCTTTACGAGACCTTCGCGCGGGGCAACGAGCGCTACGGACGGCCGTCGAGGCCTGCCTTCCTGCTGCGTCGCGGCGAGCTCTTCGAGGCGGCGCTGCGCGGCGGTCTGCAGGTGCTGGCCTTCGAGGACGGGTACGCGAGCAGCCCCCGGCCGGCCGTGATCCAGCGGGTCTGCGCATTCCGGCCGCCGGCGGGCCCGGAAGAGCGGTGGCGGGTCGGATAGAATTCGGTTTTCGCGGGATGACGAACATGATCAAAGGCAGCATCGTTGCGATCGTGACGCCGATGCACGACGACGGCAGCATCGACTACGACAGCTACCGGAGTCTCATCGACTGGCACGTCGAGCAGGGCACCGCAGCCATCGTCGCGGTGGGCACCACGGGAGAGTCGCCCACGGTCGACATGGACGAGCACAACGAGATCGTGCGCGTCACCGTCGAGCATGCCGCCGGCCGCCTCCCGGTCATCGCGGGCACCGGGGGCAACTCCACCCGCGAGGCCGTCGAGCTCACCGCCAACGCGAAGAAGGTCGGCGCAGCGGCCACGCTGCAGGTGGTGCCCTACTACAACCAGCCCACGCAGGAAGGCATGTACCGCCATTTCCGTGCGGTGGCGGAGGAAGTGGGCCTGCCTGTCATCCTCTACAACGTGCCCTCGCGTACGGTTGCCGATCTCGCCGACGAGACGGTGCTGCGCCTGGCGCAGGTGCCCGGCATCGTCGGCCTGAAGGACTCCACCGGCGACATCCCGCGCGGCTCCAACCTGATCGCCCGGCTGCCCGAGGGCTTCGCGGTCTACAGCGGCAACGACGACTCCGCGCTTGCGCTCATGGCCATGGGCGGTCACGGCGTCATCTCCGTCAACGCCAACCTGATGCCGGCCGAGGTGGCCCGCATGTGCCAGGCCGCGTTCTCCGGAGACTGGCCCGCCGCGCTCGCCATCCACCGCCAGCTGCTGCCGCTGAGCTTCAAGCTCTACGTCGAAGCCAACCCCATTCCCGTCAAATGGGCGCTCGCCCGGATGGGGCGGATCCCCGGCGGCATCCGCCTGCCGCTCACGCCGCTCTCCGAGCCCCACCACGACACCGTCCTGGCCGCGCTGCGGGCCTCAGGAGTCATCGTTCGATGAAATCCAACCGTTCGACGGCACGCTGCGCGCAGCGCTGGCTGCTGCTGCTGGCCGTCCCGTTCGCCCTTTCCGCCTGTCCCATCACCGACGAGATCGACGAACGCACCCGCATCGACTACAAGTCGGCCGGCAAGCTGCCGCCGCTGGACGTTCCGCCCGACCTGGTCAACCCCAAGGGCGACGAGCGTTTCGCGATTCCCGATCGTGCAGAGCGCACCTTCTCCGGCTACCAGAGCGCCCGGTCGGTCGAGCGCCCGCAGCAGGACCTGAAGGTGCTGCCGGCGGTGGACGGCATGCGCATCGAGCGCGCGGGCAGCCAGCGCTGGCTCGTGGTCGACCAGCCGGCCGACAGGCTGTGGCCTGCGGTGAAGGAATTCTGGCAGGAGTCCGGCTTCATCCTCGAGACCGAGTCCCCCGCCACCGGGATCATGGAGACCGAGTGGGCCGAGAACCGGGCGAAGATTCCGCAGGACATCGTCCGGCGCACCATCGGCCGCCTGTTCGAGTCCGTCTATTCAACCTCCGAGCGAGACAAGTTCCGCACCCGCTTCGAGCGCACCGGCGCCGGCACCGAGATCTACATCAGCCATCGCGGCATGGAGGAGGTCTACACCTCCCAGGAGCGCGAGCGCACGATGTGGCAGCCCCGTGACAGCGACCCCGAGCTCGAGGCCGAGTTCCTGCGCCGCCTGATGGTCCGGCTGGGCGCGAGCTCGGAGTCCGCAGCGAAGGCAGCGGCCGCCCCGGGCCAGGCGCCCCGCGAGGAACTGGCGCGGGTGATCTCCACCGGCGGCGCCGCGGACGTCCTCGAGGTCCGCGAGGGCTTCGACCGCGCCTGGCGGCGCATCGGCCTGGCGCTGGACCGCGGCGGCTTCACGGTCGAGGACCGGGACCGCACGCAGGGGGTGTATTTCGTCCGCTACATCGATCCCGAGGTCGAGGCGGGTTCCGGCAAGAAGGGGCTGCTGTCGCGGATCTTCTCGCGCGCCCCCTCCAAGCCCTCGTCGGCCCAGCAGTACCGGATCCGGGTGGAGGGCAACGAGACCGTCTCGCGGGTTTCGGTCCTCGGCAAGGACGGCGCGCCGCTGGCTGCGGAGGCCGATCGCAAGACCGGCGCCAAGATCGTCTCGCTGCTGCGCGAGCAGATGGCGCAGTAGCGGCCGGCCGCGTGCCGGTCGGCCGGGCCGCCTGGAGCGGCGCTGGCGGGCCGGTGCGCTGCATTGCCGCCGAAGCGGGACGCATGCGGTTCAAGAGCCTGGGCAGCGGGAGCGAGGGCAACGCGCTGCTGGTGGAATGCGGCAGCCCGGAGGCGCCGGTGCGCCTGCTCATCGACTGCGGCTTCGGGGTGCGCGAGGCGAGGCGGCGGCTCGAGCGCCTGGGCCTCGGCGAGGGCGGGCTTCACGCGGTGCTCGTCACGCATGAGCATGGCGACCACATCGGCGGAGCGCCCCGGCTTGCCGCGGCGCTTGGCGTGCCGCTCTTCCTGACCCATGGCACGGCGCGCGGCGGAGGGGCAGCGATGCGCGTCCAAGCCCAGGTGCGCTTCATCGATCCGCATCGCCCGTTCGAGATCGAGGGCGTGAGGATCGAGCCCGTGGCCGTGCCGCACGATGCGCGCGAGCCCGCCCAGTTCGTGATCGACGACGGCGTCTCCCGTCTGGGTGTGCTGACCGACCTCGGCCATGCGACGCCGCACGTCGTCCGGGCGATGCGGCGGCTCGACGCGATCATGCTCGAATGCAACCACGACCCTGCGATGCTCGAGGCGAGCGACTACCCGGCTGCGCTCAAGCGCCGCATTGCCGGCGACTATGGTCATCTCGCCAACGAGGCGGCGGCCGGACTGCTCGCCGCGATCGACCACTCGCGGCTGCGCACCGTGGTGGCGGCGCACCTGAGCCGTTCGAACAACCGGCCGGAGCTTGCCCGCGCCGCGCTGGCGGCCGCGTGGGGGCAGGCGCCCGAGGCCGTGATGGTCGCGGACCAGGACGACGGGATCGACTGGGTCGGCGTCTGAGCCTGCGGTCCGACGGCGCGGCCTGATGCCGCGGCCTCATGCCGTGGTCCGATGCTGCAGGCGAAAAAAAGGCCGGCGTGAAGCCGGCCTTCGAATCGGGCGAACCGATTACTTCTTGAGCTCTTCCTTCGCTGCCTCGACGGCGGCGCCGGCGGCGTCCTTGGCCTTCTCGGCGGCGTCGACGGCGGTGCCAGCGGCGTCCTTGGCGGCTTCGGTCACGGCGGCGCCGGTGGCAGCGGCGGCGGCGGCGGCCGGCAAGCGGCCGGCGGCGGGCGGCAGGAGGCGAAGGGGCAGCAG
>JBKHVS010000150.1:0-6937 GCA_046569945.1 Gammaproteobacteria bacterium | reverse complement strand
CCTCAGCTTCTCCTGGCAACTGACGCGGCGCGACTGGCGCGCCGGCGAGCTCCGCCTGCTGCTGGCGGCTCTGCTGGTGGCGGTGGCCTCGATCGCCAGCGTCGGCTTCTTCGTCGACCGCATGCGCCAGGCGCTCTCGCTGGAGGCGCGCCAGCTGCTGGGCGCCGACCTGGTGATCGCCTCCGATCGCGCGCTGCCGAAGGAATGGATCGACGAGGCCGGCCGGCTGGGCCTGGCCAGCGCGCTGACCGTCAGTTTCCCCAGCATGGTGGTGGGCGAGGACGGCCCGCCGCAGCTCGCATCGGTCAAGGCGGTGTCGGAAGGCTATCCGCTGCGCGGAGCGGTGCGCGTCGCATCCGCCCCCGACGCGCCCGACGAGGCCGCCGGCGGCATCCCCGCGCCCGGCATGCTCTGGGTCGACGCGCAGCTGCTGCAGGCGCTCGGCGCGCCGCCCGGCGCGGCGCTGGAGCTGGGCGACGTGCGCTTCCAGGCAGCGCGGGTGATCACGCTGGAGCCGGATCGCGGGGCCAACTTCGTCAACTTCGCGCCGCGCGCGATCCTGCGCCTCGACGAGCTCGAGGCCACCGGGCTGGTGCAGCCTGCCAGCCGGGTGACCTGGCGCCTGCTGGTGGCCGGCGAGCCGGCGGCGCTGTCCCGTTTCGAAGCCTGGACGCAGCCGCGCCTCGGGCGCAACGCGCGCGTCGAGACCCTCGAGAGCGGGCGGCCGGAACTGCGCAACACCCTGGACCGGGCAGAGCGCTTCCTGGCGCTGGTGGCGCTGATGTCCGCGCTGATCGCCGCCGTCGCCATCGGTCTGGCGTCGCGGCGCTTCGCCGAACGCCACCTCGACGGCTGCGCGGTGATGCGCGCGATGGGGATCCGGCAGTCCACTCTGTCGACGGTGCTCGCGCTCGAGCTGCTCTGGATCGGGCTGGCCGGCGGAATCGCCGGGGCAGTGCTCGGCTGGCTGGTGCACTTCGGCCTGGTGAGCGCCATTTCGCCGCTGATCGGAATGCCGCTGCCGCTGCCCGGGCCCTGGCCGGCGCTGCAGGCGCTGGCCGCCGGGCTGGTGCTGCTGCTGGGCTTCGGCGCCTGGCCCTTCCTGCGCCTGGCCGGCGTGCCGCCGCTGCGGGTGCTGCGGCGCGACCTCGGCAGCGCGGGCGCCTCTCCGTGGATCGCGCTGCTGCTGGCGCTGGCGGCCTTCGCCGGGCTGCTGCTGTGGTTCGCGGGCGACCGCAAGCTGGCCGCGGTGGCGCTGGGCGGCTTCGTGGTCGGCGGCGCGGTCTTCTCGCTGCTGGTCTGGCTCGCGATGCGGCTGATCGCGCCGCTGCGCGGCACCGGCCTGGTCCGGCGGCGGCCGGCGCTGCGCCTGGCGCTGGCCTCCTGGTCGCGCCGGCGGGGCGCGTCGGTGGTGCAGACGGTGGCGCTCGCGGTCGGCCTGATGGCGCTGATGCTGCTCACCGTCACCCGCACCGACCTGATCGACAGCTGGAGGCGTGCCAGCCCGCCCGACGCCCCCAACCGTTTCGTGATCAACATCCAGCCCGACCAGCGCGAGGCGGTGATCCGCAGCCTGGCCGAGGCGGGCATCCGCGACGTCGAGCTGCTGCCGATGATCCGGGGCCGGCTGGTGGAGATCAACGGCCGGCCGGTGCGCCCCGAGGACTTCGAGGGCGACCGCGCGCAGCGCATGCTGGACCGGGAGTTCAATCTGTCGCAGTCCGCGCAGGCGCCGGCGCACAACCGCATCGTCGAGGGCCAGTGGTTCGATCCCGAGGGATACGAGGTCTCGGTGGAATCCGGCATCCTGGACACGCTCGGGCTGAAGCTGGGCGACGAGCTCGCCTTCGACATCGCCGGCGAGAAGGTGACCGTGCGGGCCACCAGCGTGCGCAAGGTGCAGTGGGACTCGATGCGCGTCAACTTCTTCATGATCCTCTCGCCGCATGCGCTGCGCGACGCGCCGCAGACCCTGATCACCGCCTTCCACCAGCCCGTGGACGCGCCGCGCGTCGAGACCGCGCTGGTGCGCGAGCACCCCAACCTGACGATCTTCGACACCGGGGCCCTGCTGAACCAGGTGCAGAAGATGCTGGAGCAGGTGGTGATCGCGGTGCAGTTCCTGTTCCTGCTGACGCTGGCGGCCGGCGTGGTGGTGCTGCATACCGCGCTGGCCAGCTCGCGCGACGAGCGGGTGCGCGAGGCGGGGCTGATGCGGGCGCTGGGCGCCTCTCGCTCGCAGCTCTCGCAGGCCCAGCTCTGGGAGCTCGGCCTGTCGGGCGCGCTGGCCGGCCTGCTTGCCTCCGGCGGCGCGATCGCCATCGGCTGGGTGCTGGCGCAGCAGGTGTTCCAGTTCGAGTTCGCGGTGCGCTGGTCCAGCCTGGCCTGGGGCACTGCGGCGGGCGCCGTGCTGGCGATGCTCGCCGGATGGCTGAGCCTGCGCGGCGTGCTGCGCGCGCCGCCGCTGGCCACGCTGAGGGCCTCATGAGCGCCGGCGGCATCGAGGGTGTCGACGGCGCAGAAGGCGCCGGGGGAGCAGAGGGTTCCGCGGGCGCAGAGGGCGAAGCCCGGCCGCAGGCCACGCCCTTCGAGCAGCTCGGCGGCGAGCCCGGCGTGCGCGAACTGGTCGACCGCTTCTACGACCAGATGGCGCTCGACGAGCGCTTCGCGGGCATCCGCGCCCTGCATCCGGCGAACCTCGACAGCTCGCGCGACAAGCTCTACTGGTTCCTGTGCGGCTGGCTGGGCGGCCCCGACCTCTACCAGCAGCGCTTCGGCCATCCGCGCCTGCGCGCGCGCCACCTGCCGTTCCCGATCGCGAGCCGCGAGCGCGACCAGTGGCTGGTCTGCATGGCGCGGGCGATGGATGACCTCGGAGTGCCGCAGCCGCTGTTCGACCGCCTGCTCGGCTCCTTCCACAATACCGCCGACTGGATGCGCAACCGTGACGGCTGAGGGGGCGATCGCGCTGCCCTCGGGGCTGCTGGTGCTCGGCCTGCTGGTGTTCGCCGCGGTCTCAGTGGGCCTGCTCGTCGTGCTGCTGCTGCGCCGCCCGCCGGATCCCGGCCCGGCGATCGAGGAGCTCGCCGCGCGGCAGGCCGCCGCGATGGAGTGGATGGTGCGCAGCCTGCGCGAGGAGTTCGCCGGCCAGTCGCGCCAGGACCGCCAGGAGCTCACCGGTGCGATGAACCGCTTCGGCGGCGCGCTCAACCAGCAGATGGCCTCGATCGCCGGCGTCCAGAACGCGCAGATCGACCGGTTCGCCGGCCAGCTCGACCGGCTCACCGAGGCCAACGAGAAGCGCCTCGGCGAGGTCCGCGCCACGCTCGAGGCGCGCCTGCGCGAGCTGCACCTGGACAACGCCACGCGGCTCGAGGAGATGCGCCGCACCGTCGACGAGAAGCTGCACGCCACGCTCGAGCAGCGGCTCGGCGAGTCCTTCCGGCAGGTGTCGGAGCGGCTGGAGGAGGTGCACAGGGGGCTGGGCGAGATGCGCACGCTGGCCTCCGACGTCGGCGACCTCAAGCGGGTGCTCACCAACGTCAAGAGCCGCGGGGTCTGGGGCGAGGTGCAGCTGGCGGCGCTGCTGGAGCAGATGCTGGTTCCCGAGCAGTACGCGGTCAACGTGGCCACGGTGCCCGGCTCGGGCGAGCGGGTGGAGTTCGCGATCCGGCTGCCCGGCACCGCCGAAGACGCCCCGGTGTGGCTGCCGATCGACGCGAAGTTCCCGCGCGAGGACTACGAGCGGCTTCTGCAGGCGCACGAGCAGGCGGACGCTCCCGGCGCCGAGACCGCGATGCGCCAGCTCGAGCAGCGGCTGCGGCTGGAAGCGAAGAGCATTCGCGAGAAGTACCTGTCGCCGCCGCACACCACCGATTTCGCGCTGATGTTCCTGCCGGTTGAAGGCCTGTACGCCGAGGCGGTGCGCAGGCCGGGGCTGCTCGACGACCTGCAGCGCCTGCACCGGGTGGTCATCGCCGGGCCCACCACGCTGGCCGCGATCCTGTCCAGCCTGCAGATGGGCTTTCGCACCCTCGCCGTGGAGAAGCGCTCCAGCGAGGTCTGGCAGCTGCTGGGCGCGGTCAAGACCGAATTCGGCAAGTTCGGCGACATGGTGGCCAAGGCGCGCGAGCAGGTCGACAAGGCCTCGCGCACCCTGGGCTCCTACGAGACGCGCTCCCGCGCCATCGAGCGCAGGCTGCGCGAGGTTCAGGCGCTGCCGGAGACCGCAACGCGCAGCCTGCTCGGCGACGGGCCGGAAGAGGCAGTGTCGCAGGCGGGCAGCGGTTCGACCGAGGAAATTCCTTAGCCGGTCGGGGGCATTCCGCACTTCGGCCGGGCGCGTGCCTGCCGTCGGACGGACGGCGCGGGCGCCAGGCGGTCGCGATGTTAGATTCCCCGCATGTCGATGGTCCCGTCCGATGCACGCCGCCCGCGGAGCACGGTCGTGCAGCAGGTGGCCAGCGTCGGCATCTTTGCGTTGCTGCCCCTGCTCGCCTATGCGGTCGCGCTGCTGCTGCTCAGCTTCCGCGCCGAGGAGGACAGTCGCGCCCAGTTCCTGCATGAAGTCGCCGAGACCCAGGTACAGGCGCTGCAGCTGCGCCTTGCCACCTATGCGGACCTCCTCGACCTGGCGGCGGAGCAGCTGCCCGCACTCGGCGGCGATGCCGGGCCGGGCTGCTCGGCGCTGTTCGAGCGGCTCGTGCGGACCCAGCACTGGATCGTCGGCGGCGGCTACGTCGCTGCCGACGGCGATTACCGCTGCGCCACGCCGCCCGCGCGCCTCGAGCTCTCCGTGGCCCACCGTCCCCACTTCGCCGATGCCGCGGCGGGCGCGCGCATGGTGGTCAGCCAGAGCGTCGTCTCCCGTGTCACCGGTGAGCCCACCGTCTTCCTCGCCCGCCGTCTCGAGGACCCGGCGGGCGGTTTTGCCGGGGTGGTGCAGTTCGCAGTGCGCCCCGAGGCGCTCACCGAGGTGCTGCTGCCTGCCTCGGGGGGGCCGATCCAGGTCCGCCTGGTCTCGGTGAACGGCGCGCCGGTCGCTGCCTCCGGCGGCGCGCCGGCGTCGGCGGCCTTGCATGGCGGGCAGGATGCGCAGGAAGTCAGCGAGACGAGGAGGGTGCATTTCCGCGATGTCGACGTGGGCTTCCTGACGGTCAGCGCGCCCGCGGATGCCTTCGAGTCGCCGGTGCGCCGATGGGGGGCGCTGGCCCTGGCGGGCTTCGCGCTGGCGGCGCTGGCCTCGGGCCTGCTGGGCGTCTGGCTGCTCAGGCGCTCGCTGCTCGCGGACTCCCGGGCGCTGGATGCGCTGGTGCGCACCGCTGCACGCGATCCGGATGCCGTCAGCGTGCCGCAGGTCCGGACCCGGGAGTCCAGCGACGCAGCCCGGGCCTTTGCCGGCATCCTGCGCCGCCTGCGCTCGCAGCAGCGGGTGCTCGAGTCGGTGGCGCAGACCCTGCGCGCGCGCAGCGCCGAGCTCGAGCAGGCCCAGCGGCTGGCCCGCCTGGGCGCCTGGGAATGCGACCCCGCCAGCGGCCGCTTCGACTGCTCGGCCGAAATGCTCGACATCCTCGGCCTGCCGCCGGACGCAGCGCCCAGCCTGGACGAGCTGGTCGCGATGGCGCCCGAATCCGAGCGGGCGATGCTGAAGGCGGCGTTCTCGGCGGCGCTGTCCGGCGCGCGCGGCCTGGACCTGGTCCATCGCATCCTGCGCCCGGACGGCAAGGTCCGGCGCATCCAGCAGCGCGCGCAGGCCTGCGCGACCTCCGGCGAAGGCGAGGCCGCACCCGCCCGCCTCAAGGGCACCGCCCAGGACGTCACCGACCTGGAGTCCTCGCGCGAACAGGCCGCGCTCTTCGAGGCGGCGCTCGGCGGCACCGACGACGTGGTCGCCATCGGCGAGCTCGGCCCCGACACCGCTGCGCGGCCCCGGGTGGTCTGGGTGAACTCGGCCCTGCTGCGGCTGGTCGGCAAGGATCGCGACGCGCTGGTGGGCTCCGGAAGCACGCTTCTGGACGGCGCGGAGATCGACCCGGCGCGCCAGCGCCAGGTCATCGAGGCGCTGCTGCGCGGCGAGGCGTCGCGCACCGAGATCGGCGTCACGCGCGCGGACGGCGCCCGCGTCTGGCTGGAGCTTCACGTCTCGCCGATCGTCGGGCGCGCCGGCGTCATCGGTCACTGGGTGGCGGTCGGGCGCGACACCACCGAACGCAGGACCGCCGAGCAGCGGGTGCGGGCCAGCGAGGCACGCTACCGGCACCTGTTCGACGATCATCCGCTGCCGCTGTGGATCTACGACCTGGAGTCGGCGGCGATCGTCGACGTGAACCGGGCGGCGATCGAGGCATTCGGCTACTCGCGCGAGGAGTTCCTGTCGATGCGGATCTTCGATCTCGTGCCGCCCGAGCATCGCGAGGAGCTCGAGGTCGCCCGCCGCCAGCTCCTGAGCGGGGGCGAGTATGGCGGCGGGCTGTGGTTCCGCCGGCGCGACGGCGGCTCGCGGCGCGTGGAGGTGCACGGCGCCAGCACGCTGATGGACGGGCGCAGGATGCGCATCATTTCGCCGGTCGACCGGACCGAGGAGTTCGCCGCGCGTGCCGCGCTGGAGCGCCTGAACGCCACCCTCGAGGAGACGGTTGCCGCGCGCACTGCCTCGCTGAGCATCAGCGAGCAGCGCTACCGCACGCTTGCCGAGCTCTCGCCGCAGGTGATCTGGCAGGCCGACGCCCGCGGGCGCCTGACCTTCCTGAGCCGGCGCTGGCAGGAACTGGTCGGCGAGCGGGAGGGGGGCTGGCTGGGCATGAACTGGGTCGACGCGCTTCCGCCCGCGGACGTGGACGCCACGCGCCGCGCCTTCGCTGCCGCGGCGCGCGAGCGGCGGCCGATGCGGATGCGCCGCCGCATCCGCGGCCGGGAGGGTCAGCTGCATTCGATGCTG
>JBKHVS010000149.1:0-6955 GCA_046569945.1 Gammaproteobacteria bacterium | reverse complement strand
TCCCAGGCCGGCACGGTAGCGCTGCACCGCTAGATCATGGGCGTCCTGGGCGGCCTCGAGCGCAAGCCGCTGCTCGCGGTCGCGCCGGGCGAGCGCCTGCAGCGACGCCAGCCGGTCGGCCACTTCGCGCGCCGCGTCGGCGATCGCGCCGTTGTAGGCGTGCACCGCCTCGTCGAGCCCGGCGGTCCGGTCGCGCAGCTCGGCGCGCAGCGCGCCGGTGTCGAACAGAGGCAGGCGAACGGCCGGCCCGACCCCCCAGGTGCGGCTGCCCGCATCCAGCCACTGCGTGAGGCTGAGGGTGGACAGGCCGAGAAAGCCGGCGAGGTTCACGTTCGGGTAGAAGCGGGCGCGCGTCTCGTCGCGCGCGCCGATCGCGGCCTCGATGCGCCAGCGGGCGGCGGCCACGTCGGCGCGCCGGCCCAGCAGGTCGGCGGGGATCTCGGCCGGCAGCGCGGCGCGCGGCGCCGGCGGCAGCGAGGCCTCCAGGGTGTTCAGCGCCTGCGGCGGCTGGGCGCTGAGCACGGCCAGCGCGTGGCGCACCAGCGCGATCTCGCCGTCGAGCGCCTCGATCCCGGCCCGGGTGCGCGGCAGCTCGCCCTCGGCGCGGCGCAGCTCGACCCGGCTGTCCAGGCCGGCCTCGGTGCGGCTGCGCACCAGGTCGAGCATCCGCGCGTCCTGCGCCAGGGTCTCGCGCGCCAGGCGCCGCTGCTCGAGCAGGCGCGCCAGCTCGATCCAGCCGGCAACGACGCGGCTGGCGAGCAGCACGCGCGCGGCCTGCAGCTCGGCTTCGGCAGCCTGCACCGTGCCCAGCGCGGCCTGCAGCGCGGCGCGGTGCCGGCCGAAGAAATCGAGTTCCCAGCCGAGCACCAGCGAGGCCGAGTAGGTGGTGCGGGTGCGTCCGGCCAGCGCCGGCGGGATCATCCCGGTCTCGGTGGAACGCTGCCGGGTGACGTCCACCCGCCCGCCCACGCCGGGGCCGCTCTCGGACTCCGCGAGGTCGACCAGGCTGCGCGCCCGCGCCAGGCGCGACTCCGCCGCCATCAGCGACGGGTTGCCGGCGAGCGCGCGCTCGACCAGCGCCGCAAGGCGGTCGTCGCCATAGGGCCGCCACCACTGGGCATCGGGCCAGTCGAAGGCGGCCGGGGCAACGGCCAGGCCGACGGCGGCCGGCTCCGCCTGGCGGGCCTTCGGCGAGATTCCGGAAAGGTCGGCGCAGGCGCCCGCCAGCAGGCACGCGCAGGCCGCCAGCAGGATCGCGAGCGGCCTCCTCGCTGGCAGCGGGCGTTGCGGCGTCATCGGTTCCATCGTCGGCTTCCCCTGCATCAGCCCGGGTGGTTGCGGGGTGCGTGAAGCCGCCCGCCGTTGTCGACCATCCGCGCCAGCATCGACTTCAGCGCCGTGAACTCGTCCTCGCTGAAGCCGGCCAGGTGGGCGTTGTAGACCGCGGACAGCACCGCAGGAACCCGCGCCGCCGCGCGCGCGCCTTCGGCGGTCAGCTCCAGCAGGACCAGCCTGCGATCCTCCTCGGAGCGCTGGCGCAGCAGCAGGCCCTTGCGCTCGAGGCGGTCGAGGGTGCGCGTCATTGCGCCGGGGCCCACCTCCAGTTCCTGCGCGAGCGCCGCGGCGGTCCGGGCGCGGCCGACTGCGATCAGGAAGAGCGGCCCCCACTGGGCGTCGGTCAGGCCGTGCCTGGCCATCTCGGCGTCGATGCAGCGGGTCATCGAAAGGCGCAGCTGCCGGATGAGCGCTCCGATGGTGTCGCCGACGCGGTAGGTCTGCGCGGTGTAGAAGACCGGCGCTGGTGCGGCGGGGGTTGGGGAGCGGTTCATTGCCCAGGCATTCATTGCAAGCTCAACAAAGTAGGATGCGGCTTTCCGGCGGTCAATGGCGGGCCGCGCTGATAGAGTCCGTTTTGTCGATGAACGAAGAGGCGCGCGATGCGCCCGGAGGAGACACCGTGTCCATGAGTGCCAAGGACCTGGCCGCGCTGGCGGCCGAGCTCGAGCGGCTGCTGAAGCTGCGCGCCATCCCGTTCGGGATGAAGCTCTTCGAGACCGTGGAGGAGATGGAGGCGATCCCGAAGATCCGCCGGCCGCAGTCCGTCCACACCACCGACCAGATCGTCGCGCAGGCGGCGCGGCTGGGGTGGACCGTGGGGATCACGGGCGAAGACCTGGTGGGCGCGCAGTGCCGCGCGGTGGTGGGCCTGGGGCCGCAGGACGCCGAGTGGCGCTCTGGCAAGGCCATGACCGGAGTCTGGTACGCGACCATCGAGGACGCGAGCGCGCACCAGGCGGCGATGCAGGTGGTGCCCGCGGGGCGATACCGAGCGCTGGCGGTGGCGCCGCTCGCCTCGGGCCGGCTCGATCCGCCCGACGTGGCGCTGTTCTACGCCACGCCCGGCGCGATGATGTACTTCATCAACGGGCTGCAGTGGGCCGGCTACAAGCGCTTCGACTGGAGCGTCGTCGGCGAGTCGTCCTGCGCCGACTCCTGGGGCCGCGCACTGTCGCGGCGCGAGCCGAGCCTGTCGATCCCCTGCTTCGCCGAGCGCCGATACGGCGGCGTGCTCGACGACGAGATGCTGATGGCGCTGCCGCCGGAGCAGCTGGTCCGCGCGATCGAGGGCATGCACGCGCTGGCGAAGAACGGCTTCCGCTACCCCTTCCCGCAGTACGGCATCCAGCAGGACGTGCGTGCGGGAATGGCGGTCAGTTACGCCAAGTCTTGAGCCAGGCGGGCGAGCAGGACACCCCCCGCTCGCCCGATCCGATCCACACCTCGCCGTCCTGGATGTTGCAGCTCAGCTGCATCGAGCGCTCCGCCAGTCCGGCGAGACCGGCGCCGGCCTCGGCGTCGATGCGCATGACCGCCAGGTTGTGCTGCCGCCCCAGCGCGCCCGCGTTCTGGCTCCACCAGATGTCGGCCTTGCTGCCTCCGTAGGCGACCACCAGCACCCGCTCGGCGCGTCCGCAGGCCTTGCGGATCCACTTCTCGTCCGGCAGCCCGACCTCGATCCACAGGCGGATCGCGCCGGTCAGGTCGCGAACCCACAGGTCCGGCTCGTCGTCGGTCGACAGGCCCCGCCCGAAGGCCAGCCCTTCCTCGGCATTGAGCGCGAAGGCCAGCAGCCGCACCATCAGCCGCTCCTCGGTCTCCGAGGGATGGCGCGCAAGGATCAGCGAGTGGGTCGCGTAATGGCCGCGGTCCATGTCGGCGACCTGGAGTTCGGCCTTGTAGACCGTGGAGCGAATGGCCATGGAGAGTCGGTCCGGAGGGGGAGCGGCCGCGTCGGCGGACGGCCCGGTTGGCAGGGGAGCCGCGGATTGTAGACTCCAGGGGATCCGCCGGGATGGGCCGGCGACCGCAGGGGGCGAAGGCCCCGGGAGGAAATCGGCATGGGCAGACTGGAAGGCAGGCGGGCGATCGTCACGGGCGCGGGCAGCGGCATCGGCCGCGCGAGCGCCGCGCTCTTCGCGCGCGAGGGCGCATCGGTGCTCGCGGTGGACCGCAGCAGGGAGGGCGTCGAGGAGACGGTGGCGCAGATCGCCGCTGCCGGCGGCAGCGCCATCGCGATGGCGGCCGACGCGGGGCTCGAGAGCGACGTCCAGGCCTACGTGGCGCGCGCCATGGACGCGTTCGGCGGGATCGACGTGCTCTTCGCGAATGCGGGGATCAGCGGCGGCGACGTCTCGCTCTTCGAGCAGTCGGTCGAGCTCTGGCAGGAGGTGCTGCGCGTCAACCTCATCGGCCCCTTCCTGGCGCTCAAGCACGCGGCACCGCTGATGATCGGGCAGGGCCGCGGCTCGATCGTCTGCACCGCGTCGGTGGCGGCGCTGCGCGCCAATGCCGGCGGCACCCCCTACAGCGCGAGCAAGGCCGGCGTGATCAGCCTGGTGCAGACCACGGCGAATTCACTGGCCGGCACCGGCGTGCGCATCAACGCCATCTGTCCGGGCCTGATCGAGACCGGCATGACCCGGCCGGTCTTCGAACTGGCGCGCGCCCGCGGTACCGAGGACCGGATCGGCCAGCTCAACCCGATGGAGCGCTACGGGCTTCCGGACGAGATCGCAGCGGCGGCGCTGTTCCTGGCGAGCGACGAGGCTTCCTACGTCAACGGACAGGCGATCGCCGTCGACGGCGGCCTGTCGAGCACGCATCCGTTCAAGCGGCGGCGGAAATAGGCCGCAGGCCCGCGCCGCGGCTGCGGTGCAGCAGGAAGAGCACGATCGCGATGTTGAGCGCGTTCCAGGCGATGCCGTTGACGAAGGCCGCCTGGTACGAGCCGGTGAGGTCGTGGATCCTGCCCGAGAGCCAGCCGCCGATCGCCATCCCGAACAGCGTGGCGGTGATGACCACGCTGATCCGGGTGCCCGCCTGGGCCGGCGGGAAGTTCTCCCGGACGACGATCGCGTACGAGGGCACGATGCCGCCCTGGAAGAGGCCGAACAGCGCCGAGACCAGGTAGAGCGACATCAGCGAGTTCGAGGGCAGGTACATCAGCAGCGCGATCCCCTGCAGCACCGAGCCGAGCAGCAGGGTGCGCAGGCCGCCGATGCGGTCGCAGATGAAGCCCGAGGCGAGCCGGCTCACGATGCCCAGCCCGAGCATCAGCGAGAGCATCTCCGCGCCGCGCGCCGGACCGTAGCCGAGGTCGCCGCACAGCGCGACGATGTGCACCTGCGGCATCGACATCGCCACGCAGCAGGACACGCCCGCCACGATCAGCAGCGTCTGCAGGGTGCCCGGCGTGATGCCGCGGGGCAGCGCCGGCGCAAGGCCGGGGCGGGGCGCCGGGGCGTCCGTTGCCGCGGCGGCAGCTGCGGCAGCAGCGGCGCCCGGCGCGGCGGGGATGGCGGGCTCCGCCTGCGCCGCAGCGGCAAGCGCGGCAGCGGTCTGCGTCGAGACCTGCGGGGGGCGCCGGCGCAGCAGCATCGCCAGCGGCAGGATCGTCGCGAAGCAGAACAGGCCGATGCCGGCGTAGGCCGTGCGCCAGCCGACCGTCTCGACCAGGTGCTGGACGATCGGCGGCCAGACGGTGCCGGCCAGGTAGTTGCCGCTGGCGCAGACGGCCACCGCGATGCCGCGCCGCCGCTCGAACCAGAGCGAGGTGTCGGCCATCAGCGGCGAGAAGGTGGCAGAGCTGCCCAGCAGGCCGATCAGGCCCTGGGCCAGCACGAAGCTCCACAGGCCGCCGGCCTGGCCGGCCAGCGTGAAGCCCGCACCGATGCTCACCGCGCCCAGCATCACCGGCACCATGATGCCGAAGCGGTCCGACAGCCAGCCCATCAGCATGCCGCCCAGGCCGAAGCCGATCATCGTCGCAGTGAAGGGCAGCGAGGCGTCGGAGCGGTCGATGCCGAACTCGGCCTGCACCGCCGGCAGCACGACCACCACCGAGTACATGCCGACGCCGCCGATCGTCGACAGCGCCAGGGCCACCATCAGCCGAAAGACGGCATAGGGGGAGTCGACGCCCTGGCCGTCGAAGCGGCTCATGTCAGGCGGCCGTCAGGGTCAGGCGGGCTGGCCGGCCCCGCAGCAGAGCTTGTATTTCTTGCCGCTGCCGCAGGGGCAGGGATCGTTGCGCCCCACCTTGCCGCCAGGGCGGCGCTGGGTGCTCGGCGCCAGGTTGCGCTCGCGCTGCACGCGGAAGAAAGAGTGGATGTCCATCACGCTGTCGAACATCGCCTCGATGACGCCGGCGCGCTCCTCCTCCGGAATCGTCTCGCCCGGCTCGTCGTCGCCCGGCTCGACCTCCTCGGCCAGGCGCATCATCGGCTCGAGGATGTCGACCGCGTCCTCGTCGTCGTCCAGCGCCGCCCAGGCGTCGGGACGGATCGCCATCCCGCGCAGGAATCCGATCGCCCAGGCGTTGCCCTGGGCCTTGCCCTGCTCGTCGTAGCTGAGCACCGGGGCGAAGCCCTCGGCCTCGTAGAGCTGGCCGACGACGGCAAGCCAGTGGATCTCGAGCAGCTTGCGCAGCTCGTCGATCTCGGCGGAGCCCGGGACGCTCTCGCCGTCTTCCAGGCCGAGCACCAGCGGCAGGTACTCGTCCATGGGCACCTGCTCGGTGCAGCAGGCGAGCGCCGCGTAGAAGCCGTCCAGCTCCTCCAGCGTCATCGAGTCTTCGGGGCTGATCGACTCGAGCAGGGCGTCGAGACGGGCGAGTTCGGCATCCGTCAGGAGCCGGGGGGAATTGGTCGTGTTCATGGCCGCTATCCTACAGCCAGGCCGGCGGCCGGCGCGACCGCGCCGCCGTTCAGCGCAGCGTGACGAAGTAGCGCCACAGCGCGGAGATCTCCACCTCGTTCATCTTCCCCAGCGCGGCCACCGGCATGGGCGTCCGGAGCGCATGGCCGTCGATCGCCGACCGGCCTGTGCGCATCGTCGATTCGAAGGCCTGCTCGGTCCAGCGCGGGTCCGCGCCCAGGCGAAGCGACGAGGCCGGCGCCCAGTCGGGCGGCGCGCCGGGGATCGGCCCGCCGCGGAACTCGCTGCCGTGGCAGCCGGAGCAGGCGCCCGCGGCCAGGTAGCGGCCGAAGTCGACGGTCGGCGCCTCTGCGGGCTTGTCGGCGAATGCCGCAGAGTGGTCGATCCGTTCGGCTGCGAAGAGCGGCAGCCGTCCAGAGGCATAGAGCAGTTTCGCGCCGGGTCCGAGCGCCAGCGGTGCATTGGGCCGTTCGACCGGCGGCAGGCTGCGCAGGAAGGCGACCGCTGCGGCGAGATCCTGCCGGCCGAGGTTGTGGTACTCGTGGGACGGCATGATCGCGAGCGGCCGGCCGTCGCGGCCGATGCCGTGCCGGATGGCCACCGCAATGTCCTCGTCGCTCCAGTCGCGCAGCGCTGCGGGAGTGATGTTCGGGCCATGCACCGAGCCGATGAAGAGGTTTTCGGCGATGGCCGCGCCGGCAAGGTCGGCGCCATGGCAGTCGGTGCAGCCGTTGCGCAC
>JBKHVS010000148.1:0-7011 GCA_046569945.1 Gammaproteobacteria bacterium | reverse complement strand
GGGATGCCGCCGCAGCGGATGTGGTTCAGCGCCTCGTTCATCGCCGCGGCGTAGGAGTAGTCGAGGCCCAGGCCGCCGAACTCCACCGGCTTGTTCACGCCCAGGAATCCGAGCTTGCCCATCTTCCGGAACAACTCGTGCGCCGGGAAGATCTCCGCCTTCTCCCACTCGTCGACGAAGGGGTTGATCTCGGTTTCGATGAATTTCTTGAGCGCGTCCTGCATCTGGACGTGCTGCTCGGTGTAGAGCGAGGGCATGCGTGACTCCGCGAACGAGGGGGGTGGAGGAAGAGATGTCGATATTGAATCAGGTTCATTAAAGTGCTCTAATGAGACGGATTCGTCAAGATGCGGCGCAGCAAGAACACGCTCGGAGAAGGGGTTCCGAAGAGCCCGTCCGTTTACGTGAACCTGATTCATTATTCCCAGGATGACAGCTCCAGCTTCCCTGCCGCGGCGCCGAAAGTCGGCCAGGCGCGCCGAGATCCTCGCCGCGGCGCGCGAGGTGTTCTCGGTCAAGCCTTTCGAGGCGGCCTCGGTCAGCGAGATCGCGCGCAGCGCGGGCTGCGTCGAGGGCACGATCTACACCTATTTCCGCAACAAGCGCGACCTGTTCGACACGGTGCTCGCGGAGTTCTACGACCGCCTGATCGCGGACATAGAGCCGCGCTTCGACGCGATCAACGGAACCCGGGATCGGCTGGGCTACCTCGTGGCGCGCCACCTGCAGATCGCG
Source organism: Gammaproteobacteria bacterium (assembly GCA_046569945.1). Lineage (GTDB taxonomy): Bacteria > Pseudomonadota > Gammaproteobacteria > Burkholderiales > Burkholderiaceae_E > Quisquiliibacterium. The sequence continues at coordinate 6,276 of JBKHVS010000148.1, read as the reverse complement.
ATCGACGATCCGGGCGTGGGCCGGATCATCGCCCGCGAGGCGCGCGGCCAGGCGGCGTACTTCGGCTCGAAGCTCCATGCGCTGAACCGCCGCTACAGCAGGTTCCTGCTGAAGACGCTGTCCGACGGCATCGAGCGCGGAGAACTGCGTGCGGACCTCGACCCGGTGCTTGCGCGCGACATGCTGTTCGGCGGCCTGGAGCACATCGTCTGGAACCAGGTCGACCGGCAGCGCGCCTTCGATCCCGGCCGGGCGGCCCAGGCGATCGTGGCGATGCTTCTCGAGGGCTGGCAGATCCCCGGCGCGCAGGCTTCGGTCGATTCGCTGCGGCAGCGGCTCGATCGCCTGGAGGCGCGCATCGAAGGGGGCAGGCGGCGCGGATAGGTCTGGTGCGCTCCCTATAATCGGCGCATGACCCATGTCCCCGAGGCCGGCGCCGGCGCAGACCGGCTGCCGATCTACGTCGATCTCGACGGTACGCTCATCCACTCCGACCTGCTCTGGGAGAGCCTGCTGTCGGGCCTGCGCCTGCGCCCCTTCGCCGCGCTGCGCGGCATCGGCGCGCTGGCCGGCGGCAGGGCGGCGCTGAAGCGCGCGCTTGCCGAGGTGGGCAAGGTGGACGTGGCGGTCTTGCCCTACAACCGGCCCCTGCTCGACTGGCTCGAAGCGCAGGTCCGGTCGGGCCGGCAGGTGTGGCTGGCGACCGCCGCCGAGCGCAGCCTCGCAGAGCAGGTGGCGGCCCACCTCGGCCTCTTCTCGGGCGTGCTGGCCAGCGACGGGCAGCACAACCTGAAGGGCGCGAACAAGCTCGCCGCCATCCGCGAACACGCGGGTTCCGGCGGCTTCGTCTACTGCGGCAACGGGCCCGAGGACGTGCGCATCTTCGCGGCGGCGAGCCAGGCCGTGGTGGTGGCTGCGCCGCCTTCGGTGGAAGCCGCCGCCAGGGCGCGGTCGCTCGTCGCTGAAGTGTTCCCCGGCGCTGGCGGGGGCGGCGCGCGCGCCTGGCTGCGGGCCCTTCGTCCGCACCAGTGGCTGAAGAACCTGCTGGTGTTCGTGCTGCTGCTTACCGCCTTCCTGGTGAACGATCCGGGCGCGGTGCTCGCGGCGCTGCTTGCCTTCGTCGCCTTCGGCTGCGTCGCCTCCGGCGGCTACCTGGTCAACGACCTGCTCGACCTGTCGGCGGACCGCAGGCATCCGACCAAGCATTTGCGCCCTTTCGCCAGCGGGGAACTCAAGGCCGCTTCGGGAGTGGCCGCCGCCGCGGCGCTGTTCGCGGCCGGGCTGGGCATCGCCGCTCTCGTGGCCCCGGCCCTGGCGGCCTGGCTCGCTGCCTACGGCCTGCTGACGCTCGCCTATTCGCTCTTCATCAAGCGCCAGGCGGTGTTCGACCTGATCGCGCTGGCCGCGCTCTACACGATCCGGATCCTGGCAGGGGGCGCGGCGGTCGGCGTCGAGGTGTCGTTCTGGCTGCTCGCCTTCTCGGTGTTCCTCTTCTTCAGCCTCGCCACCGTCAAGCGCTGCGCGGAGCTCGTGTCGATGCGGGCGCGCGAGGTGAACCGCGCGCGCGGCCGGGGCTACGAGGCAGGCGACTACGAGGTGCTGAAGTCGCTCGGCACCTCCACCTCGGTGGCGGCGGTGCTGGTGCTCGCGCTGTACGTGGAGTCGGCCGAGATCGCCCATCGCTACGCGGCGCCCCGGCTGCTGTGGCTGATGCTGGTGGGGCTGCTGGCCTGGCTGTCGCACCTCTGGCTGGTGACCGCGCGCGGCGCCATGGACGACGATCCGCTGGTGTTCACGCTGCGCGATCCGGTGAGCCGCTGGCTGGTGGCTGCGATCGGGCTGGCGTTCGCCTGCGCCGCGCTGCTGCGCCTGGAGTGAGCCGATGGCGCGCGGCCCGCTGCTGATCGTCTGGTGGTCGATGACTGGAGGCACCGAGCAGCTCGCCGCCAGCGCGCGGGATGCCGCCGTGCACGCCGCAGCCGAAGCCGGCGCCGACGGCAGCGGTCTCGAGGTGCTGTCGCTGCGGGCAGACCGGGCGCAGCCCTCGCATGTGCTCGAGGCATCCGGCTATCTGTTCTGCACGCCCGAGAACCTGGGCTCGATGTCCGGGATGCTGAAGGACTTCTTCGACCGCAGCTATTACGCGGCGCTCGACCGGATCAACGGCCGGCCCTACGCCAGCATCGTCTGCGCGGGCTCGGACGGGCAGGGCGCCGCGCGGCAGATCGACCGCATCGCCACGGGGTGGCGGCTGCGCCGGGTCTCCGAGCCGCTGATCGTCTGCACCCATGCGCAGACGCCCGAGGCAATCCTCGCGCCCAAGCGCATCCCGCCCGAAGATCTCGCGCGCGCAGCGGAAGCCGGAGGCGGGCTCGCCGCGGGCCTGTCGATGGGGCTCTGGTAGCGCCGTTCGCGGCGCAGGCCACGCGTGCTCCCGTCCGTCGGGCGCCGCCCGCCGGTTCTCGACGCGCACTGCCCTTGCGGCGCAGCCTGGCGTGGAATCCGGATTCGTATGAAGAGCGCAGACACATCGAACCCGCGTGCGTCGAAGGAGCCGGCTGCCCCGGCCGTGGAGCCATCCGTCCGCGATGGGGCCGGAAGATGACGCCGACCCTGCATGCCGCGCTCCTCGCGCAGCTGGAACGCCTGTCGCTCGATGCGGACGCCGTGCCGGACGAAGCGGCCTGGCGCGGCCTGCTGAATCTGATCAGCCGCTCCTACCAGGAGGCCGAAGACGACCGCAGGGTGAGCGACCGCTCCCAGGAGATGGTCTCGCGGGAGATGGAGTCGCTCTACGTCGAGCTCGCCCGCGAGCGCGACCTGCTCGAATCCCGGGTCGCCGAGCGCACACGGGCGCTCGCCGCGAGCGAGGCGCGCTTCCGGGCGCTGACCCGGCTGGGCTCCGACTGGTTCTGGGAGCAGGACTCGGAGTTCCGCTTCGTGTCGGTCATCTCGCATCGCGGCGAGTTCGCGCTGGGGCAGGCGGAGCTCGCGGGGCTGCGACGCTGGGAGATCGCGGGCATCGAGCCGGTCGGCTTCGACTGGGGCGGACACCGCGAACTGCTCGAGCGGCATGAGAGCTTCACCAACCTCGTCTACCGCAGGCCGGTGGGCAACGGCGAGGACCAGTACGTCTGCATCAGCGGCGAGCCGGTCTACGACGAGGCGGGCCGTTTCGCCGGCTACCGGGGCGTGGCGCGCGACGTCACCACCGAGAAGCGCGCCGAGGAGCAGGTGTTCCACCTCGCCCACTACGATCCGCTGACGGGGCTGCTGAACCGCACCATGCTTGCACGGCAGATGCAGGACATGCTGTCGCGGGCGCGCAGGCAGCACCGGCCCGTGTCGGTGATGTTCATCGACCTCGACGGATTCAAGCAGGTCAACGACACGCTGGGCCACGCGGTGGGCGACAGCGTCCTCGTCGAGATCGCGCAGCGCCTGCGCGCCGCGGTGCGCAGCGAGGATGCGCTCGCGCGGCTCGGCGGCGACGAGTTCCTGGTGCTGGTCGAGGGCTGCGACGACGGCGGCGCGGAAGCGGTCGCGCAGCGGCTGCTCGAGACGCTGTCGCGGCCCATCCCCGTCGAGGGCCGCGAGTTCGAGCTGTCGGCCAGCATCGGGATCAGCGTGTTTCCGGACGACAGTGCCGACGCCGAGACCCTGCTGCAGCAGGCCGACCTGGCGATGTACCGGGTCAAGGGCGCCGGCGGCCGGGACATCGGCTACTTCTCTCCGGAGCTGCATCGCAGCGCCTTCGAGCGGATGCAGCTGGCAACCAGCCTGCGCCGGGCGCTCGAGGCAGGCCAGTTTGGCGTCTACTGGCAGCCCAAGGTGGACGCGCGCAGCGGCAGGATCACCGGGGCCGAGGCGCTGCTGCGGTGGCACCATCCGGAGCGCGGCCTGGTGCCGCCCGACCAGTTCATTCCGGTCGCCGAGGAGACCGGCCTGATCGTGCCGATCGGGCGCTGGGCGATCGACGAGGTCTGCCGGCAGGGGCGGCGCTGGATGGATGCGGGGCGCAGCCTGCGGGTGGCGGTGAACCTGTCGCCGAGGCAGTTCCGCGACCTGGAGCTGGTCTCGCACATCCGCGGGGCGCTCGAGGAGACGGGGCTGGATCCGCGCCTGCTGGAGCTCGAGCTCACCGAGAGCATGGTGATGCAGGACGCGGCCGGTGTGGCGGGCCTGCTGCACGAGCTCAAGGCGCTCGGGGTGCGGATCGCGCTGGACGACTTCGGCACCGGTCACTCGTCGCTGGCCTGGCTGCGCCGCTTCCCGATCGACTCGATCAAGATCGACCGCTCCTTCGTCTGCGACCTGCCGCACGACCTGGACGACATCGAGATCACCAAGGCGGTGATCGCGCTCGGGCACAGCCTGCGCCGGGTGGTGGTGGCCGAAGGCGTGGAGACCGAAGGCCAGGCGGCCCTGCTGAGGGAACTCGGCTGCGACGAGATGCAGGGCTACCTGATCCAGAGGCCGGTGCCGCTCGACGCCTTCGAAGCCTGGCTGGAGGAGCGGGAGCGCGCGGCGGTGGCGGTCATCCCCTTCAGGCGCGGCCGCGCGAAAGCCGCAGCATCTAGCGGCGCAGCCTGAAGTAGCGCGCCTCGCAATCCGGGCAGGCGTAGTGCCTGGTGGTGCTGCCCAGCAGGCGCATCAGCGGGTTGCGACGGACCCGGCGCAGGCGCACGGGGACCGGGCAGTTCGGGCAGTAGACTGCGGAGGGCTGCTCGTTCAGGGGATCGGCGGGATCGCGGGACATCGTCCACGGGAGTCCGCTGGCGCGGCGAAACCTTACCCCGCCGATACGAAGAGGGGCCGGCGTTCGCCGGCCCGGGATCCATGGCGCCCCCGGCACGAATCGAACGTGCGACCCTCTCCTTAGGAGGGAGATGCTCTATCCACTGAGCTACGGAGGCGAAGCCGCGATTCTACCGGAGTCGCCCGGGCTCGCGGGCGGGGTTCAGCGGGCGTCCCCACCGTCGTCTCGGCGGCGTTGCCAGTCCTCGATCCGGAAGGCCAGTCCGCCCGCCGATACCTCGGCGCGCGATGCGCGCAGGGTCCATTCCGGCGGGCCGAGCGCCGCGAAGTGGGCGTCGCCCTCGGGCTCCAGCTCGATCTCGGTGACGAGCGCGCGGTCGGCGCGGGGCAGCGCCTCGCGATAGAGCTGCGCGCCGCCGATCACGAACACCTCGTCGGTGGCGATGGCGGGGTCGGGCCCGGGGCGGGCTGCGATCGCGATCGCCTCGGCCAGCGACGCCGCGCGTTCACAGCCCTCGTGGCGCCATTCGGGATTGCGGGTCACGACGATGGTGCGCCGGCCGGGCAGCGCGCGGCCGATGGACTCGAAGGTCTTGCGCCCCATCAGGATCGCATGGCCGGTGGTGACCGCCTTGAAATGACGCAGGTCCTCAGGGAGGTGCCAGGGCAGGGCATTGCGATGCCCGATCACGCCGTTGCGCGCGCGCGCGACGATGATCGTGACGCGCGGGCGCGGCGGGGACGAGGCGGGCATCAGATGGCCACCGGCGCCTTGATGTGCGGATGCGCCTGATAGCCGTGCACCGCGAAGTCCTCGAAGCGGTAGTCGAAGATCGAATCGGGCCTGCGCAGGATCTCCAGCCGGGGCAGCGGATGCGGCTCGCGCGAGAGCTGCTCGCGCGCCTGCTCCAGGTGGTTGGAATAGAGGTGGCAGTCGCCGCCCGTCCAGACGAAGTCGCCGGCCTCGAGGTCGCACTGCTGGGCCACCATGTGGGTGAGCAGCGCGTACGACGCGATGTTGAAGGGCACGCCGAGGAAGATGTCGGCGCTGCGCTGGTACATCTGGCAGGACAGCCTGCCGCCGGCCACGTAGAACTGGAAGAACGCGTGGCAGGGCGCGAGCGCCATCTTCGGCAGGTCGGCGACGTTCCAGGCCGAGACGATGAGCCGGCGCGAGTCCGGGTCCTTGCGGATGCGCTCGATCACGTCCGAGATCTGGTCGATCTCCCCGCCCTCGGGCGTGCGCCAGTGACGCCACTGGTAGCCGTAGATCGGGCCGAGCTCGCCGTTTTCGTCGGCCCACTCGTCCCAGATGCTCACGCCGTTCTCGCGCAGCCAGCGGGTGTTGGTGTCGCCGCTGAGGAACCAGATCAGTTCGTTGACGATGGAGCGCAGGTGCAGCTTCTTGGTGGTGACCAGCGGGAAGCCCTGCGACAGGTCGAAGCGCATCTGCCAGCCGAACACGGAACGCGTGCCGGTCCCGGTGCGGTCGGCCTTGTCCGCGCCGTGCTCGAGCAC
>JBKHVS010000147.1:0-7049 GCA_046569945.1 Gammaproteobacteria bacterium | reverse complement strand
GTGCTCTGCGGGCTGATCTCCACCTACAACGCGGACGGGCCGGTGCCGGGCCCCTACCAGTTCTCGATGATCCTGATGCGGCGCGCCCTGGTGAAGGGATTCATCGTCACCGACTACCTGCCGCGCTTCAACGAGTTCCTGGCCGACATGGGGCCCTGGGTCGCCGACGGCCGTGTCAAGTGGCGGGCCGACGTGGTCGAGGGGCTGGAGAACGCTGCCACGGCGGTGAACCGGCTGTTCACCGGCGCGAACACCGGCAAGCTGGTTGTGCGGGTGAGCGCGGAGCCCTGATGCCGCCCTGCCTCAAGCCGCCGGCTTCGGCGTCCGCACCACCAGGCTGACGCCCAAGGCCGTGACCGCGGTGCCCGCCAGCGTGACGGCCGTGACCGGCTCGGCGAACAGCAGCCAGGCGATCAGCGCGGTGCACGGCGGCACCAGGTACATCAGGCTTGCCACCGAGGCCGCGGCGCCGCGCTGGATCAGCATGTAGAGCAGCGAGCTGCCGCCCAGCGTGAGCCCCAGCACCGACCAGGCCATGGCGGCGATCAGCTCTGAATTGGGCGCGCCGTCGGCCAGCGCCCAGCGCATGGGCTCGGCCTCCAGCAGCGCCAGCGGCAGCGTCACCAGCAAGGCCGCGGCCAGCTGCACCGTGTTGGCGGTGCGCACGTCGCAGGGCGTCACGAAGCGCTTCTGGTAGAGCGTTCCGGCAGTGATGCTCAGCAGCGCCACCAGCGCCAGCGACAGGTTCAGCCAGGTGGCCTGGTCACCCGGCCCGCCCGCGCCGAACTTGCGCGAAACCACCAGCACCAGGCCGGCGAAACCCAGCACCAGGCCCAGCCACTGGCGGCGCGACACGTGCTGCCCGGCGACCGCGCTGAGCCAGATGGCGGTGAGCACCGGCTGGATGCCGACGATCAGCGAGGACAGCCCCGAGCCCATTCCCGCCTTGACCGCCGCCCAGACCCCTCCCAGGTAGCCGGCGTGCATCAGCACGCCGGTCAGGGCCAGATGCAGCGCCTGCGTGCGATCCGCGGGCCAGCGAACCCCGGCCAGCAGGATCCAGGGCAGGAAGCAGAGGATGGAGAGCGCATAGCGCACGGCCAGGAAGGACATCGGCGGCGCGTGCGGCATGCCGTAGCGCGCGACGATGAAGCCGGTGCTCCAGATGAGCACGAAGACCCAGGGCATCGCCCGGATCCAGGTGCCAGGGGTCTCGCTCGCGTCCGGCATCTCGCTCGTCATGCGCTTCGGGCCAAACCCGGCATTCTGCGCGAGATCACGCCCGGGCAGGCAGGACTCGCGCATGACGCGGACCTGCACCCCCGCGACATCGGTTCTGGGTGCCTGCCCGCCACCCGAAGGCATACTTGCGGGACCCTCTTCCCTCCGACCGCCACGGACAAGGACCCCTGCAATGACGCTGCCGATGACCTGGGACGAATGGGCCGCGCACGACGCCACCGCGCTCGCCGAGCGCGTGCGCCGTCGTGAGCTGACCCCTGCGGAGCTCGCCGCGCAGGCCGCCGCGGCGGTCGAGCGGGTGAACCCGAAGGTCAGCGCGGTGGTCGAGGTCTTCGACGACGTCGTCGCCGATCCCCTGGCGGACGGAATGAACCCGGACGGCTTCTTCGCCGGCGTCCCCTTCCTGATGAAGGATCTCGGCCCCACGATGAAGGGGCGGCTGCAGGAGATGGGTTCGCTGCTGATGCGGGGCAACCGCGCCACGGCGGACGCCTTCCTCACCGGCAGGATGCGCAGCGCCGGCCTGAACCTGGTCGGCCGCACGACCACGCCCGAGTTCGGTCTGTGCAGTTCGGCCGAAAACCCCGCGCTCTACGTCACCCGAAATCCCTGGAACCGGGACTTCACCACCAATGGCTCCTCCGCGGGCAGCGCGGCGGCGGTGGCCGCCGGCGTGGTGCCGATGGCGCACGCCACCGACGGCGGCGGCTCGATCCGCATCCCCGCCGGCGCGAACGGAAACATCGGACTGAAGCCCTCGCGGGGGGTGTTCTCGATCGCGCCAGGGCTCTCGGACATCAGCGGCTACGTGTCCGCGCAGGGCTGCCAGAGCCGCACGGTGCGCGACACCGCGGCCTTCGTCGACCAGTGCCGCGGCGGCGCGCCGGGCGAGTTCATGCCCTACTGGACCCAGCCGGAACCCTGCGCCGGGATGATCCGGCGCGACCCGCCACGGCTGCGGATCGCGCTGTCCCACGAATGGGGCGACTACCGCGCCACGCCGCACGTCGTGTCCGAACTCGAACGCGCCGGGCGCCTTCTCGAAGGACTCGGCCACCATGTCGAGTGGGCGAAGCCGGACATCGACTACCGGGCCGCGTTCGAGGCCCAGACGCTCTGCTACGTCAGCAACTTCGCGCAGACCATCTCCAGCCTGCTGGCGCTGCGCGGCCTCGGGCAGCCGTCGCCGGAGCTGGTCGAGCCGATGTGTCTGCGGGTCTGGGAGCTCGGCATGCGCACCAGCTACACCGAGCGATTCCGGATGCAGGCGGTGTTCAACACGATCTCGCGCGGCTTCGGGCAGTTCTTCGAGCACTGGGACATCGTGCTGACGCCGATCACCGCGCTGCCCACGCCGCAGATCGGCACCGTCGAGTACCTGACGCTCAGCGACAACCCTTCGGTGCACGACTGGTTCGAGAACCTGTGGCGCAACTTCGCCTACACGCCGCTGGCCAACCTCTGCGGCACCCCGGCCATCTCCCTGCCGATGGCCTGGCAGGAAACGGGGCTGCCGCTCGGCATCCAGGCACAGGCGCGGCAGGCCAGCGACGGCCTGCTGCTGCAGTTGGGCGCACAGATCGAGCGGGCATTGGGCGGGCGCTGGAACGACGGGCAGCTCCCGGGCGTGCACGTGACGCAGTCGGCCTGACGCGTCGACGCCCGGGCCGCCGAACGGACCGCTGAAGGCATCACCGGACGCACCGTTGCCCGGGCCGCCCGGCGCCCCATCGCCGACCTCCCGCCCCCGCGCTCAATGGTCGCGCAGCGAACTGAACACGTAGTCGCGGTCCTTCTGCGGGGCATGGCAGGCGAAGCAGGCCTGCGCGGCCTTGTCCGCCACGGCGCGCTTCTCCGGATCACCGCCGGCGAATCCTTCGAAGCCCCAGCCGCCGGTGCCGGACCAGCGCCTGGAATCCTTGTGCATGACGCCCAGCACCTTTCTACCGCCCTCGGTGACCGCGCTGTCGGCACGGTTCGCCTCGAGCAGGTCGAAGACGATCACCGCGCCGTTCGGGAACCGTCCACTGCGGTAGCCCGCGAGCGCCTTCGCATTCGCGTAGAGATGATGGATGCCGCCGAATGCTGCGAACAGCGGATGCCCTTCCTCGATCACCATGCTCTTGACGTGGTGCCAGTCGCGATAGCCGGCCGGATAGGGCACGGAAGGGTCGGCAGCGATGGCGGGCGCGGCGGCGAGGGCGCCAGCGCATGCAAGGACCAGCAGGCGATTCATGATGACTCCTCCACTTGACGGTGCCGCCCGCAAGGGGTTTGCCGGCGACGTTTATGCATCGACTCGATGCATTTTTCAAGCTGAACCTCCAGCCCCTGTTTGTCAAGACATGCATCGAGGCGATACATTAAAAAAATGAACCGGACCCCGCTGATCCTCGAGCGCCTCGGTGCGCTGCTGCACCAGGCGGTGCGAGAGGACGCTGCGCGCCATGGGCTGCTGCCCATCCATCTCCAGGTGCTCCAGTACCTGGCCCAGGCCAACCGCTACAGCGACCTGCCGATCGCCATCGCGGAGTACTTCGGCCTCACGCGCGGGACGCTCTCGCAGACGCTTTCAGTACTCGAACGCAAGGGCCTGCTCGCCAGGCAGCCGGATCCGGGTCACGGCAGGCGCATCCACCTGCGGCTGACGCCGGCGGGCGAGTCGGTGCTGGCCGGAAGCTGGACGGAGCGGATGCAGGAAGCGCTGCGCGATGCCCGCGCGCCGGCACGGCTCGACGCCTCATTGACCGAAGTCCTCGTGGCGCTCCAGCGGATCAACGGTCGACGACCTTTCGGCGTGTGCCGCCAGTGCGCGCACTTCCGCACCCAGCCCGGAGGAGACTCCTGCGGACTGACCGGCGAGCCGCTGGACGCGGACCAGAGCGCCCGGATCTGTCGGGAGTGGACCGCGCCGGACGCGCGGCAACTCGCGCGGGCATCCCGCTGAAGCGTTGCTCCGGCAGCACCCCGACCTATACTGCAGCGAGGAGGGAACGGATGAAGCCGTCCCGTCGTCGCTGGCTCGCCCACCTTTCGGCTCTTCACCGATGAACCGCCTCGCCCCGGCACGCCGCCACCTGCTCGCCACCGGCGCCACAGCGCTGGCGGCGATGGCCTGGCGCGTGGCGCGCGCCGATCGGACCGGCAGCGGTGCCGGCGTCGCTCGCGCCGCGCAGGACGGGGCACGCCGGGAGCCCTCGAGCGGCGGCAGGCTGATCCGCGTCGGCCCCGGCCGGGATGTCGCGACGATCTCGGCGGCCGCCGAGATCGCCGGCGACGGCGACGTGGTGGAGATCGACGCAGGGGAGTATCGCGGCGACGTTGCCGTATGGAAGCAGAGGCGGCTGAGCATTCATGCACGCGGCGGTCCGGTGCAGATCCTGGCGGACGGCAGGCACGCCGAAGGAAAGGGCATCTGGGTGATCCGCGATGGCGATTTCGAGGTCTCCGGCATCCGCTTCGCTGGAGCGCGTGGTCCGCACCGCAACGGTTCCGGCATCCGCTTCGAGCGGGGCAGGCTGCGCCTGAGCGACTGCCAGTTCACGGACAACGAGAACGGCCTGCTGACCGGCAACGATCCGGATGCCGAGCTGTCGGTCGAGCGATGCCGGTTCACCGAAAACGGCGCGGGCGACGGGTACTCGCACAACCTGTACGTCGGCAGCATCGGCCGCTGCGAAGTGCGCGCCAGCCACTTCTCCCGTGCACGCGGAGGGCAGCTCCTGAAGTGCCGCGCGAAGCGCGCCCGGGTGCTCTACAGCCGGCTGACCGACGAGCTCGGCGGGCTGGCGAGCTACGAACTGGACTTCTCCAACGGCGGGCAGGTGCTGGTGATGGGCAACCTGATCGTCCAGCAGCCTTCCACGAAGAACGGCGCCATCGTCACCTATGGTCCGGAAGGCTACAAGTGGCCGCTGAACCAGCTCTTCCTCGTCCACAACACGATCGTGAACCGCCGCAGGGCCGGGGGGACCTTCCTTCGGGTCTATCCGGGATCGGTCGAGGCCGTGGTGATGAACAACCTGTTCGCCGGGCGCGGCGCGCTGGAAGGGGTGACGGACGACCGGAGAAGCGGCAATGCCTTCGTCAGCGACGGCGAGTTCCGCAATCCCATCGAGCATGATTTCAGGCTCGGGAAGCGCGCGTGGTCCCGAGGCACCGCCGTGCCCCCGCCGCAGTTCGGCGATGCGTCATGCGTCCCCACCGAGCAGTACCGGCATCCGATGGACACCGAGCCGATTCCGCCCGGCACGCCGCTGAGCCCGGGGGCCTTCCAGTTCGCCCCGCCTTGAAGGAATCAGGCTTTCCGGAGACGCGGGCAAGGCGTTCCGGCGGCCAGGGAGGATCCAGATGAGGCATTCGCGTCGACGGCTGCTCGCGGCGGGCTTCGCGGCCCCGGTGCTGGCCGCGTCCGGCCCCGCGGCCAGCGCCGCCTCCCGGCCGCGCATCGGCATCGCGTTCGGCAGCGGCTCCCGGCACGGGCTCGTCCACGTCGGCATCATCAAGGCGTTCGCCGAGGCCGGGATGCGGCCGGCGGTGGTGACCGGCACCAGCGCGGGAGCGATCGCGGGCGCGCTGTGGGCGAGCGGCCTGGAGTGGGAGCGGATCCGCCAGGCCGCCGGCGAGATCTCCTGGCTGAAGGGTGGACGCCTGTCGCTCGACCTGGGGCTGCTGAGCAACGAATCGGTAAGACGGCTCGTCCGGGAGCACACGGCCGGCCGCCCCATCGAGGACTGGCCGATCCGGTTCGGCGCGGTGGCCAGCGACTTCGCCACCGGCGAACGGGTGCTGCTGTCGTCGGGCGACGCCTCCGATGCGGTCGCCGCATCCGCAAGCCTGCCGGTCCTATACGCGCCCGTGCCGATCGGCGGGCGCGGACTGGTCGACGGAGCGCTGGTCGAGCCAGTTCCGATCCGCGCCGCGCGGGAACTCGGCGCGGAGTTCGTGATCGCGGTCGACGTGGCCTTCCGGCCCTCGGAGGAGCCCGCGAGCAGCATCTTCGACGCGCCCTTCCAGGCGATGCACATCCTCGTGAACCGTCTGATCGAGGAGCAGATCGGCGAAGCGGACTTCGCCATCCGCCTGAACGTGCATCACCTGTTCGAGGCGCCGGACACCGACCGCAGGCTGCTCGCCGCGGGCGAGCGCGCGGTGCGCGAACGCTGGGCGCGGATCCAGGCAGCACTGCTGGCCCCTGCCGCTGGCCGGCTCCGAAAGGGCTGCGTCGCCTGAACGACGGCATCGGGCCGCCCATGGCATGATCCCGCGACCGAGCGGAGCGACCACGCTCCCGCGCCGCGCGCTCCCTAGACAAGCCACTCCGGACGGACCGACCCGATGATCCGCCTCGCCCCCTCCCTGCTCCTTCCCCTTCTCCTTCCTGCCCTGCTCGCGGCCTGCGCGTCGCAGCCGTCGCAGCACCCTCACGGCCACGGGCCGCAGGCTCACCAGGCCGGCGGCCATGCGCACGCCGCGGCCACTCCCTATGGTGGCATGCAGCAGCGCGAGATCAAGTCGCTGTCGCCCCGCGAGATCGCGGACCTGCAGGCGGGACGCGGAATGGGCCTGGCCCTGGCGGCGGAACTCAACGGCTATCCGGGGCCGCTGCACACGCTGGAGCTCGCCGAGCCGCTGAAGCTGACGCCGGAACAGCAGGCGCGCACCCGTGAGGTGTTCGCCCGGATGCAGGCCGAGGCGCGTGCGCTCGGCGCGGAAGTGATCGCAGCGGAGCGCGCGCTGGACGCGCTCTTCAGGGAGCGCACCGTGACCCCGGAGAAGCTCGCAGCGGCCACCGATGCCGCCGCGCG
>JBKHVS010000146.1:0-7690 GCA_046569945.1 Gammaproteobacteria bacterium | reverse complement strand
GTGGTCGTCGTGGTCGGGAAGCTCGTGCCGCCGACCGTGATCGTGGTCGTCACCGTGTAGGTGACGTCCTGCGTGAACGACGCCCCGGCCGCAAGGTCGTAGGGGAGCGCCACCGGCGGGGTCATCACGGTCTTGACGTTGGCCGTGGAGCCCATCACGTCGACGACCGCGGTGCCGCCATAGGTCAGCGCGGTGAGTCCGTTGACGCCGACGTAGTTGTAGGCCTCGGTCTGCGCCACCGGCAGGCCGGTGTAGCTGGTGGTGGTCACCGCCTTCACCTCGGTCGCCGCGATGCCCTCGAAGGTCCTGGACCCGACCACCAGGTTGTCGGACTTCACCGTGCCGGTGGTCTGTCCGGTGATCTGGTAGTCCAGCAGGTAGCGGGTTCCGGCGACCAGCGCCAGCGTATCGACGCACTGGGCCGCGGAGCTGGGTGCAGGCGCGGGGCCGGGCTCCGGCGCGGGTGCAGGGCCGGGCTCCGGTGCGGGCGCGGGGCCGGGCTCCGGTGCGGGCGCAGGGCCGGGCTCCGGTGCGGGTGCCGGGCCGGGCTCCGGTGCGGGCGCGGGGCCCGGTTCCGGTGCGGGCGCAGGGCCGGGCTCCGGTGCGGGCGCAGGGCCGGGCTCGGGGGCCGGTGCCGGGCCGGGTTCCGGCGTTGGCGCCGGCGCCGGCACGGGGGCTGCAGCCGTGCCGCCATCGTCGCTGCCACCGCCGCCGCCGCAGGCCGCCAGCCATGCGCTCACCAGCGCGACTGCAGGCAGGCCCAGGTACCGCTTGGTCTTGCTCGCCATCTCCTGTGTTCCTTTCGTTTCGTGTTGTCGGTATCGGAGGAAACGCAGCGACATCCACGCCCGGGGCGTGAATGCCACCGGGCCGAACCTACAGGAGCGGGCAGGAACGCGAACATCCCCCGTTCGGGGGAACGCGTGAAGAAGTACCGGCCTTATTCGTAGCCGCCGGCGGCGAAATTCTCGAACTTGGTGTACTGGCCGACGAAAGTGAGACGCACCGTCCCGATGGGGCCGTTCCGCTGCTTGCCGATGATGATCTCGGCAGTGCCCTTGTCGGCTGAGTCCGGGTTGTAGACCTCGTCGCGGTAGATGAACAGGATGACGTCCGCATCCTGCTCGATTGCGCCCGAGTTGTGGCTGACGATCCCGTCCGCCAGCCAGGAGGCCGGACCGGGAACGGTCAGGTCGAAAACCTCCTCCTCGCCGTCGGGAACGATCGAGACGACGCGGTCCCAGAAGAGATCGTCCGATGCCGCGCGGCGCAAGCCTTCGTCGTCAAGGCACTCCGCGTACGACGCGACCGTATCGCGCGACGGCGCGAACGCGAAATGCGACATGCCACCGTAGGCAGTCCCGCGCATGGATGCCATGCGTCGGGTGCTCACGCCTCGGGCCGCCATCGCTGCGCGCACCTCGTCGAAAACCTCGATCGGGAGGGTGTCCACGTTGGTGCCCTGGCGGGAGGCAAGGTCCAGGACCTCGCTCAGGCGGCGAGCCGGCTCTTCCCGCGGCCCGAAGGCGCCGACCCGCTCGAGGAACCTGCGCTGGTCGGCAGCTCCGCTGACATCGACGTTCCAGACAGGCCGGCGACCGCTCCGGTGCAACGCCCTGAGGCGCCCGACGATACCCAGGCGCAGCAGCAGCGCCGCCACGTCGCGCGCTAGCGGCTCGCTGCAGGTGCTGAAGTAGACGCGGGGAGCGCCTTTGCTGGCCGCCGCACGAACGGAGATGCAGCCGTCGGTGGCCCAGAGGTGCCGCAGCAGCAGCGCGAGCTGCCCGCTCTCCAGCCCGAACACCGACGACGGCAGTCGCTTTTCGTGGGAGCGCTGCCCGAAGATGCCGAGTTCGCGCAGCCAGCGCCCCACGCCGTCCGGATGCCAGCGATTGCCGTTTCCGGAAATCACGAGCTGATGCCAGTTGCCTCGCCCCTCGTGCCGATTCACCCTGCAACCGAAGGCCTCCGCCGCCGCCCGAACCGCATCGCTGTTCTCCTGGGACCCGGTGGTGTAGCGCATCGGCTGATGCGACAGATAGCTGCCGTCGCCCACCAGATGCCCCAGCAGCACAAGCTCGTGATCCTGCCAGCGCACCGGACAGGCCGGCGCCGGCATGGCGCGGCCCAGCGCCACCCTGTCGCCTTCGGAGAGCTCCCCGAGCAGGCGCCAGCCGCTTCCCGTGAACAGCCGATGCCGTGCGGTCGCACGCAGCACACGCCCGCTGGCCAGCGTCATCTTCAGCACGGGCTTGCGCCCCACCGACCACACCTTGTCGGACCGGGCCGCGACGATGCGGCGCGACTGGTCCATCGCGAGCACGTCGGGCTCGGTTCCGACGAGCTCGCGGATCGGCACGCGCCGACCGTCCGCGAGCAGGACAAGCGTGTCGCCAGCGACGCACTCGCGCAGATCCGACATCACCGGCCGCTTGTTCGGCCGCTGCTCCAGCGAACGGTTCAGCTGCGACAGCGCGATCACAGGGCAGTGCAGCTCCTTGGCGAGGGCCTTGAGGCCGCGGGAGATCTCGGAGATCTCGGTGGCGCGGTTCTCGCCGCTGCTGCTGGACGAGCCGGCCATCAGCTGCAGGTAGTCGACGATGATCATGCCGAGCTGGCCGCACTGGCGCGACAGCCGCCGCGCGCGGGCGCGCAGCTCGAGCGAGTTCAGCGCCGGGGTCTCGTCGATGAAAAGCTGGGCCTCCTGCATCTTCTGGATGGCGCTGGTGAGCCGGGGCCAGTCGTCGTCGATCAGCCGGCCGGTGCGCAGCCGCTGCTGGTCCAGCCTTCCCACCGAGCACACCATCCGCATCGCGAGCTGGGTGGCGCCCATCTCCATGCTGAACACGGCCACCGGCAGCCCCTGGTCCACCGCGACGTGCTCGCCGATGTTGAGCGAGAAGGCGGTGTTGTGCGTGACCACGTAGTCGTCGGTCAGGTAGAGGCGGCTCGGGTGCGAGACCGAGATGCACTGCGTGGCCGCCACCCGGCTGGGCTCGATGCTGCGGATGACCGGCAGCTTCCGGCGCCGGCGGCCGCCGGCCACCCTCGCCTGCTTGTCGCTCACCAGGAAGAGGCTGGCGGGATCGGGGTGGCTGATCGTGCACACCCAGGCGGGCGCGCCGGCGCGGCGCTCGCCGCCCACGGTGCAGGTGGGCCGCTTGCCGCGGATCGAGCACCAGCCGCCGAGCGAGCGCACCAGTTCGGCGAGGTCCTGCGCGAGCCGGGGGCTCGCGGTGGACAGCCGCACGGTGCCCCAACGCTCTGCCCAGCCGTCGGTATCCAGCAGGCCGCGCAGCAGGTCGAGCCGGGCCGCGCGCGGTGCATCCAGGTACAGGCGCGGGATGAACTTGTCGCCACTGGTGCGCCCCCACAGTCCCAGCCGCTCGAGCGACTGCTCGAGCGGGTTGGCCTTCTGCCCGTGATGACCGGCCTGCTTGCCGCGATCCTGCTGCACCAGCCGCCAGTCGCACCCTCCTGCCGGGACCAGTGCCAGCCCTTCTGCGGCGCGCGCGCGCAAGCGTGCCAGCGTCTCCTCGGCCTTGCCGGAAAATCGCACCGCGGTGCCGCACAGGCTGCCGTCGCCCAGCAGCGCGCCCAGCACCCAGGGGTCGACCGGAAGCTCTTCGGCGTGTCCGAAGTCGCCACTGGGCAGGTCGATCCACAGGCGGTCGCGGTAGCGGACACGCCCGAGCAGCACGAGGATCTCCGCGGTGGCCAGCACCCGCGGCTGCGGCCAGTGGCGGCAATGCACCCGCCACAGGTGCTCGGCGCAGCATTCGGCGCTGCGCCCGTCGGAGAAGACGATGCGGTAGACCTGGCGCACTCCCTGCGGGTGGATGCCGGTGACGATCGATGGCCGTCCGTCCACCGACGCCAGCGCATCGCCGACCGCGAGCTCGCCCATCGACTTCCAGCCCCCCGGGGTGCGCACCCGGGAATCCAGCGGCTGCGCCTTGCCCATCGACGGCCGTCCGGCCACGATCACCAGGTCGCCGGGCTGCAGGCCGGAGGTCATCCGGTCCAGGTCGGCGAAGCCGGTGGCCACGCCGGTGACGTCGCTCGAATTGCCCTGGCTGTAGAGCTCGTCGACCCGCTCGACCACCTTGCTGAGCAGGTCCTGCAGCCCCTGGAAGCCGGCGGCGCCGCGCGAGCCCTCCTCCGAGATCTGGAAGATCTTGGATTCGGCCTCGTCGAGGATCTGCCGGGTGTCCTTGCCCTGCGGGTTGAGGGCCGAGGTGGCGATCTGGTCCGAGGTGGAGATCAGGTTGCGCAGGATGGCGCGGTCGCGGACGATCTCCGCATAGCGGCGGATGTTGGCCGCCGACGGCGTCTCCTGCGCCAGCGCGTTCAGGTAGGGCAGCCCGCCCGCCTCCTCGGCCTTGCCCGCGGTCTGCAGCGACTCGAAGACGGTGACCACGTCCGCCGGGTGGCTGCGCTCGATCAGGCGGTTGATCTGCTGCCAGATCAGGCGATGGTCGTAGCGGTAGAAGTCGTCCTCGCGCAGCACGTCGGCAACGCGATCGAAGGCGTTGTTGTCGAGCAGCAGCCCGCCGAGCACCGATTGCTCGGCCTCGATGGAATGGGGCGGCAGGCGCAGGGAGGAGACCTCTCGGTCCCCCTGTCCCGCGGAGGAGGACTGGCTGGGATGTGCGGACATGGGGCTATGTTAGCGAAGCCGGCGCGGTGCGCCCCGGAAATGCGAAAGGGGCGCAGAGCGCCCCTTCCAGGTCTGCCGCTGCGGGGGCTGGCGCCCCCGTGCGATCAGGCCTCCTGGACCACCGTGACGGTGACCTCGGAGAGCACGTCGGTGTGCGGCGCGACCTCGACCTTGTACTCGCCCAGGGCCTTCAGCGGGCCGTCGGGCAGGCGCACCATGGCCTTCTCGATCTGGAAGCCCTGCTTGTTCAGCGCTTCGGCGATGTCGAAGTTGGTGACCGAGCCGAACAGGCGGCCGTCGACGCCGGCCTTGTTCGGGATCTCGATGGCCAGGCCGCTGAGCTTCTCGCCCACCGCCTGCGCGGCGGCCAGCTTGTCGGCCTGGATCTTCTCGAGCTCGGCGCGCCTGGCCTCGAACTCCTCGATCGCAAGCTTGGTGGCGCGGCGCGCCATGCGCTGGGGGATCAGGTAGTTGCGGGCGTAGCCGTCCTTGACCTTGACGATGTCGCCGAGCTGACCCAGGTTGACGACCTTTTCGAGCAGGATGATCTGCATCTTGTTTCTCCCGTGCTCAGTGGTTGTCGGTGTAGGGCATCAGGGCCAGGAAGCGCGCACGCTTGATCGCCTCCGACAGCTGGCGCTGGAAGCGCGCCTTGGTGCCGGTCAGGCGGGCGGGGATGATCTTGCCGGTATCGGTGATGAAGTCCTTGAGGATGTCGACATCCTTGTAGTCGACCCACTCGATCTTCTCGGCAGTGAAGCGGCAGAACTTCTTGCGCTTGAACAGCGCGCTCTGCGTCGGACGCTTCTTCTTGTCTTTGGAACCACGGCGGAAGTACGCCATATCACACCTCGATCAATTCGAATTCGGTTACGTGCAACACCAGCTGCTTCGACGAACGGCGCTTCGGCGCCAGGAACCCCCCGACCTGCAGGCCGGCGCCCAGAGGGACGCGGTCTGCGCTCGAGGCCAGCGGGCCTGCGAACACTGCGGCGATCTCGAGCTCCACCTTGCGCTCGGCCCCGGCTTCCTGCTGCCCGGACTCGTGCTGGAGGCTGGCCGAGAGGATCGGAATGCCTGCCGGGCTGTAGCGGAGCGATTCGCGCGCCGCCAGCCTGCCCTGCAACTCGATCCTGTTCGCCCTCACCTGCTCCGTTCGTCCAGCGAGCGCTTACTCGGCCGCTGCCGGGGCGGCGGGGGCAGGAGCGGGAGCCGGCTCGGCGGTGGCCTTGCGGGCCTCCTCGCGCTGGATCTGCTTCCACATCGGCGACGGGCCGGTCTCGGCCTTGCGCATCGACACCGTGAGGTGGCGCAGCACTGCGTCGTTGAAGCGGAAGGCGTGCTCGAGTTCGCCCAGCGTGGCCGGACCGGCCTCGATGTTCATCAGCACGTAGTGGGCCTTGGCGATCTTCTGGATCGGGTAGGCCAGCTGGCGGCGGCCCCAGTCCTCGATCCGGTGGACCTTGCCTTCCTGGGCTTCCACCAGCGACTTGTAGCGCTCGATCATCGCGGGAACCTGCTCGCTCTGATCCGGGTGGACGATGAATACGATTTCATAGTGACGCATTGACTCTCCTTGTGGACTTGGGCCGCCTGCAGCGTCTGACGCAGTGCGGCAAGGGAACCGCGGATGATATCAGGCCGCGGCCTGTGCCGTCCAGCCGGTGTCCTGGCCGGCGTAGAGCGCGTGCAGGATGACCCGCTCGCGAGCGTCGATCCGCGCGAGGAACACGCTGGCGCCCCCGATGCCCTTGAAGGCGCGGAAGCCGCGCACGAGGAAGTCGTGCATGGTCGGGACGCCGGCGAGCCTGGCCGGGCCGGCCATGGCGCCCAGCAGCCCGCCGAGCAGCGGCATGCGCACCAGGCGGTCCAGCGAACGGCCGATCGAAAGGACCAGGTCGAGCTGGTGCTCGCGATGGGCCATCGGGGCGCTGTCGCGATAGGCGCGGGCGTAGGAGGCCTCGTCGATGCCGGCCTCGTCGTCGCGGCGCAGCCGGCTGGCCATCGCCTCGTCGAGCCGCTCGGAGAGGGCATCGAGCTCGACCGCGTCGGCCAGCGTGGCCAGCGCGCTGTTCGGCAGGGTGCGGGCCAGCACCGGGATCACGTGGCCGAGCTCGGCGTCGCGCTGCGAGAAATCCTTGGCGCCGTAGAGATCGTCGAGGAAGAAGCGCGCCGCCTCGCGGTGGCGGGGCTCGGCGAGCAGGTCCGCGTGCGTGGCCGCGAGCCGGGCCGACTGCCAGCGCTTGAGCGCGATGCTCCAGCCGCGCAGGCGGGCGTCTGCCGCGATCCCGGCCCGCAGGGAGGCCACCTCGGCGGCGGCGCTCAGGAGTCTTTCGGAGTGATCCATCGCGACCGGATGATACCGGCCCGGCTGCCCGGCCGGCGCCGGACGCGGGATGCGATTAGAGCCGTCGCTCTACCTGGCCCCGCCTAGAATCGGACGCATGACGACGCGACGCACATTCCTCAAGGCGGGGCTGCTGGGCGGCACGCTGCTGGCCGTGGGCGGGCTGGCGGCACTGGTGGCTGGCCGCGACCCGGACGCCGACCGGCGCCAGGTGCTCTCGGCAGTGATTCCGGCGGTGCTCGAGGGCGCCCTGCCCGAAGAACCCGCAGCGCGCGCTGCCGCCGTCGCCCGCTGCGCCCAGGGCATCGACACCGCCCTCGCCGGCATGCCCCCGGCAGCGCGCCAGGAGGCCGCGCAGCTGTTCGCGCTGCTGGCGATCCCGCCCAGCCGGATCGCGCTGGCCGGGGTGCGAAGCTCCTGGAGCGATGCGGGCACGGACGAGGTCGCGGCCTTCCTCGAGCGCTGGCGCGTGCATCCGATCGCGCTGATGCGCAGCGGCTACGGAGCGCTGCACGACCTGACCCTGGCCGCCTGGTACGCCGACGAATCGACCTGGGAGTCGATCGGCTACCCCGGCCCCCTGAACCTCTGACACACGGACCGCGCGACACCATGAGCAGCTTCCCCGATCCCATCGTCGCCGGCCTCGCCCGCGGCTGGAAGGTGCTCGACGGCGCCGACCC
>JBKHVS010000145.1:0-7764 GCA_046569945.1 Gammaproteobacteria bacterium | reverse complement strand
GCGCGGTTCATCAACGATGCGTTCGCGATGATCTCGGAGCATCCGCTGGCCATGACCAAGCTCTGCTTCGAAGTTACCGAGAGCGTGGCACTTCATGACGTGGGCTCTACCCGCCGATTCGTCGACAGGGTTCGTGCCTATGGCAGCAAGGTGGCGCTCGACGACTTCGGTGCCGGCTACACCTCCTTCAACTACCTGAAGGAACTCCCGGCCGACTTCATCAAGATTGATGGCAGCTTCGTCAGGGACATCAACCACAACCCGGCGAACTACGCGATCACGCGCACCATCGTGGACCTCACGCACGAACTGGGCATGAGCAGCATCGCGGAGTGGGCGGAGACCGCCGATACGGTGGCTTCGCTGATCGAACTCGGTGTCGACTACGGCCAGGGCTTTGGTCTTGCGCGCCCCATGCCCAAGGAGCTCGTGACCCAGGCGTTCTCGTCGGGCACGCTGGTGCGCGACGCTGCCGTGCAGAGCCTGCTAAGCAACAACGATCGAAAGCTCATCGCGCTGCACGCCGTCACTCCGCGACGCCGCTGAGATTCCGGGACGCCCCGCCGGGGTGGCCGCTCCGCTCTTGAAGTTATGATTCCGTCACGCCCCGGGGGCCGGGATGGGCCGGCCTCTGCGCGAGAGCATGCACGGAGAATCGATGAGCAGTTTCCGCTACGAACGGACCGATGACGGCCTGGGCACGATCCTGGCCGAGAGCGCAGGAATCGGGGCTCGCGAGGACGATACCGCTGGCCTCCAGGCGGCGATTGAGCGAATGCTCGCCGAGGCCGGGTCGCTCAGGGGCGTCGTCCTGGCGCCGATCGACGAGACGATTGCGGAGCCTGCGTTCGAGCGGCTGCTGGAAACTGCACCGCACGTATCCGCGGTGCTCGCCCGGGAGGCGACGGCAGGATCGTTTGCCCTTGCACTGCGTTGCGCCCATCTGGTCTGCGTGGAAGCGGCGCGGCTGAGGCTGCAGCAACCGGGCGCGACGGCCCTGCCCTATCTCGGTGACGAGGCCGGGATCTCGCCCGATGAGGCCAGGGCGGCGGGGCTCGTGGACGAGGTGGTCTGCGACCTGTCCGGCGCCACGGCCGCTGCCCAGCGTTGGGCGCGCAGCGCCGCCGCTGCCCGGAACCGCTCTGTTCCCGCGCCGGCCGGCATCGACGCGGTCGCCGCCCTTGGGACCCGTTCTTCGCGCATCTCGGCTGGAGTCCATGCGGTTGCCACCGAAATGAACGCGAGCTTTGCGGGTCGCGTGTTTGGCAGCTTCCTGATCGAAGGCCTGACGCTGCTGGGTGAAGGCGTGGCCGCGGACAGCGTCGAGCAGGCCGCGTTGGATGCGGGAATGGCCGCGGGTCCGCTGGCGGCGCTGGACGAATCAGGGCTCGGGCCGATCGATCACGCGCTGCACATGGCGCTCGACGGGCACGGGCACGGGCACGGGCACGATGACCAACCTGGGCACGCCCACGGCGCCCACGCTCACGCCCACGACGCTCACGCCCACGACGCTCACGCCCACGACGCCCACGATCACGGCGCACACGCTCACGGCGCACACGATCACAGCCACGGCCACCACCAGTGCTGCGCCCATGAGGACCACCATCCGCCCGCGCTCGCCCCGCTCGCGCTGCCGAAGGCGGCGGTATACGTCGTGGAGAAGATGGCCCATGGGCTCAAGCGAACCGGGCGCGCATCCGGAGGCGGCTTCTACGCGCATGAGGACGACGACGCCCCCGGACTCTGGAGCGGGCTTTCTTCGTTCAGGCGCCGCTCCGCAGCGGTGCCAGCCGAAGACATCCGGGACCGCCTGATCTTCGCGATGGCGATCGAGGCGCAGCGCTGCCTCGGCGCGACCGACGTTGATTCGGTGCGCGTCGGCGACATCGTTTCGCTCTATGGCTGCGGTTTCCCGCTGGCCACGGGCGGCGTCATGTCCTTTGCCGCGGGTGCCGCTGCGACGACATTCGCCACCCGGGCAGGCGAGCTCGCGGCGAAGTACGGCGAGCGTTTCCTGTGGCCCGGTGCCGGCGACAATCCACCGGATTCACATGCCCACGAGCACGCTCACTGAGCACGGCGCGGGCCGCTCGATCCAGGTTCGAACGCAACAGGCGGAGACAGATGCCGAGACAGGATAAGCAGGTTCACGCGTGGAAGCAGCCGGTTGCTCCCCGCCCCGCGGCAACGGTGCTGCTGCTGCGAGACGCGGACGATGGCCTGGAGGTGCTGATGACGCGCCGATCAGAGAAGGCCAGCTTCGTCCCCGGCGCCTACGTGTTCCCGGGCGGGGCGCTCGATCCCGACGACGCCAGCCGGCGCGCCCGGGCGCTCTCGCGCCTGCGCCCCGGGCAGCAGGAGGAGGAGCAGCTGACCTTCTCCACTGCGGCCATCCGTGAGGCCTTCGAGGAGCTGGGCGTGCTGCTGGCCTACCGGCCCGACGGGTCGCTGGCGGTGCACGAGGACGTGACTCGGCTCGACCGCAGCCAGGATGCCGACTTCCTTGGCCAGATGGACGCAGGCGGCTACCGGCTCGCCATCGACCGCGTCTGGTCGCTGTGTCACTGGACCACCGACCCGGATCTCCCGAAGCGCTTCGACGTGCGCTTCCTCGTCGCCCCTATGCCGGAGGGCCAGGAGCCGGAGTCCGACGACAGCGAGACTTTCGAGCCGGTCTGGATCAGCCCGAAGAAGGCCCTGGAGCGGCATGAGCGCGGCGACTTCCTGATGATCTTTCCGACGATCCGTACCCTGCGCCGGCTGGCGCAGATGCCGCGGGTCGAGGCCGTGCTGGACGCGTGCTCCGGCGATCGGCCGCTCTGGGTGTCCGCGCCGCGCGGCGCCTACTACAAGGGCGAGATCGAGCGATACATGGAGACCGATCCGCCCTATGGCGAGCTGCAGCTGGTGGCGCCGGACGGGCAGCTGGTCCACTCGCTCGACTGGGACTACGAGAAGCCGGTGCGGCTGCTCAGCAACGTGCAGCGGCTGACCTGCCCCAACCCGGGACGGATGACCGGCGCCGGCACGAACACGTACATCATCGGCGAACCAGGGGCCTACGCGGTGATCGACCCGGGGCCGATCGAGCCCGCGCACATCGACCGCATCGCGGCGATCGTCGGCAAGGATCTCAAGTACATCCTCTGCACTCATGCGCACCCGGATCATTCACCGGGCGCGGCCCCGCTCAAGCAGCTCACCGGTGCGCCGATCCTGGGCGCGCCGTCCGGTCCGCACTTCCGCAGCGAATGGCAGTTCACGCCGGACCGCACCCTGGAGCACGGCGAACGCCTGGCGGTGGGCGACACCACGCTGAGGGTGATTCATACGCCGGGCCATGCGTCCAACCACCTCTGCTTCCTGCAGGAGGAGGACCGGCTGCTGTACTCGGGCGACCACATCAACAACGGTTCCACCGTCGTGATCGACCCGCCGGACGGCGACATGCATGCCTACCTGAGGGCCCTGCATGCGCTGCTGGACGAGCCCATCGACTACATCCTGCCGGCGCATGGCTGGGTGCTCGGCTTCGCGCACCAGGCCATCCGGCAGCTGATCGGCCATCGGCTCGGGCGCGAGCGCAAGGTGCTTGAGGCGGTGCGCAACCGGGGGCCGGCGGACCTGAAGACCCTGCTCCCGGTCGTCTACGACGACGTCGATCCGATGATGCATCCGATCGCGGCGCGCTCCCTGCTCGCTCACCTGGAGAAGCTCGTCATCGACGGCGCAGTGCGCAAGGAAGGCGAAGACATCTGGGCCGTCGCCGAAGGGGGATGAACCCGCAGTACGGCGGGCGCCCACCGAGCGGGCCTCGGCCCCCTGCGCGCCCGGCCCCCGGGCTCGCGTGCCCTCGACGCGCAGAATGAAAAAGGCCGGCGTTTCCGCCGGCCTTTCCGCTTGCCTCCCGGAGGTATCCGGTCAGCTCGCCTGGCCCGCCGCAGCGTCGTCCGCAGCAGCAGCCTTCATCGACAGGCGCAGCCTGCCCTTGTCGTCGGCCTCGATGGCCTTGACGCGCACGACCTGGCCTTCCTTGAGGTAGTCCGACACCAGGTTCACGCGCTCGTTGGCGATCTGCGAGACGTGCAGCAGCCCGTCGCGGCCCGGCATCACCTGGACGATGGCGCCGAAATCGAGGATCTTGAGGACGGTTCCCTCGTAGATCCGGCCGATCTCGACCTCGGCCGTCAGGCCCTCGATGATCGACTGGGCCTTCTTCGCCGCGTTGGCGTCGACCGCCGCGATGGTGATCGAGCCGTCGTCCTGGATGTCGATCTGGGTGCCCGTCTGCTCGGTGATCTGGCGGATGGTGGCGCCGCCCTTGCCGATCACGTCGCGGATGCGCTCCGGGTTGATCTTCATCTTGTACATGCGCGGAGCGAAGTCGGAGAGCTCTTCGCGCACGCCGCCGACGGCATCGCGCATCTTGCCCAGGATGTGAATCCTGCCCTCGCGCGCCTGCGCCAGCGCCACCTGCATGATCTCGCGGGTGATGCCCTGGATCTTGATGTCCATCTGCAGCGCGGTGATGCCCTGCTCGGTGCCGGCCACCTTGAAGTCCATGTCGCCGAGGTGGTCCTCGTCGCCCAGGATGTCGGTAAGCACCGCGAAGCGGTTGCCTTCCTTGATCAGGCCCATCGCCACGCCAGCCACGTGCGACTTGATCGGCACGCCGGCATCCATCAGCGCCAGGCAGGCACCGCACACAGAGGCCATCGACGAGGAGCCGTTGGACTCGGTGATCTCGGAGACCACGCGCAGCGAGTAGGCGAACTCGTCGGCGCTGGGCAGCAGCGGACGCACCGCCCGCTTGGCCAGGTTGCCGTGGCCGATCTCGCGGCGCTTGGGCGCGCCGAAGCGGCCGGTCTCGCCGGTGCAGAACGGCGGGAAGTTGTAGTTGAACATGAAGCGATCGCGGTACTCGCCGTTGATCGCGTCGATCATCTGTTCGTCACGCGAGGTGCCCAGCGTGGCGGCCACGATGGCCTGCGTCTCGCCGCGCGTGAACAGCGCGCTGCCGTGCGCGCGGGGAAGCACGCCGGAGCGGATGGCGATCGGACGCACGGTGCGCGTGTCGCGCCCGTCGATCCGGGGCTCGCCCGACAGGATCTGGTTGCGAACGATCCGGGCCTGCACGTCGAACAGGACGTTGCTGACCTCGTTGCGATCCGGAGCCGGCTGGCCTGCGGCCTCGGCCTCCTCGGCGAGCGTCTTTGCGACCGCAGCCTCGATCTCGCGGATGCGCGTGGTGCGCTCCTGCTTGTTGCGGGTGCCGTAGGCGGCGCGCATGTCGGCCTCGGCAAGCGCGTTGATGCGGGCGATCATCGCCTCGTTCTTCTCGGCCGCCTTCCAGTCCCACTCGGGCTTGCCGCCCAGCTCGACCAGCTCGTTGATCGCGTCGATCGCGGTCTGCATCTGCTCGTGCCCGAACATCACCGCGCCCAGCATGACGTCCTCGGCCAGTTCGTGCGCCTCGGACTCGACCATCAGCACGGCCTGGTCGGTGCCGGCCACGACGAGGTCGAGCTTGCTCGAATCCATCTGCGTGGCGGTGGGGTTGAGCACGTACTCGCCGTCGACATAGCCCACGCGCGCCGCGCCGATCGGACCGGCGAAGGGGATGCCGGAGATGGCAAGCGCGGCCGACGCGGCGATCATCGCCGGGATGTCGGAGTCGATCTCGGGGTTGCTCGACATGACCTGCACGATCACCTGGACTTCGTTGTAGAAGCCTTCCGGGAACAACGGGCGGATCGGACGATCGATCAGGCGGCAGATCAGGATCTCGCGCTCGGTGGGACGCCCCTCGCGCTTGAAGAAACCGCCGGGGATACGGCCGGCGGCATAGAATTTTTCGACGTAGTCGACCGTGAGCGGGAAGAAATCCTGCCCCGGCTTTGCACTCTTGGCGGCCACCACGGTGGCCAGCACCACGGTGTCCTCGACGTTGATGAGCACGGCGCCGCCGGCCTGACGGGCGATCTCGCCCGTCTCCATCGTCACCGTGTGCTGCCCCCACTTGAAGGTCTTCTTAGCGATATCAAACACTTTTCCGTCTTCCTTTCAACATTGCCCGCGCTTTCAGCCCGGCGGCGCGGTTCGCCTGACAGTCATCGACAAATGACAAGAAGCCCGCAAGCGTGCCGCCTGCGGGCTTCTTCGATCAACCCTCGAGGATCGAGTATCGAGCCTGGACGCTCAATTGCGCAGTCCGAGCTTCTCGATCAGAGCCTTGTAGCTGGGCTGGTTGCGCGACTTGAGGTAGTCGAGCAGCTTGCGCCGCCGGCTCACCATCCGCAGCAGGCCGCGGCGGGAATGGTGGTCTTTCTTGTGTTCCTTGAAGTGGCCGGTGAGGTCGTTGATGCGCGCGGTGAGGAGCGCGACCTGCACTTCGGGCGACCCGGTGTCGCCCTGGGCCCGCTGGAAATCGGCGACGATCTTCGCCTTGTCGATGTCTGCAACTGCCATGGATTCCCTCTGTAGCTACTTGCGGATCCGCCGGGATGCGGTCCGTGTCGAAAACGCCGGCATTGGAGCCGGCGACTGAAACGCACCCTGTGGCGGGTGCGAAGCCTTTGAATTATAGGGCATTTCCGGCGCCACGCGAAATGGGGCGTGGCGCCGGACGCAGCCACCGGGGGTCAGACGCCCTGGATCAGACGCCCTCGGTCTGCGGGTTCAGCCGGTCGGCGCGGCTGTGCAGCTTGTTGAGCGCGCTCAGGTAGGCCTTCGCCGAGGCGACCACGATGTCCGGATCCGCGCCGATGCCGTTGACGATGCGCCCGGCCTTCGCCAGCCGCACCGTGACTTCCCCCTGGGACTCGGTGCCGGTCGTGATGGCGTTGACCGAGTACAGCATCATCTCGGCGCCGGACTCGACCTTGGCCTCGATGGCCTTGAGCACCGCGTCCACCGGACCGTTGCCGTCGGACTGGCTGGTGACCTCCTTGCCGTCGACGGTCATGGTGATGCTCGCCTGCGGGCGCTCGCCGGTCTCGGAGTGCTGGGACATCGACACGAGCTGGTAGTGATCGTTGGCGTCATGCTGCACCGCCTGGTCGGAGACGATCGCATGGATGTCCTCGTCGAAGATCTCCGACTTGCCGTCGGCCAGGTCCTTGAAGCGCTTGAACGCGGCGTTCACCTCGACCTCGGAGTCGAGCTGGATGCCGAGCTCCTGCAGCCGCTGCTTGAACGCGTTGCGGCCCGAGAGCTTGCCCAGCACGATCTTGTTGGTGGTCCAGCCCACGTCCTCGGCGCGCATGATCTCGTAGGTGTCGCGCGCCTTGATGACGCCGTCCTGGTGGATTCCCGAGGCGTGCGCGAATGCGTTCGCCCCCACCACCGCCTTGTTGGGCTGCACCGGGAACCCGGTGATGGTGGAAACCAGCCGGCTCGAGGGCACGATCTGCGTGGTGTCGACGCCGACGTCGAGCTTGAAGTAGTCGCGACGGGTCTTGACCGCCATCACGATCTCTTCGAGGGACGTGTTGCCCGCGCGCTCGCCGAGGCCGTTGACCGTGCATTCGACCTGCCGAGCGCCGCCGGAGTGCACCGCCGCGAGCGAATTGGCCACCGCCATGCCCAGGTCGTTGTGGCAGTGCACGCTCCAGATCGCCTTGTCGGAGTTGGGGATCTTCTCGCGCAGCGTGCGGAAGAACTCGGCGTAGAGCTCGGGCACCGCGTAGCCCACGGTGTCGGGCACGTTGATCGTCCGCGCGCCTTCGTCGATGGCGGTCTCGAGCACCCGGCAGAGGA
>JBKHVS010000144.1:0-7857 GCA_046569945.1 Gammaproteobacteria bacterium | reverse complement strand
CTCGCCAGCACCGGGCGCCCCGACATGGTCGCCCATGCGGAGCTGGTGCGCTGCGCGATGCGCGTCGCCTCGCTCGAGTTCGACGACTGCCCGGGCTTCCTCGCCCTGGCCGGGGACGCGGGTGCGACACACCGCGCCTACGCGGACTACCTCGCCGGACGTCGCGCCGTGGCCGGACTGCTGCCGGAACAGCATCGCGCCATCGCCGCTGCCGAAGACCCCGCAGGCGCGCTGGCCGCGATCGAGAACCCCGCCTCGCGGCTCGTGGCCGCGGGCGTGCTGCTGCGCACCGCGCGCATCCGCCCGGAAGACGTCGGCATCGCCGTCGAGACCGCATCCGCCCAGGGCTGGCGGCGCCCGCTGCTGGCCTGGCTGGGCGCGCAGGAACGACGGGCGCTGGCGGCCGGGGAAGCGCAGGCCGCGGCGGAGATCAGGCGGCGGATGGAGCTGGTGACCGAAGGCAAGGTCCAGTGACCCGGCAGCCTGCTTGCAGCGTCAGCCGCTTTCGGCAAGCTCCGCACGTTCGCTGCTCGTGACCCGCCCGCGGGCGCGATAGTCGCTGGGCAGACGCCCCGTCCACTTCCGGAACGCCTGCCGGAAGCTTGCAGCCACAGGCGCCGGCGATGCGGCGCACCGACGGCCTCCCGGGATCAGCGCCCGGGACGCCCGCCCCGCTGCCTCTGGCTGTTCGGCCTCCCCTCGTACACCTCCATCGCCGAGATCCGCCCGAGCCCCAGGTGATCGAGGATCCGAACGCGTCCGTATCCGCGCGCCACCAGCCCGGCGTCTTCCCAATCGTGGAGCAGCCTGCTGACCGTCTGCCGGGTCACGCCCACCATCGCGGCCAGGTCGTCCTGGGTGACGCGGGGATCGGCGTCTGCGCCGCCCGCGGCCACCTCATGGTCCGAGATCGCCAGCAGCGTCTGCGCGACGCGCGCCGGATACGGCAGCGAGCGCAGCTCGGAGAGCAGGTCCAGCGCGCCGCGGAAGAGAACGACGACGCAGCGCGCCAGGTCGAAGCAGTAACGCCAGTCGCGCGAGACGATCTCGCGGAAGGCCGCACTGGACAGGTGCAGCAGCCTGGTGGGCTCCACAGTCACCGCATTGTGCGGCCGCGGCAGCCCGTCGAACTCGGAGATGACACCGAACCAGGCTCCCGGGCTGAAGGTGGAGAACAGGATGTGCTTTCCCGAGGCGGTGTACTGCGACAGCCGCACGCCGCCGCTGAGCACGCCGTAGATTCCCGACGGCGCATCGTTGGCGCTGTAGACGATCTCGTTGGCGCGGAATTTCCGCTCCACCGCGAGCGAGAGCATGAGCTCGACCAGATCCGGCCCGAGGCTGGCGAACCAGGGGTCGCGCTCGAGCGCTCGCATCCAGTCCGTCCTGTCCAAGTCCTGCTCCTTCCCGGATGCTGCGCTTGCGGAATTCCCGCGCAGGCAATTGTACGTTCTCTTACATTCCGCACCCATACCGGCGTGTCGGGTGGACCGATCTGCGCAGGAGCCGCCATGCCCACCCTCGCCCCCGTCGCGCTCGACGACAAGTACACGCTTGCTTCCGGCCGCATCTACCTGTCGGGCATCCAGGCGCTGGTCCGCCTGCCGATCATGCAGGTCCAGCGCGACCGGGCCGCCGGGCTGAACACCGGCGGCTTCATCAGCGGCTACCGGGGCTCGCCGGTCGGCGGCTACGACGAAGCGCTGTGGGCCGCCTCGAAGCACCTCGCCGAGCACCAGGTCCGCTTCCAGCCGGGGCTCAACGAGGACCTGGCAGCTACGGCGGTCTGGGGCAGCCAGCAGGTCAACCTGTATCCGGGCGCCAAGGTCGACGGCGTCTGCGGCATCTGGTACGGCAAGGGCCCGGGCGTGGACCGCAGCATGGACGTGATCAAGCACGCCAACGCCGCGGGCAGCTCGCGGCACGGCGGCGTCCTGCTGGTGGCGGGCGACGACCATGCGGCGCAGTCCTCGACGCTGCCGCACCAGAGCGACCAGCTGCTGGCCGGCGCAATGCTCCCCATCCTGAACCCGGCCAACGTCCAGGACTACCTGGACATGGGCCTGTACGGATTCGCGCTCTCGCGCTTCTCCGGCTGCTGGGTGGGATTCAAGGCGATCTCCGAGACCATCGAGAGCTCCGCCTCGGTCTACGCGGACCCGGAGCGGGTGCGGATCGTCGCCCCCGAGTTCGAGATGCCGGCCGGCGGCCTGAACATCCGCTGGCCGGATCCCGGCGTCGACGCCGAGCGGCGGCTGCACGGACCGAAGATGGCAGCAGTGGCCGCGTTCGCGCGCGCCAATCCGGTCGACCACACGGTGCTCGACGCGCCGCAGGCACGCTTCGGAATATTCGCCACCGGCAAGGCCTACCTGGATGCGCGCCAGGCGCTCTTCGACCTGGGCATCGACGAGACCCGCGCGGGCCAGCTCGGCATCCGGGTGCGCAAGGTCGGCCTGACCTGGCCGCTGGAGGAGGACGGCGCGCGCCGCTTCGCACAGGGCCTGCAGGACGTGCTGGTCGTCGAGGAGAAGGCGGCCTTCGTCGAGGCGCAGCTGGTTCGGCTGCTCTACAACCTGCCGGCCGGCAGCCGGCCCTCGGTGGTCGGCAAGCGCGACGAGGAAGGCCGCGACCTGCTCAAGAGCGACGGCGACCTCACGCCGCTGCTGGTGGCGCGCGCCATCGTCTCTCGGCTGGTCAGGCTGGGCCTGGCAGACGAGGCGCTGCTCGAGCGCCTGGACCGGCTGGAAGGCTTCGAGCGCCACACCCAGGCACTGGCGCTGCCGGCGGTGCAGCGCACGCCCTTCTTCTGCTCCGGCTGCCCGCACAACACCTCGACGAAGCTGCCCGAAGGCAGCCGCGGCATGGCGGGCATCGGCTGCCACATCATGGTGATGTGGCAGCCCGCCCGGCGCACTGCAACCTTCAGCGCGATGGGCGGAGAAGGCGCCGCCTGGATCGGCCAGGCGCCGTTCTCGGCGGACAGTCACGTCTTCCAGAACCTGGGCGACGGCACCTATGCGCACAGCGGCCTGCTGGCGATCCGCGCCGCGGCGGCCGCCGGCGTCAACATCACCTACAAGATCCTCTACAACGACGCGGTCGCGATGACCGGCGGCCAGCCTGCCGAGGGCAGCTTCACGGTGCCCCAGATCGCGCGCCAGGTGCACGACGAGGGCGCAAAGCGGGTCACCATCGTCACCGACGAACCGGAAAAGTACGCGCAGGTGACCGGCCTGCCGCCGGGCACCGTGGTCCACCACCGCCGCAGGCTCGACGAGGTGCAGCGCGAGCTGCGCGAGGTGCCCGGGCTCACGGTGCTCATCTACGACCAGACCTGCGCGGCCGAGAAGCGCCGTCGCCGCAAACGCAAGCTGATGGTCGACCCGCCGAAGCGTGTCGTCATCAACTCGCTGGTCTGCGAAGGCTGCGGCGACTGCTCGGTGAAGTCGAACTGCATCTCGGTCAAGCCGCTGGACACCGAGCTTGGCCGCAAGCGCTTCATCGACCAGTCCAGCTGCAACAAGGACTTCTCCTGCCTCGAGGGCTTCTGCCCCAGCTTCGTCACCGTCGAGGGCGGCAGCGTGCGGAGGGCCGCGCGCTCGGACGCCAGCGTGCAGCAGCTCGCGCAGGGCTCATTGCCCGAGCCCGCGCCGGCCGCGCTCGCGCAGCCCTACAGCATCCTGGTCACCGGCATCGGCGGCACCGGCGTGCTGACCGTCGGCGCGCTGCTCGGCATGGCGGCCCATCTCGAGGGCAAGGGCTGCTCGGTGCTCGACAACACCGGCGCAGCGCAGAAGAACGGCGCGGTGACCAGCCACGTCCGGCTCGCACCTGCCCCGGAGCAGCTGGTCGGCCAGCGCATCGCCGCAGGCGGCACCGACCTGGTGCTCGGCTGCGACATGGTGGTTGCCGCCAGCGGCCCGGTGCTCGCCACGGTAGACGAAGGACGCACCCGCGCCGTGATCAACACCCGGCTGGAGCCGACCGCCGCCTCGGTGATCGACCCCGACCTGGAGGTGGGCGCCGCGTCGATGACCGGGCCGCTGGTCGCGGCCGTGGGCCGGGAGCGGGTCGACTTCGTCGAGGCCACACGGCTCGCAACTGCGCTGATGGGCGACAGCATCGCGACCAACCTGTTCATGGTCGGCTATGCGTGGCAGAAGGGGCTCATACCCCTGAGCCTCGCCGCGATCGAGCGGGCGATCGAGCTCAATGGCGTGGCGGTGGAGGCGAACAAGGCCACGCTTCTCTGGGGCCGCCTCGCTGCGCATGACCCCGAGGCGGTCGCTCAGGCCGCCGGCACCGGCCAGGCATCCGGCGAACGGACGGCGCCCCGGACGCTCGAGGAGCTCGTCGAGCGCCGCGCCGCGATGCTGGCCGACTACCAGGATGCGGCCTGGGCGGCGCGCTACCGGGCACTGGTCGACGCCACCGCGCAGGCGGAGCGCCGCGTGGCCCGGGGGTCGACGATGCTCGCCGACGCCGTGGCGCGCAACTTCCACAAGCTCATGGCCTACAAGGACGAGTACGAGGTGGCACGCCTGTACACCGACGGCCGCTTCCTGGAGAAGGTGCGCGCCAGCTTCGACGGCGACTTCAGGCTGAACTTCCACCTGGCGCCGCCGCTGCTGGCGCGCCGCGATCCGGCCAGCGGCGAGCTGGTCAAGCGCAGCTACGGGCCCTGGATGCTCGGCGCGATGCGGCTGCTGGCGAGGATGCGCTGGCTGCGCGGCACCGCGCTGGACCCCTTCGGCCGCAGCGCGGAGCGCCGCGCCGAGCGCGCGCTGATCGACGAGTACGAGCGCACGATCGGAGAGCTGCTCGGCCGGCTGGACATCGGCAACCTGCAGGTGGCCGTGCAGCTCGCGCGGCTGCCGGAGAAGATCCGCGGCTTCGGCCACGTGAAGGAGCGCAACCTGGAGCAGGCCCGCAGCGAGCGCGAGCTGCTGCTGCGGCGCTTCGGCGAAGCAAAGTAGACCTGGCGCGATTCGCAGCAACGAGGAGAGCAATTGATGAAATTCGTGATCGTGGGGGCGGGTGCGCTCGGGTCGATCGTGGCGGCCCACCTGGCGCGCGCCGGAACACCGGTGAGCCTGGTGGCGCGCGGGCGCCGCGCGGACCACGTGCAGGCTCATGGCGTGCGCCTGACCGGGCTGGCCGACTTCACCGCGCAGGTGCCGGTCATCCGTCCGGGCGAGCGGGAGATCGACGGCGACGTCGCGATCCTGTGCGTGAAGACCTACGACACCGAGGCTGCGCTGGCGCCGCTGCGCTTCACCGACAGGCCGGTGGCGCTGTCGCTGCAGAACGGCGTCCTCAAGAACGAGGAGCTGGCGCGGCACTTCGGCGCGGACCGGGTGCTCGGCGCCGCGGCCAGCGTCTCGGGCGAGCTTCTTTCGGACGGCAGCACCAGCTTCACGATGAACCAGCGGCTGCCGGTCGGCGAGCCGTCCGGGCCGCGCAGCGCCCGGGTCGAGGCGATCGCCGGCGCGCTGAAGGACGCGGGCATCGCGGCCGAGGCGGTGGACAACATCGCCACCGTCGAGTGGACCAAGTACGCGGGCTTCGTTCCGCTGTTCGCCGCGGCGCTGCTGACCCGGCAGGAGACCTGGCGCAACCTGTCGGACCCGCAGGCGTCGGCCGCCATTGCGCAGATGGTTCGCGAGACGGTCGCGCTGGCCTCGGCCAGCGGGGTCGCCGTCGAGGACCAGGGCGGCTTCCCGGTCGCCAGCATCGCGGCTGCGCCTCCCGAGCAGGCCGCCGCCACGATCCGCGCCTTCGGCGAGGGCATGCGCAAGCGCGCGCCGCAGCACCGGGTGTCCGCGCTGCAGGACCTGCTGCGCGGCGGCCGGCTCGAGGTGGACGCCATCCTCGGGCACGCGGTTCGCCTCGGCGGACGCCTCGGCGTTCCCGTGCCGACCATCGAGACCTGCCACCGATTCTGCGCAGTGCTCGACCGCATCACCCAGGAGTGACCATGAACCCGAACACCCCGGCACGCATCGACGCAAGCCTCGACGACAAGTACACGGTCGGCGAGGGCATCGTCTTCATGACCGGCATCCAGGCGCTGGTCCGCCTGGCGCTCGAGCAGATCCGCCGCGACCGCGCCGCCGGCCACAGCACCGGCGGCTACATCTCCGGCTACCAGGGCTCGCCGCTGGCCGCCTACGACGGCGCGCTGCGCAAGGTGCCCGGCCTTCTGGACGAGCACGGCATCGTCTACCGCCCCGGCGTCAACGAGGAGCTCGCCGCCACCGCGGTCTGGGGCTCGCAGTACGTCGGCATGTTCCCCGGCGCGAAGGTCGACGGCGTGTTCGGCATCTGGTTCGGCAAGGGCCCGGGCGTGGACCGCTCGGTGGACGCGCTGCGCCATGCCAACTGGGCAGGCACCAGTCCGCTTGGCGGCACGCTGGCGCTGGCCGGCGACGACCACGGCGCCAAGTCGTCCACCGTGGCCTGCTACTCCGACATCCTCTTCGAGTCGATGGCGATCCCGGTGCTCTACCCGAGCAACGTCCAGGAGATCCTGGAGTTCGGCCTGCACGGCATCGCGATGAGCCGCTTCTCCGGCGCCTGGACCGGAATGAAGCTGGTCGGCGAGATCGTCGAGAGCGCGGGCACGGTGCAGCTGAGCCCCGACCGCCCGCAGATCGTTCTGCCCGAGTTCGACTTCCCGCCCGACGGCCTGTCGATCCGGCCGGCCGAGATGGTGCTGATGCCGGTCGAGGAACGCGTCTTCCACAAGCGCCTGTATGCGGCGCTGGCGTACGCGAAGGCCAACGGCCTGAACCGCATCACGATGGACCCGGACCAGGCGACGATCGGCGTGGTCTCCGCAGGCAAGGCCTGGCAGGACGTGCGCAAGGCGCTGTTCGACCTGGGCATCGACGAGGCGGCCGCCGAGCGCCTCGGCGTGCGTGTGCTGCAGCTGGGCATGGTCTGGCCGGTGGAGCCGGACATCGTCCGCCGCTTCGCGCGCGGCCTGAAGACCGTGGTGGTGGTCGAGGAAAAGCGGCCGCTGATCGAGAACCAGGTGCGCTCCATCCTGTACGGCACGCCGGACGCGCCGAAGGTGATCGGCAAGGTGCGCGACGGCTACCTCTACGACAGCACGCGCGACTGGGTGTTCCCCAACTTCGGCGAGACCAAGCCCGGCATGGTGCGCCAGGTGCTGGCCGAGCTGCTGGCGCAGGTCGACCCGTCCTTCGAGAAGCACATCGTGCGGGCCTCGCCGGTGGCCCCGGCCGCGGCGCAGACCGCTGCCGTGGTGCGCACGCCGAGCTTCTGCTCCGGCTGCCCGCACAACCGCTCCACCAAGCTGCCGGCGGGCAGCCGCGCGCTGGCGGGCATCGGCTGCCACGGCATGCAGGTTTTCCTCGATCCGGAGAACTGCAAGACGGTGGCTCAGATGGGCGGCGAGGGCATGCACTGGCTCGGCCAGCAGCCCTTCACCGAGGAGAAGCACGTCTTCGCCAACCTGGGCGACGGCACCTACGCGCACTCGGGCTCGCTGGCGATCCGCCAGGCGGTGGCCGCAGGCGTGCCGATCACCTACAAGCTCCTGTTCAACGGCTTCGTCTCGATGACCGGCGGGCAGGCGGTGGAGGGCGACATCGGCGTCTCGACCATCCTGCACGAACTCGCCGCCGAGGGTGTCAGGAAGATGGCCCTGGTCACCGACGATCCCGCCAAGTACGAGGGCGTCGCGCTGCCGCCGGGGGTGCCGGTTCGCCACCGCAGCGAGCTTGAGGCGGTGCAGCGCGAGTTCCGCGAATATCCGGACGTGTCGGTGATCGTCTACGAGCAGCCCTGCGCCACCGAGCGGCGGCGGCTGCGCAAGCGCGGCAAGTG
>JBKHVS010000143.1:0-7898 GCA_046569945.1 Gammaproteobacteria bacterium | reverse complement strand
GAGGAGGTGTTCGCGCGCGCCGAGCTGCTGGTCAAGGTCAAGGAGCCGCAGCCCGCCGAGCGCGCGCGGCTGCGCGAGGGGCGGATGCTGTTCACCTACCTGCACCTGGCGCCGGACCCCGAGCAATGCCGCGACCTGATGGCCAGCGGCGCGGTGTGCATCGCCTACGAGACGGTGACGCAGGCCGGCGGCGGGCTGCCGCTGCTGGCGCCGATGTCCGAAGTGGCGGGGCGGATGGCGGTGCACGTGGGCGCGAGCTGCCTGGAGCGCGAACGGGGCGGCATGGGCATCCTGCTGGGCGGGGTGCCCGGCGTGCCGCCGGCGCGGGTCGCGATCTTCGGGGCCGGCAGCGTGGGCACCAACGCCGCGCTGATGGCGGTGGGCTCCGGCGCCGCCGTCGTCGTCCTCGACAGCTCGATCGACGCGCTGCGCCGGATCGACGCCCGCTTCGGCGCGCGCGTGGTCACCCGCCATGCGAACCGCGATGCGATCGAGCGCGAGGCGACGGCCTCCGACCTGCTGATCGGCGCGGTGCTGGTCGCCGGCGCCTCGGCGCCGAAGCTGCTGACGCGCGAGCTCGTGGGCAGGATGAAGAAGGGCTCGGTGATCGTCGACGTGGCCATCGACCAGGGCGGCTTCTGCGAGACGTCCCGTCCGACCACGCATGCGCAGCCCACGTTCGTCGAGGACGGCGTGGTGCACTACTGCGTCGCGAACATGCCCGGCGGGGTGCCGCGCACCTCCACCTTCGCGCTGAACAACGCCACGCTGCCCTTCGTGCTGGCGCTGGCAGGCAAGGGCTGGCGCGCTGCGATGGCCGAGGATCCGCACCTGCGCTCCGGGCTCAACGTGGCCTGCGGGCAGGTCACGCATCCGGCGGTCGCGCAGGCGCTGGACCTGCCCTGCGTCGATCCGGCAGTCCTGCTCGGATGAACGGCCGCCGCAGCCGCATCCCGGCCGGCGCGCGGGCCATCGGTCATCCGGCGCCTCCTATAATCGCCCGATGAAGAACGAAGACCCCCAGGGCCGCCCGGCCCCCGCCGGCGGCAGCGCGCCCGCCAGGGACGCCGCGCCGGCGCTCTCATCGCTCGTCACCGAAGTGGCGCGGCGCTTCGACGAGCGCATCGTCACTGCCAGCCTGCCGGTCTACCGCGCCTCGACCGTGCTGTTCGATTCGCTCGCCCATGCCGACGCCGCCGGGCGGGCCGCCGGGGCGGGCGCGCGCCACGCGAGCACCTACGGCACCGCCGGCACGCCCACCACCTTCGCGCTGATGGATGCGCTGGCCGAGGTCGAGGGCCGGGGCCACGCCTGCCGCGCGGCGCTGATGCCCTCGGGGCTGTCGGCGATCAGCACCGCGCTGTTCGCCTATGCGCGCACCGGGGACCACGTGCTGATGCCCGATTCCGTCTACGGTCCGGCGCGGGTGTTCGCGCAGGGAATGCTCGCGGGGCTGGGCATCGAGACGACCTTCTACGATCCGCGGATCGGCGCTGGAATCGAGGCGCTGATGCGGCCGAACACCCGCGTGGTGTACCTCGAGAGCCCGGGCAGCTACACCTTCGAGGTCCAGGACGTTCCGGCGATCTGCGAGGTCGCGCGCCGCCGGGGCGCGGTCAGCATGATCGACAACGCCTGGGCGTCGCCGGTGTTCGCGCGGCCCTTCGACTGGGGCGTCGACGTCTCCATCCTACCGCTCACCAAGTACTGGAGCGGGCACGCCGACACGCTGATGGGCGCGGTCGTGGTCCGCGAGCCGCTCTGGCTGCCGCTGTGGACCGCGGTGCGCCAGCTGGGCATCTGCGTCGGCGGCGACGATGCCTTCATGATCCTGCGCGGACTGCGCACCGTGGACGTCCGGATGCGCAGGCACGAGGCCTCGGGGCTGAGGGTGGCGCGCTGGCTCGAGGGTCGGCCCGAGGTGGCGCGGGTGCTGCATCCGGCGCTCGAGAGCCATCCGGACCATGCGCTCTGGAAGCGTGATTTCGAGGGCGCCTGCGGGCTGTTCTCGTTCGAGCTGCGCCGCAACGCGCTGCCGGCGGACGAGGCGGGCCTGGAGCGCGCGCTGGCGGCGCTGTGCGAGCGCCGGCGGTTCTTCCGGATCGGCTACTCCTGGGGCGGCTTCGAGAGCCTGATCGTTCCCGGGCGCATCGGCAGCCTGCGCACCGCCAGGCCCTGGGAAGGCGGCCCGCTGGTGCGGGTCCACATCGGCCTGGAAGATCCGGACGACCTGATCGCCGACCTTGCGGACGGGCTGGCGGCGATGCGCGCCGAGTCCTGAGCGCGCCGGCCCGAGGGCGGTGCCCCGGTGTGGTGCTCACCTCAGGGCGCGGCACCGCGAGCGTCGCTGCTCCCGTTTCCTCGGCCCCGGGCCAGGCGCCGCCAGATCCATCCGCCGGGCAGGTCCCTGCCCGTGCGCAGGTACTCGAGCACGTTGACGTTGCCCAGCGCGGAATCCAGTGCCCGGCGGGCGCGGCTGCGTCCGGCCATCAGCACGCGGTCGTCCGCGGCAAGCTCGAAGTCGTCGGTCGGCAGGAGGATCTCGCGCCCGGCGCGCAGCACCAGCAGCGCGCGCGCAGCGATCCGTCCGTCGCGATCCTGGGGGTCGCGCAGCA
This sequence comes from Gammaproteobacteria bacterium, assembly GCA_046569945.1. GTDB lineage: Bacteria > Pseudomonadota > Gammaproteobacteria > Burkholderiales > Burkholderiaceae_E > Quisquiliibacterium. The sequence continues at coordinate 5,283 of JBKHVS010000143.1, read as the reverse complement.
GGTCGCGCAGCGTGAGAGGATGCCGGGCGGTGCCGATCGCCGCGTGCAGCGCAGGCGCCTGCGCTGCGTCGATCCGGAACGACCAGGTCCGTGGCGATCGCGTGCCGACCCGCTTGCGCAGCTGGTGGATGACCTCGTCGGCCCAGGCATCGCTCTGGCGGCGCACCTCCTCCAGGAAACGGTCCAGCAGCGGGGTGGTCAGGCGGGCGAGCGCCTCCTCGGCGACGATCTCGCTGGGGCGCATCACGAGGTTGGCGCGGATGCGGTCGAACAGCGCCTGGTTGGCCGCCTCGTTCTGGCGCGCCACGGTGAACAGGCGCGGGTTGGCCTCGCGCGCCAGTGCCAGGATCGCGAGGTTGGCCACGTCGTCGTCGGTGCCCGCCACCAGCCCCTCGGCTTCGGCGATGCCGGCGCGCCGCAGCACGTCCAGCTCGGTGGCGATGCCGTCGACCAGCGAAGCGGCGCCCGCGGCTTCCGGTGCGGTCGCTTCCGCGCCCGGGCCCTGGCCGGTCACCGAGCCGGGGTCCACCATCCGCGTCGGGATGCCCTGCGCGGCCAGCGAGTCGCGGATCGCGCGGCCGAAGCGGCCGTAGCCGCAGATCACCCAGGTGCCGCGCGGCGGCTCGTGCTCCTTGGCGAGCGGGGTGCCGGGCGCCGCGGTGAGCCAATCGAGCAGCCGGTAGGCCCCTGGGGCGCGCATCGCCAGCACCAGGTGCTGCGCGAAGGTCTCGAAGGGGTCGATGATGTGCTCGGCGCCGAAGGAGCGCAGGTTCTCCGCGGCCTTCCGGGTGTGGACCCGGGCGAGCACCGGCAGGCCGGGGTTGAGCAGCCGGGCCGCGGCGGCGATCGCCAGGTTGGCGCGGTCGTCGTTGGTCAGCGCCAGCGCCGCCGCGCACTCCGGATGGGTGAGACCCGCATGCAGGAGCACCTGGGGCGAACGCGCGTCCGCGTCGATCACCGGCGCGTCGCTGCGGAAGTCCTCCAGCTCCAGCTCGGCGATCCGCCGGTCGTCGACCTCGACCACCACGAAGCGCAGGTCGCGCCGGTCGAGGATGCGGATCAGCCGCTGGCCGGTGTCGCCGCAGCCCAGGATCAGGTAGAAGGGCTCGCCGATGCGCCGCACCCTGCGGCCGAAGCGCACCACGCCGATCGCCCGCTGGAAGGCCGGATCCTGGAACAGCGCGATCAGGGTCAGCACTGCGTAGGTCCAGCCGATCACGGTCATGTGGATGACCGCCACGGTCCACATCCGCTGCGCGTTCGAGAAGGGCACCGGCACTTCGCCGAAGCCGATGGTGGTCGCGGTGTAGCTGACGAAGTAGAAGGCGTGGAAGACGCTCATCGGCGGGGCCGGGCGTCCTTCCGCGTCGATGCCGGGGATCAGCGACAGCCCCAGCACCGACACCGCGTAGACCAGGATGATGGTGACCAGCGGCACGCGCATGCGCCGCATCACCAGGATGAGGATGCTCGCGCTCGCGGCGACCGGCGATTCGGCGCTGGCCCCCTGGGCCTGCTGCTCGTTGTCCGCCATCCGGGCCCCCGGCGTCAGCGGCGCAGCATCAGCGTCTCGCCGATCAGGATCACCACCGAGATCACGTTCGCGAACAGCGCTCCCGCCGACAGAGAGACGACGCTGGCGGTGACCTGCGGCGTGAAGCCGACGCCGCTCACGTGCACGGCCCAGGCCCAGGTGCTGGCGGCGATCAGCAGCTGGACGTCGGCGACGAGGCTGGTGGAGAGATGGATGGCGCCGACCTGCGTGCGGTCGCCGAACTTCAGGACCGTGGCGATCAGGTTGACCACGACCGCAGCGAACAGCTCGGGGACGTGATGGTGCGCGGGGTCGTCGAAGTCGCCAATGACGAAGCCGAAGTTCAGGGTGGCGGCCAGGACGATGACGAAGCCGAAGATCACCTTCTCGAGGTTCATGCGCGCTCGCTGGGGTTCGTGGAGGGGGTGGGGCGCCGCGCGCGCCTGGCGGGGCTCGCGCAGGCTTGCGCCGGGATCACTGCAGCGTGCGGGGCGCCTGCCCGTTGGCGTCGTCCTCGCCGTCCGCGTCGCCGTCGTCGGCCTCGTAGGGCCGCGCGCCGCGCCTGACCTCGTCCATGTCGAGCTTCCGCACCTGTCCGAGGATGTCGTCGAGCGCGCCCTTGGGCAGCGCGCCAGCCTGCTGGAACACGATCACCTGTTCGCGGAAGATCATCAGCGTCGGGATCGAGCGGATGCCGAAGTGCCCCGCCAGTGCCTGCTCCTCGTCGGTGTTCACCTTGACGAAGGCGAGGTCGGGGTTCTCCTCGGCCACCTTGTCGAAGATCGGCGCGAAGCTGCGGCAGGGGCCGCACCAGGGCGCCCAGAAGTCGATGACGACGATGTCGTTGCCGGTGACGGTATCGTCGAAGTTCTCGGCGGTGAGGGCGCTTGCGGTCATGGCTCTGGCTCCTGCGGCGCGGTCGGTCTGCGATGCGCGCCGGTTCGTTCAAAGGCCTGTATTGTCCACCAGCCGGCGCAGCCGTGCCCGCTTCAGGAGTTTCGCCATGCCCACCCATCCGAACCCCTACCGCCAGCACCTCGACCGCAACCCGGCCAACCACGTGCCGCTCACGCCGGTCAGCCTGGTGCAATGGGCGGCCGACGTCTATCCGGAGCGCTGCGCGGTGGTGCACGGGCCGCTGCGCCGCAGCTGGCGCGAGGTGGCGGAGCGCTCCCGACGGCTGGCGGCAGCGCTGGCGGCGATGGACATCGGCGAGGGCGACACCGTGGCGGTGATGCTGCCCAACACTCCGCCGATGCTGGAGGCGCACTTCGCGCTGCCGATGACCCGCGCGGTGCTCAACAGCATCAACACCAGGCTCGACTCCTCGATGGTGGCGTTCATCCTCGCGCACTCCGACTCGAAGGTTCTGATCGTCGACCGCGAGTTCTCGGGCGCGGCCGCCGAGGCGCTCGCGCAGCTGCGCGCGCAGGGCAGGCGCCCGCCCTTCGTCATCGACGTCGACGACCCGCAGTACACGGGGCCCGGCGAGCGCATCGGCGAGGCGGAGTACGAGGCCTTCCTCGAAGGCGGCGATCCCGGCTTCGAGGCCCGCCAACCGGAAGACGAATGGGACGCGATCGGGCTGAACTACACGTCGGGCACCACCGGCAATCCGAAGGGCGTGGTGGTCCACCACCGGGGCGCCTACCTGAACGCGATCGCCAACGTGGTCGCCTGGAACCTGCCCAGGCACCCCGTCTACCTCTGGACGCTGCCGATGTTCCACTGCAACGGCTGGTGCTTCCCATGGACGCTGGCCGCGGTGGCCGGCACCAGCGTGTGCCTGCGCAAGGTCGAGGCGGAGACCATCTTCGAGTTGGTGCGGGAGCACCGTGTAAGCCACTACTGCGGCGCGCCGATCGTGCACGGCCTGCTGATCGCCGCGCCCGAGGCGCTCCGCGCCGGCATCGACTGGCCGGTGAAGGCGATGGTGGCAGGCGCCGCGCCGCCGGCCTCGATGATCGAGGGCATGGAGCGGATGGGCTGGGAGGTGACGCACGTCTACGGGCTCACCGAAGTCTACGGGCCGGCTTCGGTGTGCGCGAAGCACGACGAGTGGGACGCGCTGCCGCTGGCCGATCGTGTGGACAGGAACGGCCGCCAGGGCGTGCGCTACCAGTTGCAGCAGGCGCTCACCGTGATCGACCCGGAGACGATGCGCGAGGTGCCTCGCGATGGCGAGACCATGGGAGAGGTGATGTTCCGCGGCAACATCGTGATGAAGGGCTACCTGAAGAACCCGGCGGCCACCGAGGAGGCATTCCGGGGAGGCTGGTTCCATACCGGCGACCTCGGCGTGCTGCAGCCGGACGGCTACGTGAAGCTCAAGGACCGCGCCAAGGACATCATCATCTCCGGCGGCGAGAACATCAGCTCGATCGAGGTCGAGGACGCGCTCTACAAGCACCCGGCGGTGCTCGCCTGCGCGGTCGTGGCGCGCCCGGACGAGAAGTGGGGCGAGACGCCCCTGGCTTTCGTCGAGGTCAGGCCCGAGCGCATGCCCGCGACGCCCGAGGCCGAGAAGGCGCTGGCCGACGAACTGATCCAGCACTGCCGCGCCCATCTGGCGCGTTTCAAGTGCCCGCGCGAGGTGCGCTTCGCGGTGGTCCCCAAGACCAGCACCGGAAAGATCCAGAAGCACCTGCTGCGCGCCCAGGTGAAGTCGGCGAGCGCGATCTGATGGCGTGCTCGCGCATCCTCTCGAGGGCCGCGCTGGCCGTCGCGCTGCTGGCTGCCGGCCTGCCCGCGCATGCCGACGAGGGCTTCGCCGCCTGCCTCGCCGAGCTGCGCCGCGAGGCGCTCGGCAAGGGCATCACCGCCGCCACTTTCGACGAAGGCACCCGCGGCCTCGCGCCCGATCGCAGCGTGCTCGAGCTGCTCGACTTCCAGCCCGAGTTCCGGACGCCGATCTGGGACTACCTGGCCGGACTGGTGGACGACGAGCGCGTCGCCGACGGCCGCGCGATGCTCGCGCGCTGGCGCGACACGCTGGCCGAGGTCGAGCGTCGCCATGGCGTCGATCCGGAGACCGTGGTGGCTGTCTGGGGCGTGGAGAGCGACTTCGGCCGAACCTTCGGCAGCCGGCCGCTGCTGACCTCGCTGGCCACGCTTTCCTGCTACGGCCGCCGGCAGGGCTTCTTCCGCGGCGAGTTCGTCGCCACGCTGCGCATCGTGCAGGACGGGCACGTGCCGGCGGAGCAGCTGGTGGGCTCCTGGGCCGGCGCCTTCGGCCACACGCAGTTCATGCCCTCGACCTTCCAGCGCATCGCGGTGGACTTCGACGGGGACGGGCGGCGCGACATCGTCGGCAGCGTGCCGGATGCGCTCGCATCGACTGCCAACTACCTTCGGCGGGCCGGCTGGCGCACAGGCGAGCCCTGGGGCTGGGAGGTCCGCCTGCCGGCTGGCTTCGACGCCTCGCTGGCCGGGCGGCGCAGCAAGCGCGCGCTGTCGGAGTGGGCCGCGCTCGGCGTGCGCCCCGTCGCCGCGCCCGCGGGTGCGCCTGCCGGTCCGCAGGCGCGGGCGGCGGTGCTGCTGCCGGCCGGGCCCGCGGGGCCGGCCTTCCTGGTCCTGCGCAATTTCGACGCGATCTACTCCTACAACGCGGCCGAGAGCTATGCGCTGGCGATCGCCCACCTGGCGGACCGGCTGCGCGGCGGCGGCCCCTTCGCTGCGCCCTGGCCGACCGACGACCCCGGTCTGTCGCGCGCGCAGCGCCGCGAGCTGCAGGAGCTGCTGGCGGCGCG
>JBKHVS010000142.1:0-7981 GCA_046569945.1 Gammaproteobacteria bacterium | reverse complement strand
GGCCATGGCGGGTCTCCTCCGTTTGGTGCCGGGGAGATTACGCCACGGTGCGTCCGTGCGAGGGCGACGGGGATTCCGCTTTCCGCAGCCCCGGAACCGGCCCTCAGCGCGCCGGGTCGGGCTCGCCGATCAGCATGCGCGCGAACTCCGGGTAGGGCGGCACCACCAGGTGTGCGTCGGCCTCGCCGGAATCGGAGCGGATGACCATCCCGGCCGCGCGCGCGATCGACATGATCGCGCGATTGGTGGTCAGGCAATGCATGTACAGGCGGTCGCGGCCGGCGCGAGCGGCGCGGACGACCGCATAGCGGAAGATGGCGGCGCCGAGCCCCCGCCCGCGCGCCGCCGGGAGCACCGACAGACCGAGCTCGGGCGCGTTCTCGTCGAGCACCAGATGGCCGATGCCGACCCACTGCCCGGGGCCGGTGCGCGCGCCGAACACCACGTCGCGGCCGAAATCCATGCCGTCGACATAGCGCTCGAGGAAGGCGTCGTCGACGAGGATGCCGAAGCGCAGCCTCCGGTCCTCCGGGCCCAGGGACGTGAAGTGCGCCACCAGCGAGTCGCGATCGCCGCGCCCCAGGCGCTCGAACAGCGCCACCCAGTCGAGGATGCGCCGGGGCAGCGGCAGGGACGAATCCGGCTTGTTATCGAGAATCGGTTGCATCATGCGCTCCATGGGCGATGCGACGGGACTCCGGCCTGAGGACCGGGCGCGGCATCCATCCGGTATATGCGGCCTGACCGATAATGGTGCAATACAGCAAACTAGTGGATGAGCTCAATTTCCAAGGAGGGGAGGTCGTCGCCGGCCCTCTCCTGGAAGCTTTTTTGCTGCATCACAACATATCACGCTTCCGCGACGCTTGCCGGCTCGCATAAGATGGCGCCCGAATGCGACTCTCCGACTTCGACTTCCACCTGCCGGCCGAACTCATCGCGCAGCATCCGATCGCGGCCCGCACGGGCTCGCGGCTGCTGCACGTGCGGGCCGACGGCTTCGCGGACCTCGCCTTCCGGGAGCTGGCCGGGCTGCTGGCGCCCGGCGACCTGCTGGTGATGAACGACACCCGGGTGCTCAAGGCTCGCCTGCTCGGCGAGAAGGACGCCACCGGCGGGGCCGTAGAGGCGCTGGTCGAGCGGATCACCGGCGAGCGCAGCGCGGTCGCCCAGCTGCGCGCCAGCAAGACCGCCCGCCCCGGCACCGTGCTGCGCTTCGGCAGCGCCCGCGCCACGGTCACCGGCCGGCACGACGAGTTTTTCCTGCTCGAGTTCGACGAGCCGGTTCTCGACGCCCTGGAGCGCGAGGGCCGCCTGCCGCTGCCGCCCTACATCGACCACGCGGCCGGCGCCGACGACGACGAGCGCTACCAGACGGTCTTCGCCCGCGAGCCGGGCGCGGTAGCGGCGCCCACTGCCGGGCTGCACTTCGACGACGCGCTGCTCGCGCAGCTGCGCGGCGCCGGGGTCGAGACCGCCTTCGTCACCCTGCACGTGGGTGCTGGCACCTTCCAGCCGGTGCGCGTCGAGGACCTGAGCGAGCACCGGATGCACAGCGAGCGCTACGTGCTCCCCGAGGAGACCGCGCAGGCGGTGCGCGACGCCCGCGCCCGCGGCGGCCGGGTGGTGGCCGTGGGCACCACCTCGCTGCGCACCCTGGAGGCAGCGGCCGCCGGCGACGGCAGCCTGCGCGCCGCCACCGGCGAGACCAACCTCTTCATCACGCCGGGCTACCGTTTCAGGGTGGTCGACCGCCTGCTGACCAACTTCCACCTGCCGAAATCCACGCTGCTGATGCTGGTCAGCGCCTTCGCCGGCGTCCAGCGCATCCGGCACGCCTATTCGCACGCGATCGCGCAGCGCTACCGCTTCTTCAGCTACGGCGACGCCATGCTGCTCGAGCGCTGCGCGGACGCGCTGGCGGAATGACCCCGGCACCCGCCCTGCCCGCAGCCCGACGCCGCGCCCCGCACGGGGCCGGCGCCGCCCCGAAAGGCAGGCTGGCGCAGCCCGACGGACCAGACCGAAGCTGACCTACGAACTTCTCGCCACCGACGGCGCTGCCCGCCGCGGCCGCATGACGCTGAACCACGGCACGGTGGAGACCCCGGTGTTCATGCCGGTGGGCACCTACGGCGCGGTGAAGGCCATGTCCCCGCGCGAGCTCGAGGAGATCGGCGCCGAGATCATCCTGGGCAACACCTTCCACCTCTGGCTGCGCCCGGGGCTCGAGGTGATCCGCCGCTTCGGCGGCCTGCACCGCTTCAACGGCTGGAACCGCCCCATCCTCACCGACTCCGGCGGCTTCCAGGTGTTCAGCCTGGGCGCGATGCGCAAGATCAGCGAACAGGGCGTGAAGTTCTCCTCGCCCGTCAACGGCGACAAGCTGATGCTCAGCCCCGAGGAATCGATGCGCATCCAGCATGCGCTCGACGCCGACATCGCGATGATCTTCGACGAGTGCACGCCCTACGAGATCGACGGGGCGCCCGCCACCGAGAAGCAGGCGGCCGATTCGATGCGGCTGTCGCTGCGCTGGGCGAAGCGCTCGCGCGAGGAGTTCGACCGCCTGGAGAACCGCAACGCGCTGTTCGGGATCGTCCAGGGCGGGATGTTCGAGCACCTGCGCGACGAGTCGCTCGCCGGCCTGGTCGACGTCGGCTTCCACGGCTACGCGATCGGCGGGCTGTCGGTCGGCGAGCCCAAGGAGGAGATGCTGCGGATCCTGGCGCACTGCGCGCCGCGCCTGCCCGCCCAGAGCCCCCGCTACCTGATGGGCGTGGGCACGCCCGAGGACCTGGTGGCCGGCGTGGCCGCCGGCATCGACATGTTCGACTGCGTGATGCCCACCCGCAATGCGCGCAACGGCTGGCTGTTCACCCGCTTCGGCGACCTGCGCCTGCGCAACGCCCGCCACCGGCACGACGAGCGCCCGATCGAGCCGGGCTGCGCCTGCTACGCCTGCGCCAACTTCTCGCGCGCCTACGTGCACCACCTGCAGCGGATCGACGACATCCTCGGCGCCCGGCTGGCGACGATCCACAACCTCCACTACTACGCGACGCTGATGCGCGAGATGCGCGACGCCATCGCCGCCGGCGGCTTCGAGGCCTTCCGGCTGCGCTTCGCGCAGGACCGCGCCCGCGGCGTCGGCTGACGGCGCCTCCCCACCGCTATAATGTCCGGTTACCAAAGGAGAAAAACCGTGCTGATTTCAACGGCTTACGCCCAGGTCATCTCGAACGCCCACGCACAGGCCGCGGGCGGCAGCGGCACCGACCAGCTGTTCGGCTTCCTGCCGATCATCCTGATGTTCGTGGTGCTGTACTTCCTGATGATCCGTCCGCAGATGAAGCGGGCCAAGGAACACAAGACCATGCTCGAGGCGCTGAAGAAGGGCGACGAGGTCGTCACCTCCGGCGGGATGGTCGGCAAGGTCACCAAGGTCGGCGAGAGCTACGTCTCCGTCGAGGTCGCCCGCGCCGGCGACAACCCGGTCGAGATGAACTTCCAGAAGGGCGCGATCCAGACGCTGCTGCCCAACGGCACCATCAAGGCGCTCTGACGCGCCCCTGCGGCGGCGCGGCGGGGCCCCGCCACGCCGCCGGCCGGGCGGCGCTCCCGCCCTCACCAACGATCTCGCCGAGCCCGCATCCCCGATGAACCGTTACCCGATCTGGAAGTACGCGATCATCGCCGTCACGCTGGTGATCGGCCTGATCTACACGCTGCCCAATTTCTTCGGCGAGTCGCCTGCCGTCCAGGTCTCCAGCGCCAAGGCCACCGTCAAGGTGGACACCGGGATGCTCTCGCGCGTCGAGTCGGTGCTGAAGTCCGCCGGCATCGAACCCACCGGCACCTACTTCGACGGCAACTCGGTCAAGGTGCGCCTGCGCGACACCGACACCCAGCTCAAGGCCAAGGACCTGATCGCCCGCGAGCTCAATCCGGACGCCGACGACCCGGTCTACGTGGTCGCCCTGAACCTGCTGTCGAGCTCGCCGCAGTGGCTGACGAACCTGAACGCGCTGCCGATGTACCTCGGCCTCGACCTGCGCGGCGGCGTGCACTTCCTGCTCCAGCTCGACACGAAGCAGGCGCTGACCAAGCGCCTGGACAGCAGCACCAGCGACATCCGCTCGCTGCTGCGCGACAAGGGCATCCGGCACGCGGGCATCACGCGTTCGGGCACCAGCATCGAGATCCGCTTCCGCGACGACGAGACCCGCTCACGCGCCCGCAACGCCATCGTCGAAGGGCTGCCCTCGCTGGCGCTGGCCGACCGCGCCGACGGCAGCGACTTCCTGCTGGTTGCCGGCTTCTCGCCGCAGACCGAGCGCGAGGTGATCGACACGGCGCTGCAGCAGAACATCACCACGCTGCACAACCGCGTGAACGAGCTCGGCGTGGCCGAGCCCGTGATCCAGCGCCAGGGCGCAGACCGCGTCGTTGTGCAGCTGCCCGGCGTGCAGGACACCGCCAAGGCCAAGGACATCCTCGGGCGCACCGCCACGCTGGAGGCCCGCCTGGTGGACCTGAGCGCGGAGGCGCAGGCCGCGCTGATGGAAACCGGCCCGGTGCCCTTCGGCAGCGAGCTGTTCAAGGTCGGCCGCGGCGCCCCCGTGGTGCTGCGCAAGCAGGTGATCTTCTCCGGCGAGCAGCTCACCGGGGCCCAGGCCACCTTCGACGAGAACCAGCGCGCCGCGGTGGGCATCCAGCTCAACGACGCCGCCGGACGGGTGCTGCGCGACGTCTCGCGCGAGAACCTCAAGAAGCCGATGGCCGTGGTGCTCTTCGAGCGCGGCCGCGGCGAGGTGCTGACGGTGGCCACCATCCAGGCGGAGCTCGGCTCGCGCTTCCAGATCACCGGGATGGACAGCCCGCAGGGCGCCAACGACCTCGCGCTGCTGCTGCGCGCCGGCGCGCTGGCGGCGCCCATGGAGATCATCGAGGAGCGCACCATCGGCCCCAGCCTGGGCGCCGAGAACATCGCCAAGGGCTTCAACAGCACGCTCTACGGCTTCGCGGCGATCGCGGTGTTCATGGTCGTCTACTACATGCTGTTCGGCGTCTTCTCCACGGTTGCACTGGGCGTCAACGTGCTGCTGCTGATCGCCCTGCTCTCGATGCTGCAGGCCACGCTCACGCTGCCCGGCATCGCTGCCATCGCGCTCACGCTCGGCATGGCCATCGACGCCAACGTCCTCATCAACGAGCGCATCCGCGAGGAGCTGCGCCGCGGCGTCTCTCCGCAGGTGGCCATTTCAGAGGGCTACGAGCGCGCCTGGGCCACCATCCTGGACTCCAACATCACCACGCTGATCGCCGGTGTCGCCCTGCTGGTGTTCGGCTCGGGCGCGGTGCGCGGCTTCGCGGTGGTGCACTGCCTCGGCATCCTCACCTCGATCTTCTCTTCGGTCGTGGTCTCGCGCGGCATGGTCAACCTCTGGTATGGCCGGCGCAAGAAGATCGCCAAGCTTGCCATCGGCCAGGTCTGGAAGCCCTCCTCGCGCTGAGGCTTCCGACGCCGCATCCCGACAGCCCCCAGGACACCCGAGGCACAAGCACATGGAATTCTTCCGGATCAGGCGCGACATCCCGTTCATGCGGCATGCGCTGGTCTTCAACGCGATCTCCGTACTCACCTTCGCGCTCGCCGTCTTCTTCCTTGCCACCCGCGGACTGCATTTCTCGGTGGAGTTCACCGGCGGCACCGTGATGGAGGTGAGCTACGCGCAGGCGGCCGACCTGCCGAAGATCCGCGGCACGGTCGAGCAGCTCGGCTACGCCGACGCCCAGGTGCAGAACTTCGGCACCTCGCGCGACGTGATGATCCGCCTGGCCATCCGCGGCGAGGAGACCTCCGCACAGCAGAGCGAGAAGGTGATGGCGGCGCTCACGGCCGCCGACTCCTCCGTGGACCTGCGCAGGGTGGAGTTCGTCGGCCCCCAGGTCGGCTCGGAGCTCGCCACCGACGGCGCGATGGCGCTGCTCTTCGTGGTGCTCGGCATCATGATCTACCTGGCGATCCGCTTCGAGTGGAAATACGCGGTCGCGGCGATCGTCGCCAACCTGCACGACGTGATCATCATCCTGGGCTTCTTCGCCTTCTTCCAGTGGGAGTTCTCGCTGTCGGTGCTCGCCGCGGTGCTGGCGGTGCTCGGCTACTCGGTCAACGAATCAGTGGTGATCTTCGACCGGGTCCGCGAGAAGTTCCGCGAGCGGCAGGCGAAGAACATGACCACGCCGCAGGTGCTCGACCACGCGATCACCAGCACCATCTCGCGCACCATCATCACGCACGGATCCACGCAGCTGATGGTGCTGTCGATGCTGCTGTTCGGCGGCGCCGCGCTGCACTACTTCGCACTGGCGCTGACCATCGGCATCCTGTTCGGCATCTACTCGTCGGTGTTCGTTGCCGCGGCCATCGCGATGTGGCTCGGCGTCAAGCGCGAGGACCTGCTCAAGACGCCGAAGAAGGACGACGGGCAGCCCGAAGCGCCCTGACATGCGACAGAAGATCCGCGTCTGGGACCTGCCAACGCGCCTGTTCCACTGGGCGCTGGTCTTCTGCGTGGCGGGTTCGCTGGTGTCGGTGAACCTGGGCGGCAACGCGGTGGGGTGGCACTTCCGCTTCGGCTACGCCATCCTTGCCCTGCTGCTGTTCCGCCTCGCATGGGCATTTGCCGGGCCGCGCTACGCACGCTTCTCGAGCTTTCCGCCGAACGCTGCCGCGGCGCTGCGCTACCTGCGCGCCCAGGAGGCAGACGGCCCCGGGCACAGTCCGCTCGGGGCTTTCTCGGTCTACGCGCTGCTGCTGGCGCTGGCCGTCCAGGCGGGCACCGGGCTGTTCGCCAACGACGCCATCATGTGGGACGGCCCGCTCAAGAACCTGGTGAGCAACGCCACCAGCGACGCCCTCACGCGCCTGCACAAGCTCAACCGCTTCGTCGTGATCGGGCTGGTGCTGCTGCACCTGGCGGCGATCGCCTTCTACACCTTCGTCAGGCGCCGCCGGCTGGTCGCGGCGATGATCACCGGCGACGCCGAGGCCGTGTCCACCGCCAGGCCGGCCCGGGACGACGCCCGGGTGCGCATCAAGGCGCTCGCGCTGATGGCCGCCGGCGCGGCGGCCGTCTGGGCCCTGGTGGAATTCGGCAGCAGCTCCGGCGGCTTCTGAGCTGCAGGACCGGCAGCCGATCGACAGCCGACCCTGCGCCCGCGTCAGATGTTGCGGTACTTGTCGTGACAGTTCTTGCAGGAAGCGCCGGTGGCGCCGACCTGCTTGCGCAGCGCATCGAGGGTCGCTGCCGCCTCGGGCAGCTTCGCCGTTTCGGCCTTGAGGCGATCCGCGCGCTCCTTGAAGTCGGCGGCGTCGGCCCAGGGGTCCGCCTTCAGCCCCTTGGAGGTGGATCCCTGCGGAAAGGCCTCCCAGGGCAGGTGGCTGAGGCTCTCGATCAGCCTGGCGGAGGCCTGCGCTGCGCCCGCGTCGAAAGGACGCTCGCCCTTGGCCATCGCCGCGAGCCTGCCCATGTGGTTCGCCATCAGCGTGAACGCCGACTGCCGGTACTTGACCGCGTCCTCGGCCTTCGCGAACTGCGCCTGGGCAGGAACGGAAACTGCTGCGGCCGTGGCGATCGCAGCGCAGGTCAACAGGATCTTCTTTTTCATCGGACTGCCTCCTGGGGGTTGGAACGCACGCCGTGCCCGCGCGGGCCCGGCCCTTCGATTCAGATGCCCCGCGCGAGCTTCTCCGCGAGGCCGGTGTACGCGCCGGGCGTGAGCTCGCGCAGCCGCGCCTTCGCTTCCTCGGGAATCGCCAGCCGGTCGACGAAGGCCGCAAGCTCCGTGGCGCTGATCCGCTTGCCGCGCGTGAGCTCCTTGAGCTGCTCGTAGGGGTTCTCCACGCCGTAGCGCCGCATCACCGTCTGGATGGGCTCGGCAAGCACCTCCCAATTGGCGTCCAGATCCGCCGCCA
>JBKHVS010000141.1:0-8015 GCA_046569945.1 Gammaproteobacteria bacterium | reverse complement strand
GACGCGGCGTGCCCCGCCGCGCGCTCGGCACGCGCGGCGGGGCGCGCGCGGCGGGGCACGCGCGGCGGGGCACGCGCGGCGCGCGCGCGTTTTCGGAAGGAGCGCCGCGTGCCCGGCGTCGCGTACGGGGGTAGGCTCTGCGGACTCTCGACACGTCGCGCCGCCGCAGATGCCAGCCCTTTCCCCCGCATCGAATTCCCCCGAGCGCCAGCGCTGGAAGATGCTGCTCGCGCTCACCTGCGCCTTCGCGCTGAGCCAGGCCTATCGCACGGTGGCGGCGATCATGGCGCCCTCGCTGCAGCAGGACTTCGGGCTGTCGGCCCAGGGCCTCGGGCTGTTTTCCGGCATGTTCCACCTGGCCTTCGGCGGGCTGCAGCTGGCGATGGGCATCGGGGTGGACGTGCACGGGGTGCGCCGCACGCTGCTGGCCGCCTTCCCGCTTGCCATCGCCGGGGCGCTGCTGTCTGCGATGGCGCCGGGTTTCGGCGTGCTGCTGCTCGGGCAGGCGCTGATCGGCATCGGCTGCGCGCCCGCCTTCCTGGTGTGCACGGTGTTCATCGCGCGCCAGTTCCCGGCGGACCGCTTCGCGTCCGTCTCCGGCATGGTGCTGGCGATTGGCGGGATGGGGATGCTGCTCACCGGCACGCCGCTGGCCTGGCTTATCGAGGCCTGGTCCTGGCGGGCCGGCTTCCTGGCGCTGGCGCTGCTGTCGGTGCTGGCCTGGCTGGCCGTCCTGCGCTGGGTGCGCGAGCCCGCGGCGGGCCAGGCAGGCAGCGTGCGGCGCGAGACGCTCGCCGGGGCGCTGCGCGGCTTCGGGCAGCTGCTCACGTTCGCGCACACCTGGGGAATCCTGGCCCTGGGGGCGGTGTCCTACGCGTCCTTCGTCACGCTGCGCGGCCTGTGGCTGGGGCCGATGATGGTGGAGCGCCACGGGATGTCGCTGGTGGAGGCGGGCAACGTGGCGGTGCTGGTGACGGTGGTCGCGCTGGTCGGGCCGCCGCTGTTCGGACGGCTGGATCCGGGCGAGCGCACGCGGCGCAGGTGGATCGTCGGCTACGGGCTGGCTTCTGCGGCGCTGTTCGCGCTGGCGGCCTTCGGGCTGGGGCTGGCCGGCGACCTGGCGGTGCTGGTGGTGCTCTCGCTGGTGCTCGGCTTCATGGTGCTGCAGTACGCGGACGTGCGCAGCGCCTATCCGGTGACGATGACCGGGCGGGCGCTGTCGCTGTTCACGATGTCGATGTTCCTGGGCGTGGCGCTGGTGCAGTGGCTGACCGGGCTGGCGGCCGAGGCCGCGCAGGCTGCGGCGCTGCCGATCCCGGCAGCGGTGCTGGGCGCGCTGGCGGCGGTCCTCGCCGCGGGAGTCGCAGCCTTCGCCTGGCTGCCCCGGCCGCCCAGGCCCGGGCACCGCTGACGCGCCAGCGTCCGCGACGGGCGCGGCGCACGGCAGGACGAGGCCGCTGGGCGCCGACGGGGCGGGTTCGTGCGGTCGCCCGCCCGGCGGAGTCGTGCGGCCAGGTCAGGCAGCGGCCGGAGTCGCCTCGTAGCCCGCCTCGGCGATCGCCGCCTGCAGCGCCTGCGTCGAGGCGCTCGCCGGCTCGACCGAAACGCGGCGCGCCGGAAGGTCGAAGTTCAGCTGCGCGCCGGCATCCACCGCCTTCACCGCCTCGGTGATCGCCCTGACGCAATGGTTGCAGCTCATTTCAGGGACTTGGAAGGTGACCATCTGTCGACTCCTGTCAGGGTGTGAAGGCGGAGACCGCCCGATTCCCGAAGTGTGAACCTTGCCGCCGTGGCAAGGTCAAGAGGGCTCGGCGTGGCCGCGCCATCGGGCGATGGCTTCAGGTGATCAGCGTCATGCCCGCGGTCCTGGCTGCGCCCACGTCGAAGGTCATCGTCGAGGCGCACCCTTGGTCGTGCGCGATCCGCTCGATCAGGCAGTCCGAGAAGTCGGCGCCGCCAGAGGCGAACCGGCGCTGCGCCTGGAGGACCAGGTCGGCACGATCGACGACGATCTCCCTGCTGCGCAGGAGCAGGTCCAGCGTTTCCGCCACCTGGCCTCGGCTCAGGCGATAGCTCGAGGAAAGCACCCAGACCAGTTCGACGAGAGCCACCAGCGGGACGAATCCCGGGACTTCGCTGCTCAGGCCCTCGATGAGTTCCGTGGCCTTCCGCGCCTGCTTCGGATCGTCCTGCATCACATAGCGGACGAGAACGTTGGTGTCGAGGCCGATCATCGCGCGCTCGCGCCCTTGGCCTCGATTGCGGCGTTCATCTCCTCGATGCTCACGACTCGGGCCGGCCTTCCGAAGCGGCCCTTCAGCTCCCGGACGGAGCGCGTGGCCGCGACCAGTTCGAAGCGCCCCGGTTCGACCTGGACGAACTCGACGCGGTCTCCGGTCCCGACGTCGAGAGCGCGCCGGACGTCCGCCGGGATCGTGATCTGACCTTTGCTGGTGATCGTTGCGGTCGACATCGGCTGGCCTCCATCTGCCTTACGTGATTGTAAGGCAACGTGGATGGAAGGTGAAACCCGGCGTGCTGCGGGCCCTTGCTCGAACGGACAGGGGTTCCCTAGCTTCCGCTGTACCTCGGCTCGCGCTTTTCCAGGAAGGCCCTGACGCCCTCGGCGAAGTCCTCGCCCTGGACGCCGAGGATCTGGTTGCGGTCCTCCAGCGCCAGCACCGATTCCAGGCTGTTCATGTCCACCGCGTGGTCGAAGGCCTCCTTGGTCAGGCGCAGCCCCAGCGGGGTGGCGCGCAGCAGGTCGGCAAGCAGCGCGTCGATCTCGGCGTCGAGCGCCTCCTCCTCGACCACGGCGCTGACCAGGCCGAGCTCGAGCGCGCGCTGCGGCTCGATGAAGCGGCCGGTGAGCATGTAGTGCTTGGCCAGCGAGGTGCCCAGCATGCGCGGCAGGAAGTAGCTGACGCCCATGTCGCAGGCGCTGACGCCCAGCTTGATGAAGGCGGCGTTCATGCGGCCGCGCGGCGTGGCGATGCGCAGGTCCGCGGCCAGCGCGATGCCCATGCCGGCGCCGGCAGCGGGTCCGTTGAGCGCGGCCAGGATCACCTGCGGCGAGCGGTGCATCTCCAGCATGATGTCGCGGATGCGGCGTTGCGCGCGCAGCCCGTCCGAGACGCCGCCAGCCTGGCTGCCGGTCTTCGCGCTCTTGAGGTCGAGGCCGGCGCAGAAGGCGCTGCCGGCGCCGCGCATCACGATCACGCGCAGTGCGTGGTCGTCGCGCGATGCCCGCAGGAAGCGCGTGAGGTCCGAGACCAGCGCATCGTCGAGCGCGTTCAGGCGGTCGGGGCGGTTCAGCGTCACGCGGGCCACGGGGCCCTGGCGCTGGACGATCAGGGTGGAGTAGGTGTCGGTCATCGGGGGTCTCCTGCGTTCATCCTGGCGGCAGGCTAGCCGATGGCGCACGGTGTCGTGCACGTCCCTGTCTCGATATGCGCAGGCACGCCTGCGCAGGCTACTCCCAGCGCTCCCGGTAGCTGAAGGTCGGCAGCCCCCATCCCCGCCAGATCGCAAGCAGGCGCAGCCCCAGGCCGAAGGCGAAGCAGATCGCGGTGTTCAGGTCGGGCGCCACGCCCGCGTCGCCGAGGCCCAGGAACAGCAGGCAGACGGCCAGCGAGACGCTCGCGTACAGCTCCCGCCGGAACACGATCGGCACCTGGTTGCAGAGGACGTCACGGATCACCCCGCCGAAGATGCCCGTGATCATCCCCGACATCACGACGACCGCCAGCGGGTAGCCCATCTCGCGGGCCACGTTGCAGCCGATCAGCGAGAAGGCGACCAGGCCCATCGCGTCGAGCACCAGGAAGATGCGCTTGAGGTGGTGGACGTGGGAAGCGAGCAGGATCGTCAGCAATCCCGCCGAGATCACCAGGTAGATGTACTCGGGGTGCTGGGTCCAGCCGATGGGGAAGTGGCCGAGAATGAGGTCCCGGACGGTTCCACCGCCCAGTGCGGTGACGAAGGCGATCACGGCGACGCCGAACACGTCCATGTTGCGCCGGCCTGCCGCGAGGGCTCCGGACATGGCCTCGGCGGCGATGGCCACGAGATAGACGGTGGTCAGCATCCGCGGACCCCGCATGACGGGCAGGGCCGCGCGCGCAGCGGCGAAGGCGTGCGAAGGAACATCGGGCGGCCGGGGCCGGGGCGTCAAACCGGCGTGCCGCCGCGCGCTGGAACGAAGCGGGGCGGGCAGGCCCGAAGACCTGTCCGCCCCGTGACGGCGCCTGCGCGCCGCGCTCTCGGCTGGCGGACCGCGGTCCGCCCCCGATCGCGCTCAGCGACGGGCCGCAGCCGCGCCGGCGAGCACCGGTTCCTTCGGTGCCCGCGAGCCGAGCAGGCCGATCACCACCTGCCAGACCATCGCGAAGGCGCCGACGATGAACACGACGTCGCCGAAGGTGCGCACCCAGCGCAGCGTCTCCAGGAAGGGCTGCTGCAGGAAGGCTTCGCTGCGGGCATGCCAGAGGCCCTCGGTCAGGCTGGCGTGGAACTGGAAGATGCCGATGGGCAGCAGGCTGGTCGCGATCATCAGCACCAGGCCGGCGTTGAGCCACCAGAAGCCGGTCTTCATCAGCCGCTCGCTGAACACCAGCTCCGGGCGGATGTAGCGCAGCACCAGCAGCGTGAAGCCCAGCGCCAGGAAGCCGTACACCCCGAACAGCGCGGCATGCGCATGCACCGGCGTGGTGTTGAGGCCCTGCAGGTAGTACAGCGAGATCGGCGGGTTGATCATGAAGCCGAAGACGCCGGCGCCCAGCATGTTCCAGAAGGCCACCGCGATGAAGCACATCAGCGGCCATTTCAGCCTGGCCATCCAGGGGGCGCGGTCCTTGAGCCTCCAGTTCTCCCAGGCTTCGTGGCCCAGCACCACCAGCGGCACCACTTCGAGGGCGCTGAAGGACGCGCCCACCGCCATCACCGGCGTCGTGGTTCCGGCGAAGTACAGGTGGTGGAAGGTGCCGGGCACGCCGCCCAGCATGAACAGCGAGGCCGAGGCCAGGCTTGCGGTGGTGGCCATGCGCGCGGAGACCAGGCCCAGCGTGGAGAAGACGAAGGCCAGCGCCGTGGTGGCGAACACCTCGAAGAAGCCTTCCACCCACAGGTGCACCACCCACCAGCGCCAGTACTCCATCACCGAGAGGTGGGTGCGCTCGCCGTAGAACAGGCCGGCGCCGTAGAACAGGCCGATGGCGATCACCGAGGCGCTGAACAGCGCGAGCAGGTTCTTGTCGCCGGGGTTGCGGAAGGCGGGGAGGATGCCGCGCAGCATCAGCACCAGCCAGAAGAGGATGCCGGTGAACTTGCCGATCTGCCAGAGGCGGCCGAGATCGACGTACTCGTAGCCCTGGTGCCCCAGCCAGAAGTTGAGCTCGGGCGGCATGATCTGGGCGATCGCCAGGTAGTTGCCGGTGTAGGAGCCGGCGACCACGACGACCAGCGCCCAGAAGAGGATGTCGACCCCCAGCTTCTGGTACTTCGGGTCCTTGCCGCCGTTGATCAGCGGCGCGAGGAACAGGCCCGCGGCCAGGAAGCCGGTGGCGATCCAGAACAGTGCGCTCTGGATGTGCCAGGTGCGCACCAGCGAGTACGGGAACCACTGCGACACGTCGATGCCGTAGAACTCCTGGCCTTCGACCGTGTAGTGCGCGGTGAAGCCGCCCAGCAGCACCTGCAGCCCGAACAGCGCCACCACCAGGAACAGGTACTTGCCCAGCGCGCGCTGCGAGGGCGTGAGCGGCACGCGGGTGAGCGGGTCGTGCGCGGGCGCCGCGGGCTCCTCCTCCTCCTTGCGCATGAAGGCCCAGGCCCAGATCAGCAGGCCCACACCGGCCATCATCACGACCACGCTGGCGATCGACCAGATCAGGTTCTCGGCGGTGGGCCGGTTGTCGATCAGCGGCTCGTGCGGCCAGTTGTTGGTGTAGGTCGCGTCGGTGCCGGGGCGCTCGGTGGAGGCGGCCCAGGCGGTCCAGAAGAAGAAGCCCGCCATCCTGGCGCGGCGCTCCGCGCTGGGCAGCGTGTTCTCCTTCATCGCGAAGCTCTCGCGCGAGCCGCGCAGGGCGGGGTCGTCGCTGAACAGCCGGTCGTAGTAGGCGGCGGTCTGCGCGATCGCCTGCGCGCGCAGCGCCGACACGGTGGCCGTATCGGTGGCGGCGTCGTAGGGCCCGTTGCGGTACTCCACCTTCATCTGCGCGCGCAGCGCGGCCTGGGCGCCGACGTCGAGCTCGTCGTAGCGCTTGCCGTGCGCCTTGTCCGCGGCGAGGTCGAGCCAGGCGACCAGCTCGCGATGCAGCCAGTCGGCGGTCCAGTCCGGCGCCTGGTAGGCGCCGTGGCCCCAGATGGAGCCGAGCTGCATGCCGCCCACCGACTGCCAGGCGGTCTGGCCGTCGAGGATGTCTTCCTCGGTGTAGAGGATTCGGCCGTCCGCCGTGACCACCTTGTCGGGGATCGGCGGCGCGGAGCGATACACCTCCGCGCCGTAGTAGCCGAGCAGGCCGAAGGTGACGGCCAGCACGGCGATGAGGGTGAACCAGAGTCTGCGATACCTACCCACGATGGGCCTCCCGGTCTTGGGGTACTTCGTCGTCGTCGGGGCCCCTGAACAGGACCTCGTTTTCAAGTGCGATGTGCTGCATCAGGTCTTCGCGGAACTCGGCGATGCAGTCGTGGAGCGCGCGCCAGGTGCCGCAGGCGTCCGCGGGGAGCGCGTTACCGCGGGTGATGGCGTCGAGCTCGCGCAGGGCCTGGCCGTGCTGTTCGTGCTCCATGCGCATCACGGCGATCGGGCCCTGGACCAGCGGCGGAAAGCCACGCGCCAGCAGCGGGAAGAGCACCTGCTCCTCCTTCTGCATGTGGCTCTCGAGCTCCTGCTGCATTGCCGCGAGATGGTCTGCCAGGCCGGGCGGGCAGTCGTCACGGTCGCCGTGCACGCGCTCCACGGTGCGCGCCAGGCGGACCAGCTCGGAGAGCTGCTCGCGGTGGCGATCGTGGTACCTGGACAGGATGTGCTCTATCAGGGCGGCCGGCGGGCCCTTGCGCCAGCCGGCTGCCGACTGTTCGGAGGGGGTCATTCGAATCCCGTTCATGCTTGTTGAGGCATGCACTCCATTGCATGTTGCGGGCCAGCATTCCGGGGTCGATGAATCAATGACTTGCGAGTGCGTGGGGTAGAATGCACCGCAGCAATGTGCGGTCGAAATGACCCGCAAAGGGTAAACAGGACCATGATCGAGACGCTGATGCTGACGGACCTGGTGGCCGACCTCCCCCAGGCGGTGCGGCTGCAGCGGTTGGTGACGACGCTGCGCGGCCACTTCCGCTGCGGAGCGGTCGTCCTGCTGCGGCTCGAGGAGGAGCACCTGCGGCCGGTGGCGGTGGACGGGCTGGTGCGAGAGGCGCTCGGCCGGCGCTTCGCCGTGGGACAGCATCCGCGCCTGGCGGCGATCCTGTCGCGGCGCGAGGTGACCTGCTTCGACCGTGACAGCACGCTTCCCGATCCCTACGACGGCCTGCTCGACACCCTCGTGGGCGAGCCGCTGCCGGTGCACGACTGCATGGGCGCCAGCCTCTACGTCGAGGGACGGCTTTGGGGCGCGCTCACGCTGGACGCGCTGAAGACCGGAACCTTCGACGAGGCGGCCCGCGCCGAACTGCTGCGCTGCTCGGTGCTGGTCGAAGCGGCCATCCGGGTCAGCCGGCTGGAGGAAGAGATCCACGCGCTGCGCCTGTCGCGCGCGCCGGGCGGCGGCGCCCGGCAGGGCGCGGCCGCGGAGCAGGGCGAGGAGCTGGAGATCGTCGGCCAGAGCGAGACGCTGCTGCGCCTGCTGCACGAGCTGGAAGTGGTGGCCGACTCGGAGCTGCCGGTGCTGCTGCTGGGCGAGACCGGCGTCGGCAAGGAACTGTTCGCGCGGCTGCTGCACCGGCACTCGCGCCGGCGCAGCAAGCCGCTGGTGCACGTGAACTGCGCTGCGCTGCCGGAGTCGCTCGCGGAG
>JBKHVS010000140.1:0-8020 GCA_046569945.1 Gammaproteobacteria bacterium | reverse complement strand
GCCCCTCCGGTGACGATCGCCACCTTGTCCTGTAGCCGCACCTTGACTCCCTCCCGGATGAACGGGCCACGCCGGCATGGCCCGCCGCAAGGATAACGCCGGGTGGCCGCGCGGGCGGGCAGGCGCCTGCCCACATCCGAAACCCCGGTTTCACCGGACTAGAATCAGGCCGATGCGCTCCCTCGTCGCACTTGCCCTCTGCCTTGTGCTCTCCTCCTCGCTGTCGGGCCTTGCTGCGGGCAAGGCCCGCGCCGCCGCGCAGCCGGCCGCAGCGCAGCCGGCCGCCGCGCTGCTCGACCGCTGGCTGCGGGGCACAGGGATCGCGCCCAGCGACGTGGGGATCTACGCGGTACCGGTCGATGGCGGTCCGCCGCTGCTGGCACACGACTCGGGGCAGGCCTACAACCCGGCTTCAACAATGAAGATCGTGACCACGCTGGCAGCCCTGTCCGTGCTGGGGCCGGAGCACCGCTGGCGCACCGGCGTGCACCTGCGCGGCGAACTGCGCGATGGGGTCCTGAATGGCGATCTGGTCCTGCATGGCGGCGGCGATCCCAAGCTGGTCATCGAGGATCTCGGCGCCTTCGCCGAGGCGATGCGCAGTGCCGGTCTGCGCGAGATCCGCGGGTCGCTGGTGATCGACGACCGGCGCTACGACATCGGCCGAGAGAGCGTAGAGCGTTTCGACCTCGATCTCTCGCAGCCGTATAACGTCCTGCCGCACGCGATGCTGATGAACTTCAAGGCGACGCGGGTGGTGGTGCGGCCGGGTGCCGGCGGCGCGCAGATCGCGCTCGATCCGCCGCTTTCCGGCGTGCCGGTGGAGAACCATCTGCGGATCGTCCGCGGCGCCTGCCGTCACGGCGCGGCGGGTCTGACCGTGCGTGACGACGACTCCGATCTGCGCGGCCCCCGGATTCGGGTGTCCGGGCGCTATTCGCCGGCCTGCGGCGAGCAGGGGACCTTCGTCTCGGTGCTGACGCATGAGCAGTTCATCGGCGCGCTGTTCCGCGCCGCCTGGCAGGCGGCCGGCGGCGTCTGGGAGGGCAGAGTGCGGGTCGAGGAGGGCGCGGCGCGGGGGGCGCCCTGGATCGAGTGGATCTCGCCGAGGACACTGGCCGACGTGGTCCGTGACGTGAACAAGTTCAGCAACAACGTGATGGCGCGCCAGCTCCTCCTGGAGATTGCGGTGGCCGCCGGAGTGCGCCCTGCGACCGTTGCCGGGGCCCGCGAAGTGCTGGCGCGCTGGCTGGCCGACCAGGGGCTGGACCTGCCCGGCCTGCACGTCGAGAACGGATCGGGGCTGTCGCGCAGCGAGCGCGTCGGTGCGGCCGGCCTCGCCCGCCTGCTCCAGCACGC
The DNA here is from genome assembly GCA_046569945.1 of Gammaproteobacteria bacterium. Lineage (GTDB taxonomy): Bacteria > Pseudomonadota > Gammaproteobacteria > Burkholderiales > Burkholderiaceae_E > Quisquiliibacterium. The sequence goes on along the minus strand of JBKHVS010000140.1, from coordinate 6,661 downwards.
GGCCTCAGGCCCGCACGCCGACCTGCTGCGCGACTCGCTGCCGGTCGTCGGGGTCGACGGCACGATGAAGCGAAGGCTCGCCGACCATCCGGTGGCCGGCCGCGCCTGGATCAAGACCGGCAGCCTCGCCGACGTCCGCGCGATCGCAGGCTACGTCGACGCGGCTTCAGGGCGACGCCACGCGGTGGTGTTCATCGTGAACGGACCGCGCGCGGCCGCGGCGCCGGCGGCGCAGGACCGCTTCCTGAGGTGGGTGCATGGGAACGGGTGATCCCGTCCGCGGCGCGAGAGGCATGGCCGCCTTGCTCGCGCTGCTCCATGCCGCGCTCGTCGCGCATCTGCTGTTCATCCCTTATGCCTACGAGCCGCTGCCGCTGGCCGAGGCTCTTCGCCGCGCGCTGGCGATGCCTTGGCTGGTGCTGGGTATAGACCAGAACGTGGCGCTGGTGTCGCGCGCGCTGATGTTCCTCCCGCTCGGCCTGCTGCTCGCCGCGGTCCTCTCGCCACGTGCCTGGGGGCGCGCGCGGCTCCCCGCGGCACTGGCCGCGTGGGTGCTGGGCACAGGCTGGGGGCTGGCGGTCAACGTGGCGCAGCTATGGTTTCCCGGGCGCACCGTCTCACTGAACAACCTGCTCGCGGAGTCCGTCGGCGTGCTCGTCGGTGCGCTGCTGTGGAGCGGCTTCGGCGACCGGCTTCGTGACTGGCGGAGGCTTGTCGCCAGCGGTGGACCGGTGTCGATGCGGGCCGCGCTCGGCGCATATGTGCTGCTGTACCTGGTGCTGTCCCTGCTGCCACTGGATTTCGTGACGAGCGCCGCGGAGTTCGGGCAGAAGCTCGACGGTGGGCAGTTCGCCTGGTGGGTGATGGCCGGCCGATGCGGCGCAGCGCCCTGCCACGTCAAGTACCTGGCGCTGTTCGGGGCTGCCATGCCCTGCGGATGGTGGTTCGCCGATCGGCACCGGGGTCGGCGGCCTCCGTGGGGGCGCGCGGCGCTCGTGGCGACGATCATCTCCGTTGTCATCGAGGGGCTGCACTTTCCGATGGTGAGCGGGGTGAGCGAGGGCGTCTCGCTGCTGTTGCGCACCGCGGGGATGCTGGGAGGCGTTGCGCTGCACGCGCAGCGAGGCCGTCTGATTGCACTGGATCTCGATCGGCTTGGACGCCCAGCGGTGCTGGCGCTGTCGCTGCCCTACCTGCTTGCGCTCGCATACGCGGGGGGCTGGTTCAGGTCCGGCTTCCTCGGGCTGGACGCCGGCCTGGCGCGCGTGGGTGAGATCGTCTGGATGCCCTTCCATCACCAGTACTACGCGCCCTATGCCGACACCATGATGCGCATGCTCGCCTACACGGTCCTGTATGCCCCGGTGGGCATCGCAGCCTGGGCATGGTGGCGGCGTCGCGACCAGGTGCCTCTCTGGATCGCGCCAGCGGTCGCGGCGGTGCTGGCGGCGGGGTTCGAGCTGGCGAAGGTCTTCCTGGAGGCGCGCTACACGGATTCCACCCTGCTGCTGGTGGCCGCGGGCAGCGCATGGGCTGCCTGCCTGCTGTTGCGCCAGGTGTCTGGCGCGCATCGGGTGCCTGCCTCGCGCGTAGAGCCCGACGATGTATCCGGCTCGGGGCCAGCGCCCCGCGTCTGGGCCCTGATGGCGGCCCTGGTAATGCTCCTGGCCGCGGTGGCCACGGTGGTCGCCTTCCCGCTCGGGCGCTGGATCCTGGGGCTGGGGCTGACCGCATACGCGTTGCTGCTGGCGCGCCATCCGCGCCTTTACCTGGTCGTGGTGCCGCTGGCGCTGCCTTCGATCGACTTGGCACCCTGGAGCGGACGCTTGTTCTGGGACGAATTCGATGCCTTGCTCGCGGTCACGGTCGGGGTGCGGCTGCTGACCTGGTCGCCTGCGAGGGCCGCAGAGGCTTCCGCAGGCGCGTCCGCGGGACCCATTGGGAGGACGGCGCGGCTTGCGATGGCCGCGATGGCGCTGTCCGTCGGCGCCAGCGCTGCGCTCGGATTCCTTTCCGCCGGGCCGCTCGATGCGAACGCGTTCACCAGCTACCTCGGCCAGGGCAATGCATTGCGGATTGCCAAGGGGTACGGGTGGGCGGCCTTGCTGCTCTGGCTGCTTGCGCGGGATCTCAAGACTCCCGGCGCGCGCAGGCTGCTCGTCTGGGGTCTGGCCGCGGGCCTGGCCGCGGTGATCGCAGGTGTGCTCGCCGAGCGCCTCTGGTTCCTGGGAACTCCCGAGCTCTCGACGATCTTCCGGGCGGCAGGGATGGTTTCGGCCACCCATACCGGAGGCGCCTACCTGGAAGTCCTGCCGGTGGTGCTGGCGCCCTGGGCAGTCGCCGGTGCAGCCATGGCACGTGTCGGCGTCGCCCGCGCAGCCTGCGTGCTGCTCGTTTCCTGCGGCATGGTCGCGCTTTGGCTTACCGCCTCGCGCGCTGCTGCTGCCGCCTGGCTGCTGTCGATGCTTGTATTCGCCTGGGCCTGGTGGCGTGGGGGGGGCGCGCGCGTCTTGGGGTCCACGCGGCGCTCCGTCGTAGCGCTCGCCATCGCTGGCGCGGCGGTCGCTCTGGCTGCTGCCGTAGCGTTCGCGAGCGGCCTGTCGCCCTTGCTTCTGTCGCGATTCGCGTCCAGCCTCCAAGATCTGCCGGTTCGTCTGGCCCATTGGGATCGAACGCTCAGGATGATCGAACCGGATGCCGTGGGCCTGCTGCTGGGCGCCGGGCTAGGCAGCTATCCTCGTCTTCACTACCTGAATCACGCGATCGAGGATCGGCTGCCGGCCTACATGCGCGCGCCGGCCGTAGCCGGGGTGCCCGCACGACTCGTGCTGACCGGTGGTGGCGGCCTGTACCTGGACCAGCGCCTGCGCGAGCGTCCCGACGGGGTGCTTTCGCTACAGGGCAGGGTGCGGGCGCTCGGCGAAGCGGGACGCCTGAATGCTGCCCTGTGCGTCAAATCGATGATGTACTCGATGGGTTGCCGCTGGGCTGCCGTCGAAGCAGGCGCGAAGTGGCGCGAGTTCACTGTCGAGGTCCAGGCTCCGGGCCCCGTTCGCGGGGTTGGATGGTTGCCAGCGCCGGTGTCGCTGTCCCTGCACAACGCGAGCTTCGGCGCGGGCCTGGAGATCTCCGGGCTTTCGCTTCGCGACGGTGGGGTTGATCTGCTCTACAACGGCAGCTTTGATCATGGACTGGACGGCTGGTTCATGACATCCGACACGCACCTCGCCTGGCGAACGCACAACGTCGCGGTGCAGACGCTCTTCGAGCAGGGGCTGCTCGGCCTGTTCGCCGCTGCGATGCTGCTGCTCGCGATCGCGAGGGGATTGGGGCGCCTTCGAGGAGCGGGCGGCGAACCTGCACTGCGTGCCGCGATCACGGCCTCGCTGACGGGCCTGCTGGTGATCGGAGCGTTCGACAGCCCGCTCGACTGGCCGAGGCTGGTGGCGCTGCTGGCGTTGTGCATGGCGCCAGCGCTGCTGGCCAGGCGCGGGTGCGGCGGCGCGGGTTTTCGGGTCAGAGGCCCAATTCCCCCCAGAGGGCGTCGATCCTCCCCTTGACCCGCGCATCCATCGAGATCGCGCGGCCCCATTCGCGGCTCGTCTCGCCGGGCCATTTGTTGGTGGCGTCCAGGCCCATCTTCGATCCCAGCCCCGACACCGGCGAGGCGAAATCCAGGTAGTCGATCGGGGTGTTCTCCACCAGGGTCGTGTCGCGCGCCGGGTCCATCCGGGTGGTGATGGCCCAGATCACTTCCTTCCAGTCCCGGGGGTCCACGTCGTCGTCGACCACCACGATGAACTTCGTGTACATGAACTGCCGCAGGAAGCTCCAGATGCCGAACATCACGCGCTTGGCGTGTCCCGGGTACTGCTTGCGCATCGACACCACCGCCATCCGGTAGGAGCAGCCCTCTGGCGGGAGGTGGAAGTCGACGATCTCGGGGAACTGCTTCTGCAGGATCGGGACGAACACCTCGTTGAGCGCCACCCCCAGCACCGCGGGTTCGTCGGGCGGCTTGCCGGTGTAGGTGGAGTGGTAGATCGGATCGCGCCGCATCGTGATGCGGTCGATCGCGAACACCGGGAACCAGTCCTGCTCGTTGTAGTAGCCGGTGTGGTCGCCATAGGGGCCCTCGAGCGCCATCTCGAAGCCGGTGCGGGCCGCGGGCGGGAGCTCTCCGGTCCAGCCGAGGGCTGCGGCGTTGGCCCGGGTGGCGATGCCGTCGGGATCGGGGCGGATGCTGCCTTCGAGCACGATCTCGGCGCGCGCGGGCACCCGCAGATCGCTGCCGAGGCACTTCACCAGTTCGGTCTTCGCGCCGCGCAGCAGCCCGGCGAACTGGTACTCGGACAGGCTGTCGGGCACTGGCGTGACCGCGCCGAGGATGGTGGCGGGGTCGGCGCCAAGGGCGACCGCGATCGGGAAAGGCTTGTCCGGCGAGGCCTGGGCGTGCTCGCGGAAATCCAGCGCGCCGCCCCGGTGCGCGAGCCAGCGCATGATGGTCTTGTTCGGCGCGATCACCTGCTGGCGGTAGATGCCGAGGTTCTGCCGCGGGCGCCTGGGGCCGCGGGTGATGACGAGCCCCCAGGTGATCAGCGGGGCGGCGTCGCCGGGCCAGCAGGTCTGGACCGGGATCTCCCCGAGATCGACCGCGCTGCCTTCGCGGACGACTTCCTGGCAGGGGCCCGAGGACAGCTCCTTCGGTGCCATGTTCAGCACCTGCTTGAGCACCGGCCACTTCTCCCAGGCGTCGCGGAATCCCTTCGGCGGATCCGGCTCCTTCAGGTAGGCCAGCAGCCTGCCGACCTCGCGCAGCGCCCCGGTCGATTCCTGGCCCATGCCGAGCGCAACGCGTCTGGGCGTCCCGAAGAGGTTGGCCAGCACCGGCATCCGGTACTGGCGGCCGGCGTCCTCGGGGCGCTCGAACAGCAGCGCCGGTCCCTCGGCCCTGAGCACCCGATCTGCGACCTCGGTCATCTCGAGGCGGGGCGAGAGCGGGGTCGAGATGCGTTTGAGTTCGCCGATTGCACCGAGTTGGTGCATGAAGTCTCTCAGGTCGGTGTATTTCATCGTCTGGGGCCAGAATCAGTGCAATATAGTGCTGAAGCTTCGCTTGTCGCCGTTGACCGACCGTTCGTCGGTACCTAGAATCCGCCGAAATTCACGGGGTCCGCAGCTCAGGGCCTCTTCCAGATCAGACTCGGCGAGCAGCGGCTCGCGAACGAGCGTCTTACTGGACCCAGCCGCTTGGCGGGTCCGACCGGGTGAAGGCAACGAGATCGTTCCGCGGCGCCTGCCGCATGAACGTGCCTGCCCGGCTTCGCGCCTCAGGGAGTCGCCATGCTGAATCGGCATCGGAACGGATATAAGTTCGAAACGCTCGCTCGCGCCATCCCGGCCGGGCGACTCGCAAGGGCCGGTGTGCCGCTCATCGCCACGCTCGCGTTCGTGGTCGGAAGCAGCGCCGTGCATTATGCCCCCGAGCTCGACGGCGCCGTCGAGACGGTGGCCATTGGCGCGGCCGAGCCCGCCGGGGACGCGCTGTCGGGTGTTTCGCCGGTCCTCGCGGCGAAGACAGCTTCGCACAAGCGCCACCCGGCCTCGCTGACGGCCGAGCAGGAGAACGTGGCGCGCTTCATCGCACGCAGGTACAGGGTTGCGATGGACCAGACGCAGCTGTTCGTGGCCCATGCCTACCAGGTCGCGCGGGAGGCCAAGCTCGATCCGCTGCTGGTGCTCGCGGTGATCTCGGTGGAGTCGTCCTTCAATCCCAAGGCCCAGAGCAACAAGGGTGCGCAGGGCCTGATGCAGGTCCTCACCCGGGTGCACAAGGAGAAGTTCGCTCCGTTCGGCGGGGTTTCCGCCGCCTTCGATCCTCTGGCCAACATGCGGGTGGGCACGCAGATCCTGAAGGAGTACGTCAAGCGCACCGGCAGCGTCGAGAACGGGCTGAAATACTACGTCGGGGCGGCGCTGCTGCCGCACGACGGCGGCTACGGGGCGAAGGTGCTGTTCGAGCGCGAGCGCATCGCGGCTGCTGCGACCGGACGCGCCCAGCCGTCCAGGAGTCCGCAGCTTATGGCCCGCGCCGAGCCGGCGCGGATGATCGAGGTCTCGGCTGCCGGGGCCGCTGCACGGGCTGGCGATGCCGTCGCGCCGCAGGGCGGGCAGGCCGAAGCCGAAGGCGCTTCGGCGCGCACCGCAGACGTGACGTTCCGGCCCTGGGTGGACGTCAGCACGCCGGCTTCGGGCGACGAGCGGCCGGCGCAGGCGCCGGATCCGGTGGGCGCGCTCGACGGCGGAGCCGTGCGCGACATCTGAGCTTCGCGGGCTCCGAGCCCGCGCTGCCTTGGCGCTCGGTTGCGACGCAGATCCGTCACAGCCCGTCTCACGACCCTTCTCGCGGCCCTTCTCAGGGCCGTTCGCGTTCCCCCAGGTAACGGCGGATCCTGTCCACTGCCTCTTCGAGGTGCTCCATCGAGGTTGCGTAGGACAGCCGCAGGTAGCGCTTGGGCTGGTTGTCGCCGAAATCGTCTCCAGGCACCAGCGACACCCAGGCGTTGTGCAGCAGTTCTTCGGCGAAGGCCGAGCTGTCGTCGCTGAAGCGGCTGCAATCGACGTAGACGTAGAAGGCGCCGTCGGGCTCGACCGGAACGCC
>JBKHVS010000139.1:0-8138 GCA_046569945.1 Gammaproteobacteria bacterium | reverse complement strand
GGGGCGTGTTCTCGCTGACCGGCGAGCGCCATGAAGAACACCCCACCACGGCGCCCTACAACACGCTGATCCTGATGAACGACCAGGGCGAGATCGTTCAGAAGTACCGCAAGATCATGCCCTGGGTGCCGATCGAGGGCTGGTATCCGGGCGACTGCACCTACGTGTCCGAAGGGCCCAAGGGGCTGAAGATCAGCCTGATCATCTGCGACGACGGCAACTACCCGGAGATCTGGCGCGACTGCGCGATGAAGGGCGCCGAGCTCATCGTGCGCTGCCAGGGCTACATGTATCCGGCCAAGGACCAGCAGGTGATCATGGCCAAGGCCATGGCCTGGGCCAACAACTGCTACGTGGCGGTGGCCAATGCCTCGGGCTTCGACGGCGTGTACTCCTACTTCGGCCACTCCGCGATCATCGGCTTCGACGGCCGCACGCTCGGCGAGTGCGGCGAGGAGGACTACGGCATCCAGTACGCCGCGCTCTCCAAGGGCCTGATCCGCGACTTCCGCAAGAACGGGCAATCGGAGAACCACCTGTTCAAGCTGCTGCATCGCGGCTATACCGGCAAGATCAACTCGCGCGAGGGCGACAAGGGCGTGGCCGCCTGCCCCTACGACTTCTATGCGAAGTGGGTCAACGACCCCGAGGGCACCCGCGAGATGGTCGAGTCGATCACGCGCAGCACGGTCGGCACCGAGGAGTGTCCGATCGAGGGCATCCCGAACCCCGACACCGCCGGGCATCGCTGAGCCACCGTTTCCGGTGCCGGGCCCGCGCCCGGCCGGAAACGACATCGAACCGAACCGAGCCTGCCCTTGAGCGCCCTGCCGATCACACACGACCCGCTGGCCGAATGGCGGCAGCGTGCCGAACCCTGGTACCTGCCGGTGGCCGATGAGGTGGCCTCCTTCGAGGCCGCCTACGCGCTGCGGCTGCCGGTGCTGCTCAAGGGCCCCACCGGCTGCGGCAAGACCCGCTTCGTCGAGCACATGGCCTGGCGGCTGGGCCGCCCGCTGGTCACCGTCAGCTGCCACGAGGACCTCACGGCGGGCGACCTCGTCGGCCGCTGGCTGCTCGACGCCGAGGGAACTCGCTGGCACGACGGGCCGCTGACGCTGGCCGCGCGCCACGGTGCGATCTGCTACCTGGACGAGATCGTGGAGGCGCGGCCCGACACCACGGTCGTGCTGCACCCGCTGACCGATTCGCGCCGCGTGCTGCCGCTCGAGAAGCGCAACGAGCTGCTGCACGCGCATCCGGACTTCCAGCTGGTGGTGTCCTACAACCCCGGCTACCAGGGCATGCACAAGCAGCTCAAGCCGTCGACGCGGCAGCGCTTCACCGCGCTGGAGTTCGGCTATCCGGCGCCCGACGCCGAGGCGCGCATCGTCGCGCACGAGGCGGGCGTGGAGCCGGCACTCGCCGCGCAGCTGGTCGCGCTCGCGCAGCGTACCCGGCGCCTGGCGGGCGAGGGCCTCGACGAGGGCGCCTCGACGAGGATGCTGGTGCACGCGGCAGGGCTGGTGCGCGGCGGCGTGGCGCGCCGCGCCGCCTGCCTGCAGGCGGTCGTGCTGCCGCTGACCGACGATCCCGAGCTGATCGAGGCCCTGCGGGCTGCCGTGGAGGCGAGCTTCGCCTGATCCGATGATGCCGGCTGCACGCGAGCGCTCTGGCGCCGGCCCGTCGCAGCCGGTGCGCGATCCGGTTCCGGCTTCGCCCGACCGTCGCACACCGCGGGTGCTGCGCGCCTACCTGCGCGCGCTGTGGCAGGCCGAGCCGCCGGCGATCGCGACGCTCGCGTCGCGGGCCCCGCGTGCGGTCCTCGCCGCGGGAGCGCTGCACCTGCCGGAGTGCGCGCTCGAGCCGGCGCTCGCGCGCCGCCTGCGCCTGGCCAGCGCCGCGCACGCGGGCGCGCATCTCGCCCATGGGGGGCCGCGCCAGGCGCGCGGGTCGCTCGAGCCGGCGCAGCTGGCGCTCGCAGGCCTGTTCGAGGACGCCCGCGTCGAATGGCTGGCCGCACGCGAGCTGCCGGGCCTGCGGGCGCTGTGGCTCGCCTTCCACCGGGCGGGGCCGGACAGTGCGAGCGACTTCGAGACGCTGATGGCGCGGCTCGCCCGTGTCCTGCTCGACCCCACCTGGCACGATCCGCACCCGTGGGTGCAGACGGGGCGCGGCCTGTTCTTCGACGGACCGGAGGCGCGCGGGCTCGCGCTCGTTGATGCCGCCTCCCTGCGCCGCGCGGCCTCGCTGCTGGGCAACGACATCGGCCAGATGCGGCTGCAGTTCAACGCGCGCAGGTACCTGGTCGAGCCGGAGTACCGCGACGACAACAGCCACCTTTGGACCTTCGACGAGGCCCTGCCGCCCTCGTCGGTGGCGCTCCAGGCCTCGGAGAGCGGCGCGCGCCGCAGCGACGGCGATGGCGGCGCTTCGCGCGACGCGGCGCCTGCGCAGGCCGGTGTCGGTGCCGAGGTGCCGGCCGAGGATCGCTCCGCGGGCGAGGAGCCTGGCCAGGCGGCCGGCGCCAGCGCCACCCGGTATCCGGAGTGGGACCGGCTGATCGGGCGCCACCGGCCGGCCTGGGCCACGGTGCTGGAGGGCGAGCCAGCCGCCGAGGCGAGCGCGCAGGCCTGCCGGCAGCTTCGCGATGAGCTCGACGGCGAGGCGGCGCTGGCGCGTCGGCTGCGCAGCCTCCTGCGTGCGGAAGGTGCGCTTCGGTCCCGTGCGCGTCCGCGCCGTGCGCCCGACGGCGACGGCTTCCACATCGGCGCGCTGGTCGACGCCGGCGTCGCGCGGCGCATGCGCGTGTCCCCGGATCCGCGCGTCCACCTGCGTCCGGAGGAAGGCAGCGATCCGCTCGCCGTGACGATCCTGGTCGATGCCTCGGCCTCCACCGCGCGCGCGGCGCACGCCGGCGCGCGCACCCTGCTGCAGGCGGAACGCCTGGCTGCGCTGGCCTGCGCCGACGCGCTCGACCGGACGGGCCACGACTGCGCGATCCGTGCCTTTGCCTCGGACGGTCGCCACGCGGTCCGGATGGAGCGCGTGAAGGAGTTTGGCCAGGAGACCGGCGACCCGCTCGTGCTGGAGCGGGCAGCGGCTCTGCGCAGCGCATTGTCGACCCGCGTCGGTCCTGCGCTGCGCCATGCCGGGGCGGCGCTCGCGCGCCGTCCGAACGCGCGCCGGCTCGTGCTGCTGCTCACCGACGGCGAGCCGCACGACGTCGACGTGCACGACAGGCGCTACCTGCTCGAGGACCTGCGCGTGGCGGTCGGGGAGGTGCGCCGGCGTGGCGTCGCAGTGGCCTGCCTCGACCTGGACACCACGGCGCCTGCGGCCCGCCGCGATGCGCTGCGTCGCGCGTTCCCGCCGGGAGCCTGCGCGGAGGTGACTCGCCCGGCACGACTCGCCGAGGCGATCGTCGGCGTGCTCGCGGCTGCACTGCGCTGAGCAGGGCGGCGCGGGCTGGGCCTCTCAGGTCTTCGGGGCGCCACCGGACTGCCGGATGCCGGCATAGACGTCGGTGATCCGCGCGCCGCCCCAGCCCTTCTCGTAGGGCGCGAGCATCTTCATCGTGATCGTCACGCGCTCGAACTTCCAGCCGTCCGCGGTCCGCCGGTAGCGGTCGTCGTAGCGCGCCGACATCCACCAGGCCTGCTCGCCGTCCGGCAGCGCATAGACGAGCGGCTCCCAGAGGTACCAGCGCCCCGTGGCCGAGTCGCCGTCGACCTCGATGATCGGGTTCGTCACCATGTGCAGCGCGAACGGCACGCGCGCCGGCGAGCCCTGGAAGAAGCGCCTGATCGCCTCGCGGCCGGAATGCGCGCCGATCGGACCGCCGTCCCAGACCGCATCTTCGGTGAACAGTTCAGCCAGCGGGTCGGCGTCGTAGCCGTCGTCGCACAGTTCGCAGTACCTGTGCTTGAGCTGCCTGATCGCCTCGAGGTCGGCGAGCCAGCGGACCAGTTGCGTCGTATCCATGTCGGGCATCGGGGTCTCCTTTCCGTTCGCGCTCTTGCAGGGCCGCGGAGGGCCTGCTCGTCCCGCATGATGCGGCGCGCACCGGACCGCGTCCACGGCTGCGCGTTCGCCGCGCCGCGCCCGGGCGGTGGATTTCCGAGACCGGCTAGGTCGGCGCAGCAGCGGCTCCCGGTAGGCTTCCGGAGTTCCCCTTTCCTGCCACCCCAAGGAGCATCAGGCCCGTCATGACTCGACTCCACAAGCTATGGAGCGACCGCTACGGTCGCGTCGCCGAAGCTCCCGACGCCGCCGGCGCGTCGTCGATCCTCGAGCACCTGCTGGCCCATCGCACGGTGCGTGCCTATCTCGACGAGCCGCTCGCTCCCGGCGTGCTGGCTGCGTTGATGGCGGCGGCGCAGTCGGCCGCCACCTCGGCAAACCTGCAGGCCTGGAGCGTGATCGCGGTGGAGGATCGCGAGCGCAAGGCGCGGCTCGCAGGCTTCGCTGGTTCGCAGGCGCACATCCGCGAGGCGCCGCTGCTCCTGGTCTGGCTCGCAGACCTCTCGCGTCTCGACCGCGGCGCCGGCCGCTGCGGGCTGCCCTCCGATGGCAACCGCTACCTGGAGATGTTCCTGGTGGCCGTCATCGATGCGGCCCTCGCCGCCCAGAACGCCGTGCTCGCCGCGGAGGCAATGGGCCTGGGCACCTGCTACATCGGCGCGATGCGCAACAAGCCGGAGGAGGTCGCTGCGGAACTGAGGTTGCCGCCGCGCGTGTTTCCCGTCTTCGGCCTCACCGTCGGCCGGCCGGATCCGATGCGACCCGCCGCGATGAAGCCACGCCTGTCGCAGGCGGTCGTCCTGCATCGGGAGACCTACCGGCCCGACGACGATGCCGAGGCGCCCTCGGTCCGCGACTACGACGGCGTGATGCAGGGCTTCCAGCGAAGCCAGTCGATGAAGGAGATTCCCTGGTCGCGGCAGGCCAGCGAGCGCGTGTCCGGGCCCGGGAGCCTGTCGGGGCGCCATCGGCTGGGCGAAGCCCTTCGGGCTCTCGGGTTCGAGCTGGACTGAATCCTGCGCGGCCGTTCCGGGCGCCGGGCGCCGCTGGCCGCGGTGGCGCTCGCGCTGTCGCGGCGCGCCCTCACGCGGGGCCCAGCGCCTCCGCCAGCGCCCGGTCGAATGCCTCGGCGCGCTCGAACTGCACCCAGTGCCCGGCGCCGGGGATCAGTGCCAGCGAGCGGAAGCCGGGCGCCAGCGCCAGCGCCGGTTCCAGGCGCTGCTGCACGCCGCGGTAGAGCGCATCGTCTGCGCCCCAGATGCCGTGGACCGGGCAGGTCAGCTGCGGCAGCGTGCGCCGGAGGATGTCGGTCTTCGCCAGCCGGCGCAGCTTCATCCGGTCCCGCGGCAGGTTCGCCGCATGCAGCGCCAGCGCCAGCGCGTCGATCGATTCCGGGCGGGCCAGCATCAGCGTGGCCAGGTTCTCCCTCAGCACCGCGTCGAGCTCATCGCCCGGCGGCAGGTGGGTCCAGGGCTTCAGGACCAGTTTCCATTCCGGGTTGATGCCGAGCGCCGGCGCGCCTGAGATCACCAGCCGCCGGACGCGCTCCGGCCGCTGCGCCGCCATGAACACCGCGACCATGCTGCCGAAGGAGAATCCGACCAGGTCCACTGGCGCATCGCCCAGCAGCTGCTGCAGCGCGGCCTCCATCGGTCCGGGCAGGGCATCGGCGTCGCCGCCGCGCGGCGGGCGCGCCGACTCCCCGAAGCCCGGGAGATCCGGGATCCAGACCTGCCGGCCCGCCCGCACCAGCGCGGCGATGTTGCGCACCCAGTGGTTCCAGCTGCCGGATCCGCCGTGAAGCAGCACCACAGGCGCACCCTCGCCCCAGCGCCGGCAGGCCATCGTGCCGTCGCCGCAGGGCAGCTCGTGGCGCTCGCCGGCGCGCTCGACCGCCTCCACGTCGGCGATGGAGCGGATTCCCTCAGGCAGTGCGGTTCCGCGGTTCATCGGCGGATCTTATCGGCACGGGAAACCCACCGGACGGCGGCTCTTTCCGGATTTCACTCGGGATGCCAGCAGGTTGACGTCCCGATGCCTGCGTGTTCCCATGCCCGGTCAGGCAAAGGCCCCCAGCCGAGCCGATCGGCATTGAACAGGAGAGACATACATGACGAACAAGGACAGCACCCTGAACCGGCGAACCCTGCTGAAGTCCTCGGTTGCGCTGGCCGCGGCCCCGGCGGTCATCGGCACCGCCCGGGCCCAGTCCAGCGTCACCTGGAAGGTGCAGGCGCACTGGCCCAAGGCGTCGGCTTCCTTCAAGGACAGCCTCGAGTGGTTCGCCGCCGAGCTCGGCAAGCGCTCCGGCGGCCGCTTCAAGATGCAGCTCTTCGGCGCCGGTGAACTCGCCAAGGACCGCGAGATCTACAACATCGTCTCGCGCGGCGTCGTCGAGATGGGCACCATGTCGGCCGCCTACATCCTCGGCGAGGCGCAGGCCATGGGCCTGGCCTATGGTGTGCCGGGCACGCTGCGCGAGCCCTGGGAAATGGCGCACCTCCTCAAGAACATGGGCGTGGAGGCGCTGGTCAACGAGGAGCTCGCGCCCAAGGGCGTGATCTACCGGACCGAGAAGGCCTACACCACCGAGCTGGTCGTCAACAAGAAGATCAACAGCATGGACGACTTCAAGTCGCTCAAGCTGCGCTCGGCCGGTTCGATGCTCGACTACCTCGCGCTCGCCGGCGCCTCGCCCACGCAGGTCGCGGGTCCGGAGCTCTACCAGGCGATTTCCACCGGCGTGGTCGACGGCGCGCACTGGGGCGCGGCGCAGGGCGCGCTGACCATGAAGCTCTGGGAGGTTGCCCGCTATCACATGAAGCCGGCGCTGGGCATCACCACCGACTGCTACGTCTTCAACAAGGCGGCCGTCGAGAAGCTGCCGGCCGACCTGCGCCTGATCCTCATGTCGCTGGCCGAAGAGCGCTTCTTCAGCCGCACCGCCGAGTACCAGCACAAGGAAGCGATCGCGCTGACCAGGGGCCGCACGTCCATGAAGGTCGAGGTCGTCCAGTGGCCCGACGCGGTGCAGAAGAAGTTCGCCGAGGCCTCGGATACCATCCTCGCCAAGGAAGAGGCCAAGGGCGAGCGCGCGAAGAAGGGCGCCGCGGCGCTCAAGACGCTGATGAAGGACCTCGGCTACGTGTGAGCCGCGGTGCAGGCTGCGGCAGGCCCTCCGGGCCCGTTGCCGCAGCCGATCTCATTGCCTGAACCGCCGCGCCGGGCCTGAACCGCCGGGCGCGGCTTCGTGCCTAGCCCACGTACCAAGGGTGCCCAGATGTTCCTCAAATTCGCCAGGGCGGTCACGACCCTAAACCACTGGATCGCGCGGACTGCCGCCTGGCTGGTCCTGCCCATGTTCGCCATGCTGCTGATCGACGTCGCCATGCGCTATGCCATCGGCCGGCCGAGCATCTGGACCTCCGAGCTCACGCAGCTCGTCTTCGGCGTCTACGGCGTCATCGCCGGTGGCTGGCTGCTGGCCGAGCGCGGCCACGTCAACGTCGACATCTTCTACGGCAGCTATTCCGTCAAGCGCAAGGCGCTCGTCGACGTCTGCACCTCGCTGCTGTTCTTCCTGTTCCTGGCGGTGCTGATCTGGCAGGGCAGCTCGATGGCCTGGGAGTCGGCCATGAAGCTGGAGACCTCGCAGAGCATCTGGAATCCGCAGATCTGGCCCGTGAAGCTCGCGGTGCCGGTGGCCGGCGTGCTCGTGCTGCTGCAGGGAATCATCCGGCTGGTGTCGGACGTCCGCGTGCTGATGGGGCTGCCGAACGACGAAGCGGTCTTCGGCAAGCAGGCCTCCGATCAACCCGCGCACTGAGACCAGGGAGCCAACGTGTCGGTCGAAATCATCACCTTCCTGTTCTTCGGGTCGCTGCTCTTCTTCCTGCTGCTCGGGGTACCGCTGGCCTTCACGCTGGGCGGCATCTCGATCATCTTCCTGTTCTTCTCGATGGGCCCGGTGAGCTTCTACATCGTGGCCTCGAAATTCTGGGAGTCGATGACCAGCTTCACGCTGATCGCGATACCGCTCTACGTGTTCATGGCGATGCTGCTGGAGCGATCGGGCGTCGCGCATGCGCTGTACCGGATGATGCACCTCTGGTTCG
>JBKHVS010000138.1:0-8161 GCA_046569945.1 Gammaproteobacteria bacterium | reverse complement strand
CTGGGCCGGCTGCATCACCGGCTGCATCGCTTTCCGGAATCGATCGCGGCGCATCGCGAGGCGGTGCGGCTGGCGCCCGGCGCAGCGGAGCGCCGCTTCTGGCTCGCAGTGTCGCTCAAGGACGGCGGACACCTGGAAGAAGCGCTCGCGCTGGACCGCGAGCTGGTCGCCGAACGGCCAGCGGACGCTGGCGCGTGGCGCCAGCTGGGCATGGCCAGCGCAGCGCTCACCCGGACCGAAGACAGCATCGCCGCGCTGGAGCGCTCTCTGTCCATCGAGCCGAAGCAGCCGCGCGCCTGGGCGCTGCTGATCGAGCAGTATCACGCCGCGGGACGCCGCCAGGACGTGCTTCGCGCGCACGGCCAGCTGCGCGCGCTGGACGCGGACGCGGCGGAGCGCAGCTATCGCGCGACCATCGCGCCCTACCAGGACACGGAGGGCGAACGGTGAGCCTGCTGCCGGGCCGCCGCCTGCCGGGAACGGCCGCGCTGCTGCTGGCCGCGCTGTTGCAGAGCCCTGCGCAGCTGCACGCGCAGCAGGACGAGGCGCGCGCCGTGTTCGAGCGCGTCTCCGGATCGGTCGTCACAGTGATCGGCCACGCCGGGGAAGGCCGGCGCGGCAGCCAGGGCAGCGGTGTCCTGCTCGAAGCGACCCGGATCGTCACCAATTGCCATGTGATCCGAGACGCCGACCGGATCGAGGTGGTCTCGGGTCCGGCCACCCATCCGGCCCGCTGGACGCTTCAGGACCCCTCGCGCGACCTCTGTCTGCTGGAGACGCAGCAGCCCGCCGGGCGGCCGGCAGGACTGCGCGACCTTTCCGATGTGGTCCCCGGGGAGCGGGTGCATGCGGTCGGCAATCCGCTGGGCTTCGGGCTGTCGGTGAGCAGCGGGCTGGTCACTGCGTTCGCGACCCTGCAGGGCGAACGCGTGCTCCTGGCCAGCGCAGTGCTGTCGCCAGGCTCCAGCGGCGGCGGCCTCTTCGATGCCCAGGGACGGCTGGTCGGCATCACCACCGGCATGCTCGGCCCAGGCCAGGGCCTGAACATCGCGCTGCCCGCGGACTGGGCGCGGGAGCTATCGGCCCGGGGCCGTCCGCCGGTCCTGGCGGAGCCGCCGCCTTCGCCCGAGCCCCGCTGGCTGGAGCGATCGCAGGCGCTCGAGGCCGCCGGAGCCTGGCAGGAGCTCGAGGGGCTCGCGCGCGACTGGATCGCGGCGCAGCCCGGCGCCGCACGCGCACGCATCGCACTGGCCGCGTCGCAGCTGCAGCAGGGCCGCATCGACGCGGCCCACGCGGCGGGAGGCGCTGGGCTCCGACGAGCGGATGGCCCATGCATGGCACTACCTCGGAGTGGTTCTCCATCGGGCCGGCCGGCATGCGCAGGCGGAGCAGGCGATGGACCGCGCGCTCGAGCTGCTGCCCGCGTCGCCGGAAGTCCACCTGGTGCGCGCCGGATGGCGGATCGAACAGCAGCGGCTGCCGGAAGCGCTCGCCGAAGCCGAGCGTGCGGTGGCGATCGAGCCCGGCGACCACCGGACCTGGGCGATGCTCGGAGATGCCCGCTCCCGGCTCGGTCTCGCCGACGAAGCCATCCGGGCCTACCGCGCCGCCTTGCGCCTGAACAAACGCGACGTTGCCAGCCGGGAGGCCCTGGCGCGCCTGCTTGCCGGCGGCGGCAAGGCGGACGCTGCGCACCGCACCCTCGCCGAGCGCAGCGGCGCGCGGGCAGACGCCAGGACGCTGGTCGCCCTCGGGGTGGCGGACTTCAATCGCCAGCGTTATGCGCTGGCCGAGGATGCCTTCCGGAAGGCAGTCGCGAGTTCGCCCGAACTTGCGGAAGGCTGGGAGAAGCTCGGCATGGCCCTCGCGAGGATGAAGCGGGACGAGGACGCCGCCACTGCACTCGATCGCGCGCTCTCGCTGGAGCCGCGGCTGGTCGAGGCACGCATCGAGCGGGCGGCGCTGCGCGCGCGTCGCGGCGACCGCCCGGGAGCTCTGGCCGACGCCCGCTTCGCCGCCGAGTCCGCGAGCGACGATCCGCGCGCATGGCGATCGCTGGCGAGCAACGCCGTGGCGGCGGGCGACGCAACCGCCGCCCTGTCCGCCTACCATCGGCTGGACACCCTGGGCGGCTCGCTCACGGCGGACCTGGCGGCATGGGGAGACCTGCTGGGGCGCTCCGGCCGCCGCACGGAGGCTCTGCGCGTGTTCGACCGGGCCGAATCGGCCGATCCGCGCAACGACGGGCTCCTGGTGAACATCGCCGCCTTTCATGGCCGCAGCGGCGCCCTGGTCAGGGCGCAGGAGTACCTCGAGCGCGCCCTCGCCGTGGCGCCTCGCAACGTGGATGCGCTGAGCAGCCAGGGCTATCTGCGGATCCTGCAGGGCGCTCCGCAGGAGGCGGTGACGATCCTGGAGCGGGCGGTGACGATCGATCCTGAGCGCGCGAACGCGTGGATCAACCTGGGCCACGCACACCTGCGCAACCGAAACGCCGGCCGGGCGATCGCCGCGCTGGAGAAGGGCCTGGCGCTTGCGCCCGAGTCTCTCGACGCCCATCTCTATGCTGCGCAGGCCTTCCTGGCCGCACGCGAGCCGGGCCGCGCCCGCCGGCATTCGACCACCGTCCTGGTCCGCCAGCCGGACCTGGCGCCTGCTCTTTCGATCTCGGTCCTGTCCCACCTGATGGAGGGCGATGCCGGCGGCGCGCGCCCGCTCTACCAACGCCTGCGCAGGCTCGACCCCCAGGCGGCACGGCAGCTGCGGAGCCAGGCGCTTGCAGGCGGCCTGACCTCCGCCTCCAGTCTCCCCGACTGATTCGCAGCCGCGGCGCCCTCGCCCGGCCGATCCGTGAACCGGATGCATGGAGGGGGCAAAGGTGGGCGATATAATGGTGCAATGCACAATTCCCTTCGCCGCGAGGTCTTGAGAAACCTCGCCGCCGGCGCACTCGCCGGCGCCCTGCCCTTCGCAGCCCAAGCCGAGGCCTACCCCTCGAAGCCCATCCGCTGGATCGTCCCCTACCCGGTCGGCGGCGGCTCCGACTTCCTCGCGCGCCAGGCCGCGCCGCGCATGGGCAGGCTGCTGGGCACCACGATCGCGGTGGAGAACCGGCCGGGCGCGGCGGGCATCATCGGCACCGAGCTCGCTTCGCGCGCCGCGCCCGACGGCTACACGCTGGTCTTCGGCGACAACGGCGCGATGGTCTTCAACCCGGCGCTGTACCGGAAGCTGCCCTACAGCCCGGCGGACTTCGAGCCGGTTGGCTTCATGGCGAACTTCCCGCTGATCCTGGTGGCCGACCCCGCCAGCGGCATCGCGTCGGCGCGCGACCTGATCGCCAGGGCCCGCGCCCATCCGGGCAAGTTCAGCTACGCGTCGCCCGGCGCGGGCAGCCCGCACCACATGGGCATGGAGCTTCTGAAGGAGCGCGCCGGCCTGTTCATCGTCCACGTGCCCTATCGCGGCACCGCGATGGCGATCCAGGACGTGATGGCGGGCACCGTGCCGATGATGATCGTCGACACCGCCGGCGGGCTGGCGCAGATCCGCGCCGGCAAGGTGAAGGCGCTGGCGGTGCTGTCGAAGTCGCGCATCCCCCAGTTGCCCGACGTGCCGACGATCGCCGAGGCGGGCGTGCGCGACGCCGAGGTCTCCGCGTGGCTGGGCCTGTACGTGCCCAAGGGCACTCCGGGAGAAATCGTCGCGCGCCTGAACCGCGAGATGCGCGCAGCGCTCACCGAGCCGGACGCGAAAGCCGCCCTGGAGAAGTTCGGCCTGCAGGTGGCGCCGTCCTCGCCCGGGGAACTCGCGGAATTCGTCCGGCGCGAGACCGCCGTCTGGCACAAGCTGATCCGCGAGCGCCAGCTGCAGCTGGACTGAGCGTCACGCCGCAGGCAGAGCGATGCCGGGCGGTCCGCCTATCCGCCCAGCATCTGCTGGTAGCCCCGCCTGGCCTCGAGATAGCGCTCGAACGGAAACTTGACCGGGACGCCTTCCAGGGCCGCTGCCAGCATGTCGAGGTGGGCATCGAAGCCCGCGCAGGCCTTCGATGCGTCCTCCCCCGCGGGGATGCGCACGGTCAGGACCAGCTGCGTTCCCTTCTCCGCCGGCTTCAGCTCCCAACGCAGGGGGCGCTCGGGTTCGTCGCCGCTGCTCCATGAGTACGCCAGCAGGCGGGGAGCATCGAGCGCGAGGACCGTGCTGTCGATGACCGTCCCGCTGTCGGCGAAATCGATGCGGACCGCGCCGCCTGCGCGAAGCTCGATGCTGCCGGGCGCCAGCCATTGCGCAAGCGCCTGCGGGTCCGTCAGCATGCGCCAGACCGCGGCCTGGCCGTGCTCGTAGACACGCTCGATGCGCCCTTCGAAACCGCCGTCGACGCGCCCGATCGTGCCTGGCTGGTTGCTGCTCTCGCTCATCGGATCTCCTTGCCTGGTTCTGCCGCGGCAAACGATACCAGCCTACAGCCGCCGCAGCTGCGGCGGCTCGCCGGTGGAGCCCCGGGTGACGCCCGCGATGCTGGCTCCCCGCCCCGACGGCCAACCCAGGCGCTTGCCCATGTCGGGGCCGGCTGCGGTCAGCCCGCCGTCGACGACCAGCGCCTCGCCGGTGACGAAGCGCGCATCGTCGGTGGCCAGGAACAGCGCGGCGCCGGCGATGTGCTCTCCCTCGCCGCGCTCCGGCCAGGGCTGGCCGTTCTCGAACACCGGCGCCACCCGTTCGGCCTGGCCGGCGTGGACCAGCGGCGTCCAGATGAGACCCGGACAGATCGCGTTGACGCGGATCCGGTCGGCAGCGAGCTCGATGGCCGCAGACTTCGTCATGTTGATCACTGCCGCCTTGGCAGCCGAATAGACCAGCGGGCCCGCGCCGCCGGACAGGCCCGCGATCGACGCAGTGTTGATGATGCTGCCGCCTTCGCCCTGGCGCTGCAGGATGCGGGCGGCGTGCTTGATGCCGAGGAACACGCTCTTGGCCAGCACGTCCATCGTGTAGTCGAAGGCTTCGACGCTGATGTCGGTGACCGGACCGATCGCGCCGCCGACGCCGGCGTTGCTGAACAGCACGTCGAGCCGGCCGAACTGCTCCAGCGCGCAGGCGAGCATCGCCTCGATGTCCGCCTCCTTCGCGACGTCGGTGCGGATGAAGCGCGCGCGGTCGCCATGGCCCTGCGCCTGCGCCATCGCCAGGGTCTCTGCGCCGGTGGCCGCGTTGTAGTCGGCGATCACCACGCTGGCGCCCTCCGCGAGGAAGCGCATCACGGTCGCGCGGCCCATGCCGCTGGCGCCTCCGGTGATCACGGCAGTCCTGCCTTGAAGTCTCATGCCAGTCTCGCTCCCTCGGTCTCGTTGCGCCGCGCGGCGCCGGTCAGAACGGCTCGATGATCCGCTTGCGCTGCGTGCGCGGGGGCGGCGGCGGCAGCGTCTCGAGCGTTCGCAGCAGCAGCTCCCGCGTGTCGGCGGGGTCGATCACGTCGTCGTAAATGAACTTGCCCGCGGTCTCGATCGCGCGGTGCTCCGCCCTGAGCTGCGCGGTGAGCTCGCGGTGCCGCGCACCGCGCTCGGCCGGGTCGGCGATCGCCTCCAGGTCCCGCTTGTGCAGGATGCTCACCGCGCCCTCGAGCCCCATGCCGCCGTACTCCGCGGTGGGCCAGGCCAGCAGGATGGCCGGGTCCAGCGGCTGCGAGCCCATGATGTAGTAGCCCAGCCCGTAGGCCTTGCGCAGCACCACGGTCATCATCGGCGTGGTGGCGTTCGCGATCGCCGACAGCATCCGGCCGCTGTGGCGCACCAGCCCGGTCTTCTCGGCCTCGGGGCCGACCATCAGCCCCGGCGTGTCGCACAGCAGCAGCATCGGGATGTCGTAGGCGTCGCAGATCTGCACGAAGCGCGCCGCCTTCACCGAGGCCGCGCTGTCGATGGCGCCGGCCGACTGCATCGGCTGGTTCGCGATGACGCCGACGGTGCGGCCGGCGAAGCGCGTGAGCATCGTCACCACCGACTTGCCGTACAGCGGCTTGATCTCGAAGCTGCTGCCCACGTCGGCCAGGTGGGCGATGACCTTGCGCACGTCGTAGGCGCGGCGCGGGTTCTCGGGAATCATCGTGCGCAGCGGCAGCGGGTCCGGCGCCTCTCCGGGCAGCGCATCCGGCCCGAAGTAGGAAAGGTAGCGCCTGGCCAGCTCGATGGCATGCGCATCGTCCTCGGCGAGCAGGTCGATCACGCCCGAAGCCACGTGCGCGTCGGCGGGTCCGATCTCCTCGGGCGTGAGCCTGACGCCCATCGCCGCCTCGACCAGCGGCGGGCCCGCCAGCCCCATCGCCGAGCCGCGCACCGCGATCAGCAGGTCGCACATGCCGGCGAGGTTGGCGTGGCCGGCGAAGGCCCGGCTGGGCACGATGCCGATGGTCGGCGCAACCCCCGAGAGGCGCGCGAAGGTGACGAAGGTGGACGCGCGCCCGCGCGCCATCAGCGTCATGTCGTGGGTTCGAGCGCCCCCGCCGTCTAGCCAGCAGATCACCGGCAGCCGATGCCTGAGCGCATGCTCGAACATCCGGCTGATCTTCATGTGGTTGATCGCGCTCTGCGTGCCGCCCTGCACCGTGTAGTCGTACAGCACCAGGTCGACCGGGCGCCCGCCGACCTTCGCGGTGCCCATCACCAGTCCGTCGGCCGGGCCGTCCATGCCCTCGACCGCGGGCCTGGCCAGGCCGCCGTACTCGACGAAGGAACGCTCGTCGGCGAGCTTCGAGATCACCTCGCGCACCGTCATCCGTCCGCGCGCATGCTGGCGCGTGACCGCCTGCGGACGGGCCTCGTCCTGAAGCGCGCGCTTCGCGTCGAGCAGCGCCTCGAGATCCGGGCGCATGCCCGGCGGTTCAGCTGCGTTCGTCATGGTCTCCACCGTCTTGCCCGTCATCGGGCCGATGCACCGCGGTCTGCGTGCGGCCAGGCGCCCCGGCTGCCGTCGGTTCGCCCTGCAGCCGGTCAGCTTAGGACCGGGCGACGGCCTCCGGTAGCGCCTGCAGTCCGGAAAGGCGCCTTCCGGCTCGCGCGGGCGCCCTGCGCTGCGGCCGCCCGGAAGGCGCTCGCCGGGCCGTCCGGCCAACCCAGGATCAGCCCGCGGCCAGCCCCGCCGCCAGCAGCAGGCCGTGCGCATGCGCGGCCAGGATGGTGTGCGCGAGCGCAGGGCGCAGGGCCTGGAAGGGCTGCCGGTCCGCGCAGGCGATCAGCCGCGCCGCGGCGGCGATCGACCAGGGGAGCGAGGCCAGGGCCAGGAGCGCCGCAGGCGGCAGCGCGCCGGCTGCGACCATCGCCGCCGTCCAGCCGTGCGCCGAGAGCACCAGCGCGAGGTAGGCGAGCGACGCGCGTGCCGGCCCCAGCAGGACCACCAGCGTCCGCTTGCCGGCCAGCGCGTCGGCGCGCCGGTCAGGGAAGCCGTTGGCCAGCAGGATGGCCGCCACCAGCAGCGCCACCGACGCTCCCGCCGCCAACGGGCGCAGCGACCATCCGCCGCGCTGCACGAGGTCGCTGCCGACCACCATGAGCAGCCAGGACGCGGCGATCGCCCACTCGCCCTGGCCGCGCCCGGACAGCCGCAGCGGCGGCGCCGAGTAAGCGATCGCCAGCCCGAGGCCCAGCGCGCCGAGCCACCAGAGCTGCGGCGCGCCGGCCAGCGCCAGCCACGCGCCGGCAAGGGCCCCGCCCCCCAGCAGGGCGTAGCCGTACCCCGCCATGGCGCGGGCTTCGAGCACGCCGTCCTGGATGGTCCGGCTGCCGCCGGTGAAGGGCGCGATGCGGTCCTCGTTGCCCTCGTCGGCATGCCGGTCGTGGAAGTCGTTGACCACGTTGGCCCCGGCATGCACCAGCAGCGCGCCGGCCAGCGTCAGCACCGCGCGAAGCGGATCGAGCGCGAGGCCTTCGGAAGCGGCCGCGGCGAGCCCGACCAGCACCGCCACCGCGGTGATGCCCAGGAAGGCAGGGCGGGTCGCGGCGATCCACACCCGCCAGCCGCGGCGGCGCTCAGTCGTCGGCATTGCCGCCTTCGAACCGATACGACCGGGCCGGGTGCAGCCGCCAGCCGCCGCGGCCGTCCAGCTCGAGCACCTCGCTGTGGTATTCGAGCAGCCCGGGCCGGTGGCTGACGCTCACCGGGGTGA
>JBKHVS010000137.1:0-8217 GCA_046569945.1 Gammaproteobacteria bacterium | reverse complement strand
AACTCGTGCGCGTGGGCGGCCCGCGCCGCCTCGATCACCTCCTCATCGCTGGCCTCGAGACGGCCGTAGCGGATGTTCTCCATCGCGTCGGCCGAGAAGACCACGTTGTCCTGCGCGACGATGCCGACGCCGGCGCGCAGTTCCGTGGGCTCGAAGCCGCGGATGTCGCGCCCGTCCAGCAGGATGCGGCCCTGCTGCGGATCGTGGAAGCGCAGCAGCAGCTGGAAGAGCGTGGTCTTGCCCGAGCCCGACGGCCCTACGATGGCGACGCTCTCGCCGGCGCGCACATGCAGGCTCACGTCGTCCAGCGCGCGCTCGCCCGGCCGGGTGGGGTAGCTGAAGCTCAGGTGCTCGACGTCGAGGCGGGCGCCTGCGGGCTGCCGGGCGAGGACAGGGGGCATCATCGCCTCGGCGTGGGGCTCGGCGTGGGGCTCGGCGTGGGGCTCGGAGTTGGGCTCGGAGTTGGGCGCGGCGTGCGTCGACCGGCTTTCGATGGTCGCGACCGAGGAGCCGGCTCCCCGGCCGGCAATCGCTCCAGCGCCGCTGATTTCCCGGGCGTCCGCCTGCGGCTGCCTGACGATGCCCGGCTGCGCGTCGAGCAGTTCCAGCAGCCGTTCGGTCGCCCCGGCGGCGCGCTGCACGTCGCCGAGCACCTCGGAGAGCGCGCCGGTGGCGCCCGCGACCAGGCCCGCGTAGAGGATGAACTGCGTGAGCAGGCCGGCGGTCATCCGCCCCTCGATCACCGCGTGCGCGCCCAGCCACAGCACGAACACGATCGCGCCGAACACCAGGGTGATCGCCAGCGCGGTGAGCATCGAGCGCGCGCGCGTGCGGCGGACCGCCGCGCGGAAGGCGCGCTCGGTGGCGTCGGAGAAACGCTTCGACTCGAAGGCCTCGCGCGCGAAGGCCTGCACCGTCTGGATGGCGTTCAGCCGCTCGCCCGCGAGCGCGCTGGTGTCGGCGACGCGGTCCTGGCTGTCGCGGGAGAGCCGCCGCACGCGGCGCCCCAGCACCAGGATAGGCACCACCACCAGCAGGATCAGCCCGACGATCAGCCCGGCCAGTCTCGGGCTGGTCACCAGCATCATCACCAGGCTGCCGACGAAGAGCAGCGCGTTGCGCAGGCCCATCGAGATGCTGGTGCCCACCAGCGTCTGGATCAGCGTGGTGTCGGTGGTGAGCCGAGACAGCACCTCGCCCGACTTCAGCGTCTCGAAGAAGCCGGGATCCTGGCGCAGCACGTGACGATAGATGGCCGCACGCAGGTCGGCGGTGACGCGCTCGCCCAGCCACGAGACGAAGTAGAAGCGCACTGCGGTGCCCAGCGCCAGCACCACCGCCACGGCGAACAGGCCGATGAACCAGCGGTTGACCTGGGCGCCCCCTGAGCGGCGCCGGCATCCGAGAAGCCGAGGTCGATCAGCTGCCGGAAGGCCACCGGAACCGCCAGCGCCGCCCCCGCCGCCACCACCAGCGCAAGTGCCGCCACTGCGAGCCGGCCCTTGTAGGGCGCCAGGAAGGGAAGCAGCGAACGCAGCACCGAGAGCGCGCTGCGCGAGGCGACCGCGCTGGGGCGGTCTTCCGGGGAATGGTCTGGCATGGTCCCCGCATGTTAGCCGCTCGCGGTCGAGCCCACGGTCGAGCCGACGCCGACGCTGTGGCTGTGGCTGTGGCTGTGGTTGTGGCTGCCGATGTCGCTGGCCGCTTCGTCATCGCGCCCATCCGATCCGCAGGCCGTAGTGGTCCCGGAGCCACTGCGCGTACTCTTCCATGCCCACTGTCCCGACCAGCGTCGGCGCGCCATAGGCATCCGGCCGAGGCTCCTCGTACCTCCGGATGAAGCCGGCGGTGTCCCGCCACTGCATGCCTGCGACCGGCGCCGCCCGCTGGGCCTGGCTGCTGGTTACGAGCCCGATCGAATTGCGCAGGCGGAACTCCCGATCTCCGATGCCATCGGTGTTCGAGTCGTGCAGCAGCGGCGAAGTGACTCGCGCGAACTCGCTGCTCAGCGCCAGCATGCGCAGCCCCGCGTTGCTGGCCTGCGCGTGCATCCAGCCGAGCGCAACGTCGGAGAGATCGCCCTCTGCGTAGCTGCCCCCGATGTCGCTGTGCGCGCCGATGAAGCCGCGCTCGATGCGCGTCCCGCCCGCGGGCGCGCCCTCGATCGACTCCACCGGGAACAGCGTGCGGTGCTCGTTGAGCGCGACCGCATGGGCCGCATAGGCGACGCCCGCCGGCACCGACAGACGCCAGGCAAGGTCCTGCGTGCCTCCGGATCCGAACTGCGCCACCGTGTCCCACAGCCCGAGGAAGCGCAGCCGCACGCAGGTGCCGAGCCGCGCCCATGCGCCAGATGCGGCCCGGTCGGCCACCTGGTTGGCGAAGTCGCGCGCCATCGACGCGCCCCTGGAAAAGCCGATGACGTCGACGTTCAGCCAGCGGGACGCGGACGCGGGCAGCGAGGCCTCCCGGGTCAGTTCGGACAGCATGTAGTCCACCCGTGCCCGCGCGCTCTGGGCGTCCATGAGGTCGGCGCTGCCGCCCGGGATACCGCTGCCGGGGTCGGGACGGCCCACGCCGGCCATGTACCAGACGCGGCCGTCGGCGTAGGTGCGGGAAAGCTTGTAGACGTTGGACCAGTCGTCCTGTCCGGGCGGAGGATCGCTGTTGCCGGTGCCGTCGAACGCGAAGAGCAGCAGCCCGCTCGGGTCGACCCGTGCGAGCGGGTCGTTGCCCGCGTAGGCGTATGGATTCGGCCCGCCGCGCAGGCCGAGGGGGTCGGGACTGAGGTAGCGCCCGGTGTCGGGGTCGTACCAGCGGTGATCGTTGTAGTGGAGACGGGCGGCTTCGTCCTCGTGCTGGCCGGGGAGCCGCAGCGCGAGCGCGAAGCCGGCCTGCGCCTTCACTTCGGCAAGCCGGCCGAAGGGCGCATGGCGCGCCCGCCACACCGGCGCCGCGGCGGCATCGCTGGCCAGCACCGGAGCGCCGCGGTGGTCCAGGTGCAGGAAGACGGTCCGCTCGGAGCCCCCGGCATGGTCGATCACTGCAAGGGGCCGATCCGCGAAGTGCAGGTACTGCCGAAGCAGCCGGCCCTCCTCGTCGAGCTCGGCGAGGGGCCGCCTGCGCTCGTCGAACAGAAAGTGGCGCCAGCGCCCCCCCGAACGCGCGGCAATGCGCTGGCCGCGATGATCGTAGCGATACTCCGCGAGCAACCCGGCTGGCCCGTGGACCTCGGCCAGCAGCCCCATCGGCGTCCAGCGATAGCGGCGCAGGCCGTCGTCCACGAGCCGCCCGGCGCGATCCCACTTCGGCGCCGCGCCGCTGGCAGAAGCGGCAGGCGCAGCGCCAACGGCTCCGGCTCCGGCTCCGGCTCCGGCTCCGGCTCTGTCAGCGTGGACCGCATCGCGGACCAGGCTCCGGTTGGACGCACTGACAACGAGCGCCGCAATTGCGAAGCTCCCGGCCGCAAGGCGATTGCCGTTGCCGTCGTACGCATAGCGCCAGGCCCTCTCGGCGCCCTGCCCGCGTTCCAGCACCTGCAGCAGCCGCCCTGCGGAATCGTGGAGATGGAAGGCGCGCGCGTCTTCGCGCGCCCACTCGAGCAGGCTGCCGGAGGAACCGAAGAAGAGGCGATGATCGACCAGGTCGCACGCGTCCGCACCGGCCCGCCCGCTGCCGTGGCAGACGCGCGCCGGGCGTCCGGCGGGCCCGGGCTCGATGCGCATCCGCGCGCCGTTGCCATAGCCGGCGCCCAGCAGCCCGCGCGGCCCCCACTCGGAAGAGGCGACCAGCTGCATCCGATGCGCGCCGTCGGCCGTGAGCCGCTCGAGCGCACGCGCCCGTCCATGCCGGTCGTAGGCCTGCAGCGCCCAGCTTCCGTCCGGCAGCGACCAGGCGATGGGCTGCCTGCCGGCGCCCTCATAGCGGTAGCGGGTGTGGTATTCGGCGAAGCGCCCCGACGCAAGCCGCAGGCGCACCGTGCGCCGCACCAGCCTTCCCTGTCCGTCGTAGGCATAGGCTTCGTCCTGCGCCGGATGGCTGACGCCGGCGAGCCGCCCTTCGAGGTGACGGAAGCGCGCGACCACCGGCGCTTCGCCGCCGCGCCGCAGCGCATGCTCGACGAGCCGCCCGCGGGCATCGCGCCGCAGGTGCGCCACGGAGCCGTCGGCCACGATCTCCGTCACGAGACGGCCCGCGCCGCCTCGAACCCAGCGCGTCAGCCCGGTGTCCGAAGAGAACATCGCGACCGCGCGGCCGAAGTCGTCGAGCCACCAGCGCGTAACGGCGCCGTTGGGCGCGCGCAGCATCCAGCGGCCGCCTCCCTCGTGCAGCGCTTCCGCCGGAACCTGCATCGGGCCGCCACCGTCTGCAGCCACGGTTGCGCGGTCCACCCGGTCCGAGGGAAGCACGCGCCGGATGGACAGGGCGCCCGAGATGCGCGGACTGCCGTCCGGCCCGGCCTCCAGCACCGGCGCGAACCCCGACTCCCTCACCGAACGCAGCGCGCCTGCTGCCGAGTACTCGAGGCTCAGCACGTGCGCCCGCCCCGGCGCAGCGCTCGGCCGGCGAACCCGCAGCGGCCGATCGACCACCGTATCCTTGCCCCACTCCACCGACAGAAGCTCGGCGAACGCGCCCGCCGAACCGGCGACCGTGCCCCGCACAGCGGCCAGGCGTCCGCGCGGATCGTGCACCAGCTGCCAGCGCCGATCGCCCGCCTCGAGCGCTGCAAGCCGGCCCTGTTGGTAGCGATAGACAACTCCGGTGGGCGGGCATTCCTCGCAGCCGGTGCCCTTCGCCTCCACCACCACCCTGCTCGCGCCGTCCTCGAGCGCGCGCCACCGATACGAGGCCAGCAGCCGGCCCTCGCGCAAGATCCGCGTCTCGCCCGCGCCGCCATGCAGCGCGAACCCGCTGCCATCGCTCCCGCCGCCCTTGGTCCCGCCCTCATCCTCCTCGCCGCCGACATAAGCGAACTGCAGCGCCTGCCGATCCTCCGCCCCCGGCGCCCGCGACCAGACCACCCGGCCAGCAGCGTCGTACCGATAATCGCTGACCCGCCCGTCCGGCAGCGTCACACCCGCGAGCCGTGCGGCGCCCTGCGCGTCGTAGCGATAGCGGACCTCCTCGCCGCCGGGATGGCGGACCGACTCCAGGCGGCCCCGCGCGTCATAACCGTAGCGGACCTGCGAACCATCGGGCAGCCGCAGCGCGGCCAGGCGCTGCACCGGAACCGCGCCTTGCACGGCCGGCCGTGCCGCCGCCGGACCCGGGCCTGCATCGCCAGGCCCCGCGCCGTCCCGGTCCCCCTCCGCGTCTCCGTAGACCAGCCCCAACGCCCTGCCCGCCGCATCCCGCACCACGAGCAGCCGGCCGCCCGCCGGCTCGTACTCCAGCCGCAGCCGGGCCGCCCCCCCATCGGCCAGCGCAAGCAGCCGGCCGTCCGCCGCGAACTCGAGCGTTCGCCCGTCTCGCCAGCGCCAGATCCACGCCGCCGCATGCGCTTCTGCCGCCTCGCCCCGCAGCCGGTCCAGCACCCCGTCATCGCGGCGCAGCGCCTCGTGCCGAAGCGCGCCCTCCGGCGTGCGCATGCCCGTTGCGAAGCGCACCAGCCGCCCGTCGGCCTGCAGCACCTGCAGCTGCGCGCGCCCCTGCTCGTCCTGGCCGGCATGCAGGCGCGTCTCGAAACCATGGCGCCAGCCCGGCCCGAGGGCATCGGAGCCTGTGCCGATGCTCGAGTAGATGCGCGAGAACAGGAGCTCGGGCGGCTGCCCGGGCCGCAACGAATGCGCGCCCCCAGCCGCCGGGAAGTAGGCATCCACCGCCCGATCCAGCTTGGCACCGGTGGCGAGGTCCACCGGATTGCCGGCCACCTGCGGAAGGCCCGGAGCTGGGGCGCTCGCCTGCTCCGCGGGCATGCAGTCCACGGCCCGCGGGCCGGCACCAGCGAGCCCGGCCAGCGCGTCGCGCACGCCGGCGGCCGCCCCGAGCAGGCCGCCCACCAGCGAGGAGACCAGTCCGCCGGCATGCAGGCCGGCGCCCGCCCCCGCCGCGCACATGAGCACGGCGCTCGCCGCGCTGCAATGCAGCCCCAGGGCCAGCGCGAGCAGCGCCGTCCGAAGCGGCCGCGCAAGGCCTGCAGCGTGCCCGCCGCGGCCGCCGTGAAATGCGTTCGATGCTGTGCCCATCGCCCCCTCCCTGCGAAAGCAGGCTAAGGGGCGCGACGCGGGCGCGCCATCCGGCAGGCGGACTACGCCTCGGCCGGAGGTTTTGTGTCCGACCCTACCTCAGCACGAGGTTGTCGCGATGGATGAGCTCGGACTCCTCGACGAAGCCCAGGATTCCCTCGATCTCCGCGCTCGGCCGGCGCATGATGCGCCGCGCCTCGGAGCTGGAGTAGTTGATGAGCCCGCGCGCGATCTCCCTGCCCTCGGGATCCAGGCAGGCCACGACCTCGCCGCGCTCGAAATCGCCGATGACGTCGATGACGCCGATCGGCAGCAGGCTCTTGCCCTCGCGCTGCACCGCCCGCACCGCGCCCGCGTCGATGCGCACCGAGCCGCGCAGCTGCAGGTGGTCGGCCATCCACTTCTTGCGCGCAGCCAGCCGCGGCGTCTGCGCGACGAACTGCGTGCCGATGTCCTCGCCCTGGGCCAGGCGCACCAGCACCGCAGGCTCGCGCCCGGAGGCGACGACCGTGTGCGCGCCGCCGGAGGCCGCCCGCCGCGCAGCGAGCACCTTGGTGATCATGCCGCCCTTGCCGATCGAGCTGCCGGCGCCGCCGGCCATGGTCTCCAGGACGGGATCGCCGGCCGCCACCTGCGACAGCAGCTTCGCCTGCGGATCGCGGCGCGGGTCGGCGGTGAACAGCCCCTGCTGGTCGGTGAGGATGACCAGGCAGTCCGCGTCGATCAGGTTGGTGACCAGTGCGCCGAGCGTGTCGTTGTCGCCGAACTTGATCTCGTCGGTGACCACCGTGTCGTTCTCGTTGATGATCGGCACCACGCCGAGTTGCAGCAGCGTGAGCAGCGTGGAGCGCGCGTTCAGGTAGCGCTTGCGGTCGGCGAGGTCGTCATGCGTGAGCAGCACCTGCGCAGTGGCGAGCCCGTGCTCGCGGAAGCAGCTCTCGTAGACCTGCGCCAGCCCCATCTGCCCCACCGCCGCGGCGGCCTGCTGCTCGTGCATCTCCTTCGGGCGCTTCGCCCAGCCGAGACGCTTCATTCCCTCGGCGATGGCCCCCGAAGACACCATCACCACGTCCTTGCCCATGCCGCGCAGCCGCGCGATCTGCTCGCCCCACTGCGAGATGGCGGCGGCGTCCAGCCCCCGGCCCTCGTCGGTGACGAGGCTGGAACCCACCTTGACGACGATCCGGCGCGCCGCGCGCACCGCGGACTCGGCCCGGCCCGGCGTGCGCGACGACGGAACGGCCACGCTGTCCTCAGCCATTTCCCGCCTCCGCTTCGGGCGCGTCGAAGCGCGCGTCACGCTCCACGTTCACCGGCGGCCGGATGGACTCCAGGTACTCGTTGACCGCCAGCATCAGCCCCTGGCAGCCCTCGTGCGTGAGGCCCGAGACCGCGAACACCCGGTCGACCTTCACCGCATTGCGCCCGCGGCCCTTCTTCAGCTTCGCGACGAAATCGTCGATGCGCGCCTTGCGCTCCTCGGCCGGGATCATGTCGATCTTGTTCAGCACCAGCCAGCGCGGCTTGTCTGCCAGCTCGGGGCTGTACTTGCGAAGTTCGTTGACGATGGCGCGCGTGTCGCGCACAGGATCGGCTTCGGGGTCGAAGGGCGACAGGTCCACCAGGTGCAGCAGCAGGCGCGTGCGCTGCAGGTGCCGCAGGAACTGATGGCCCAGGCCGGCGCCTTCCGCCGCGCCCTCGATGAGCCCGGGAATGTCCGCAACCACGAAGCTCTTCTCCGGTCCCACGCGCACCACGCCCAGGTTGGGGTGCAGCGTAGTGAACGGATAGTCGGCGATCTTGGGCCGCGCATTGCTGACCGCCGAGATCAGCGTGGACTTGCCGGCGTTGGGCAGGCCCAGCAGCCCGACGTCGGCGAGCACCTTGAGCTCGAGGCGCAGGTGCCGGCCCTCGCCGGGCGTGCCCGGGGTGAACTGCTTCGGCGCCCGGTTGGTGCTCGACTTGAAGTGGATGTTGCCAAGACCGCCCTCG
This sequence comes from Gammaproteobacteria bacterium, assembly GCA_046569945.1. Lineage (GTDB taxonomy): Bacteria > Pseudomonadota > Gammaproteobacteria > Burkholderiales > Burkholderiaceae_E > Quisquiliibacterium. The sequence continues at coordinate 37 of JBKHVS010000137.1, read as the reverse complement.
CCGCCCTTGGCCAGCACCACAGTCTGGCCGTGCTCGG
>JBKHVS010000136.1:0-8340 GCA_046569945.1 Gammaproteobacteria bacterium | reverse complement strand
GCAGACCGGGTCCCGGATGCGCCACCTTCGCCACCCGGTGCGGGTGGGCGCGCACCCAGCCGCGGCCCAGCGCGTAGCGCCAGCCGAGCGCCAGCGCCGACACCAGCGCCAGCGCGCCCAGCAGCACCCGCAGCCCCGGCCCGGCGAACGCCCAGGCATGCACCACGCCCAGCGCGAAGGCCGGCACCGACGCAAGGTGCAGCGCGCGCCAGCGCGAATAGGCCAGCGGCAGCCAGAAGGTGGCGAGCATCATCGCCATCAGCAGCGCCAGCGCGAGCCAGCCGGCCCGCAGTGCCCCGCTCGCGCCGGGCGGCGTCAGCACCGCCGCCGCAGCCAGCCAGCCGCCGCCCTGCGCGCCGCCGATCGCGCCCGCCACGCCCGCGCCGCCCACCACACCCGCCGCCGCCCATGCCCCGGCCCCCAGCGCCAGCGGATGCGCCAGCAGCACCACGTAGGCCAGCACGCCGCAGACGTGATGCCACCAGTACAGGCGATCCAGCCCGCCGGCCGCGCGCTCGAGCAGCGGCAGGCGCAGCATCAGCACGAAGCTCGCGGTCCAGAGCACCAGCGAGAAGATTCCAGTCAAGGCGGCGGCGGCATGCATCGTTCGAATTCCCCGCCGGATTATGCCCCCCGCCGTTACAATCGCTGCCGGTCCAACCCACCCCCGGCTCCCGCCCCGTGCGCCTGTTCCGACTCACCCGCATCCTGTTCGTGGCCTGGCGCTACGGGCTCGACGAGATCGCCGCGTCGGGCGCCGCAGCCACCTTCGGCTCGGGCGCGCTGCTGAAGGTATCGCGCATGCTGCGCCTTGGCAGGCAGCTGCACGCGCCGCGCGGCGAGCGGCTGCGGCTCGCGCTCGAAAGCCTCGGCCCCATCTTCGTGAAGTTCGGCCAGGTGCTGTCCACCCGGCGCGACCTGATGCCGCCGGACATCGCCGACGAGCTCGCCCGCCTGCAGGACCGCGTGCCGCCCTTCCCCAGCGCGCTGGCGATCGCCGCGGTGGAGCGCGAGCTGGGCCGCAGCGTCGCCGAGATCTACGGCAGCTTCGAGCCGGAGCCCGTGGCGTCCGCGTCGATCGCGCAGGTGCACTTCGCCACCCTCAAGGACGGCACGCCGGTGGCGGTGAAGGTGCTGCGCCCCGGCATGGCCGAGGTGATCGACCGCGACCTGGCTCTGCTGCGGGTGGCCGGCGGCCTGCTGATGCGTGTCTCGGCCGACGCGCGCAGGCTGCGCCCGCTCGACGTCATCGACGAGTTCGACAAATACCTGCACGACGAGCTCGACCTGGTCCGCGAGGCCGCCAACGCCAACCAGCTGCGCCGCAACTTCGAGCGGTCCACACTGCTGCGCGTGCCGGAGATGCACTGGGACTTCTGCACCACCGGCGTGCTGACCATGGAGCGCATGCACGGCATCCCGATCGGCCAGATCGAGCGGATGCGCGCCGCGGGCATCGACCTGAAGAAGCTCTCGCGCGACGGCGTCGAGATCTTCTTCACCCAGGTCTTCGAGCACGGCTTCTTCCACGCCGACATGCACCCGGGCAACATCCTGGTCGGCGACGAGGGGCCGGACTTCAACCGCTACATCGCGCTGGACTTCGGCATCGTCGGCACCCTCTCCGACACCGACAAGAACTACCTCGCCCAGAACTTCCTCGCCTTCTTCCGCCGCGACTACCACCGGGTGGCCGAGCTGCACGTGGAGTCCGGCTGGGTGCCCCGCGAGACCCGGGTGGAAGAGCTAGAGGGCGCGGTGCGCGCCTGCTGCGAGCCGGTCTTCGACCGCCCGCTCAAGGAGATCTCGCTGGGCCTGGTGCTGCTGCGGCTGTTCCAGGCGTCGCGCCGCTTCAACGTCGAGATCCAGCCGCAGCTGGTGCTGCTGCAGAAGACCCTGCTGAACATCGAGGGGCTCGGCCGCCAGCTCGACCCCGAACTGGATCTGTGGGTGACCGCCAAGCCCTTCCTGGAGCGCTGGATGCAGGTGCAGATCGGGCCCGCCGGCCTGCGCAAGCGCCTCGAGCAGGAATCCGCCCAGTGGTCGCAGATGCTGCCCGAGCTGCCGCGGCTTGCCCACACCATCATCTCCTACCATGCGCGCCGCAGCACCCGCGACGACGTGCAGCCCGCCTGGCTCGAGCCGCTGCTGCGCGAGCAGCGCCGCACGCGGCGGCTGCTCGGCGCCGGCGTGGCGGTGCTGGCGGCGCTGCTGGTGGCGCTGCTGCTGCGCCCGCCGGCCTGATCCCCTCCACCCCAACCCGCTGACCCCTCGGAGCCTTCGACCATGCTCGTCGGATTCGTCGCCCTGTACCTGCTCGTCACCATCGGCATCGGCTGGTACGCAGCCCGCCGCGTCCACAACGCCACCGACTACTTCGTGGCGGGCCGCAGCCTTCCGCTGTACATGAACATGGCCACCGTCTTCGCCACCTGGTTCGGCGCCGAGACCGTGCTGGCGGTGTCCTCCACCTTCCTGCGGGACGGCCTGGGCGGCGTCGCGGCCGACCCCTTCGGCGCCGCCACCTGCCTGATCATCGTGGCCATCGTGTTCGCCAAGCGCTTCTACCGGCTGAACCTGCTGACCATCGGCGACTTCTACAAGAAGCGCTACAACCGCACCGTGGAGATCGGCACCGCGGTGGCCATCACGCTGTCCTACCTGGGCTGGGCCTCGGCCAACCTGATGGCTCTGGGCATCTGCTTCAACGTGCTCTCGCGCGGCGCCATCCCGCTGGAGACCGGCATCATGATCGGCGCCGCGGTGGTGCTGGTCTACCTGCTGATCGGCGGGATGTGGGCGGTGGCGCTCACCGACCTCTTCCAGACGGTGATCATCGTGCTGGGGCTGCTCTACATCGCCGTTCTGCTCGGCGGCCAGGCGGGCGGCTTCGATCGCGTGGTGTCGGCGGCCGCAGGCGAGGGCAAGTTCGTGGTGCTGCCATCCTTCGAGGCGAAGGACGTCATCGCGCTGTTCGCGGCCTTCCTCACGATGGCGCTGGGCTCGATCGCGCAGCAGGACGTCTTCCAGCGCGTCACCAGCGCCAGGGACGAGAAGACCGCCATGCGCGGCACGCTGTTCGGCGGCATCGCCTACCTGCTGATCGCCTTCGTGCCGATGTTCATCGCGGTCTCGGCCTTCCTGATCGAGAAGGACATGGTCTCGAAGATGCTCGAGAGCGACGGCAACGACTTCCAGCTCATCCTGCCCACGCTCATCCTGAACAACACGCCGCTGTTCGCGCAGGTGCTGTTCTTCGGCGCGCTGCTGTCGGCCATCCTGTCCACCGCTTCGGGCGCGCTGCTCGCCCCCACCGCCATCTTCAGCGAGAACATCCTCAAGCCGGCGCTCGGCGGGCGCATGTCCGACCGCAACCTGCTGGTCACCGCCCGGATCATGCTGGTGCTGTTCACCGGCTCCACGATGCTGTTCGCGCTCAACAGCGAGTCGTCGATGTACGAGATGGTGCAGAACGCCTACAAGGTCACGCTGGTGGCCGCGTTCACGCCGCTGGCCTTCGGCATGTTCTGGCGGGGCGCCACGCCGCAGGGCGCGCTGCTGTCGATCGTCTTCGGCCTGGCCACCTGGATCACGATGGAGCAGGTGGACCCCGAAGGCCTGATCCCGCCGCAGCTGGTGGGCCTGGGCGCGGCCATCTTCGGCATGGTGGCGGGCTCGCTGGCGCCGACGATCGCCGGCGGCCGCGGCCATCCGCACGTGGTCGACGAAGCCATCCATGGCCACGCCCACCTGCACGGCAGCGGCGCCGCACCGGCGCATGCGCACGGACGATAGGAAGACGCTCCCGGGATGCTGATCGGCTCCATCCTCCTGTACCTGGCGCTGACCGTCGGCATCGGCGTCTACGCGTCGAAGCGGGTGCGCGGCCCGCGCGACTTCCTGGTCGCCGGCCGCAGCCTGCCGCTGGGCATCAGCTTCGCCACGGTCTTCGCCACCTGGTTCGGCGCAGAGACCATGCTGTCGGTGTCGGCCGCCTTCACGGGGGAAGGGCTGCGCGGCGTCAGCGCAGACCCCTTCGGCGCGTCCTTCGCGCTCCTGTTCATCGCGATCTTCTTCGCCCGGGCCTTCTACCGGATGGACCTGCTGACCATCGGCGACTTCTACCGGCGCCGCTACGGCAGGCTGGTGGAGGTGGTGACCAGCCTGGCCGTCACCGCGTCCTACCTCGGCTGGACCGCGGCGCAGCTCACCGCGCTGGGCCTGGTCCTGCACGTGCTCTCCGGCGGCGCCTGGCCGCTGGACTGGTGCATCCTGGGCGGCGCCCTGGTGGTGCTGGTCTACACCCTGCTCGGCGGGATGTGGGCGGTGGCGCTCACCGACCTGCTCCAGACCGTGGTCATCATGGTGGGCCTGCTGCTGGTCGCCTGGCTGGTGGGCGACATGGCCGGCGGCCCGGCGAATGTCATCGCCCATGCGCATGCCGCCGGCAGGCTCGACTTCTGGCCCGAGGGCGGGCTGGTGGAATGGCTGCCCTTCGTCGCCGCGTGGCTGACGATGGCGCTGGGCTCGATCCCGCGGCAGGACGTGTTCCAGCGCGTTGCCAGCGCCCGGGACGAGAAGACCGCGGTGCGCGGCTCGCTGCTGGGCGCCGCCGCCTACCTGGCCTTCGCGTTCGTGCCCATGTTCATCGCCTACGCCGCGGTGGTCATCGACCCCAGGTTCCTCGACCTCTTCGCCTCCGGGGACGCCCGCGAAGTGCAGCGCACCCTGCCCGACCTCATCCTCGCCAGGACGCCCTTCTGGGCCCAGGTGATGTTCTTCGGCGCGCTGCTGTCGGCCATCCTGTCCACCGCCTCGGGCGCGCTGCTCGCGCCCACCGCGCTCTTCACCGAGAACGTGCTGCGCTCCTTCATGCCGCAGATCGCCGACCACCGCTTCCTCGCGCTGCTGCGCGCAGTGCTGGTGCTCTTCACCGCGGCAGCCGTTCTCTTCGCGCTCGATTCGCGCAGCAGCATGTACGAGATGGTGCAGAGCGCCTACAAGGTGACGCTGGTGGGTGCGCTGGTGCCGCTGGCCGCCGGCGTGTTCTGGAAGCGCGCCACGGCCCAGGGGGCGCTGCTCTCGGTCTTCATGGGGCTGGTGGTGTGGGGCGCAGCCGAGCTGAACCACGCGTCTGCGCTGCTGCCGCCGCAGATGGCGGGGCTGCTCGCGGCGCTGGCGGGGATGGTGGCGGGGTCGCTGCTGCCGCAGCTTGTGACGGCACGGGACACCGCGTGACGGTCATCGGACCGGCGTCGGCGCGCGCCGACTCGCGACCGCACACCTGCCCCGCCTCCCAGGCGCCCGCCCTAGCGTGAAGCCGCGCGCGCCTGCTTCTCCGGCGCGCCTGACCGCTGCGACAGCGCCTCGAAATCCTCCGCGAAGCCCGTGAGCAGCTTCGACAGGTGCTCGCGCTGCTTCGGCGTGGCCATCGCCAGCACGCGCACCGCGAACTCGTCGCCGGCGTCGATGCTGCGCTCGATGCGCTGGCCCCGCCGGATTTCGTGGCTCTTCCACATGCCCAGCAGGTAGTCGCGGCTCATCCTGCGGGCCTGCGCCTTCGTCGGCTGCTCGCGGCGCAGCTGCTCCAGCAGTCTGATCAGGCCGCGCTGGCGCGCCTCGCGCTCGGCCAGCCAGGCCTCCTCGGTGGGCGGCAGCGCCGCGGCCAGCGCGCCGATCTCGCGCTTCTGCGCCGCGCTCAGCCGCCCCAGGAAGAACTCGGCCCGCTTCAGCAGCCGCTCGGCGCGCGCCTCCTCGCGGGTCTGCCCTTCCCTGGGCAGCCACTGCTCGCGCAGCTTCTCGTTGGCGTCGGCGAAGCGCTCGCGCAGCCGCTTGAGCTGCTCCTCGCGCAGCGTCAGCCCCAGTTCGGCCACCCCGGGCGCCAGACGCTCGGCCAGCTCCTCCCAGGCAGTTCCGACGCGGTCGCGCCACAGGCCCAGCTCCCCGGATTCGACCGGAGTGCGCAATCTGTCATCGACCTCGCGCAGGAACGTCCCATACTCGGGCAGCTGAGAACGGCGATGCCACTGATGGAGCTGATCGACGTGCCGCCCGACGATGTCGCGCTGCGCCTCGTCCAGGTCCAGGTAGCGCTCCACCTGCCAGTGCGCCCAGGTGGGCAGGGCGTCATAGCCCAGCCGGGCCATCGAACAGCCGGTGGCGACGATCGCAGTGGCGACTAGCGGTGCCCAGAAGCGCAAGACCTGCATGTTAAGATTTTCGACAGATTCTCGGGCGTCGCGCCCAAGTCATTGAAAATAAAGCATAAATGAACATAGTCGTGCTCGCGGCCGGGATGGGGAAGCGCATGCGCTCCGACCTTCCCAAGGTGCTGCACCCGCTCGCCGGCAAGCCGCTGCTCGGCCGTGTCCTAGATTGTGCCCGCAAACTGTCGCCGGCGCGGATCGTCGTCGTCTACGGCCACGGCGGCGAGACGGTGCCGCAGGCGCTCGCCGCGGACGACCTGCGCTGGGCGCTGCAGGAGCCGCAGCTGGGCACCGGCCATGCGGTGATGCAGGCCGCCCCCGATCTGCTCGACGCCGCGCCCACCCTGGTGCTCTACGGCGACGTCCCGCTCACCTCCGAAGACACCCTCGCCCGGCTGACCCAGGCCGCCGGCGGCGACCGCCTCGCCATCCTCACCGTGGACCTGCCCGACCCCGCCGGCTACGGTCGCATCGTCCGCGAAGACGGCGAGATCCGCCGCATCGTCGAGCACAAGGATGCCGACGACGCGGTGCGCGCCATCCGCGAGGTGAACACCGGCATCCTGGTCGCCCCCACCGCGGCGCTCAAGCGCTGGCTGGCCGCGCTGTCCAACGACAACGCGCAGAAGGAGTACTACCTCACCGACATCGTCGCGCAGGCGGTGGCCGAGGGCATGCCGGTGGTGGGCGTGCAGCCGGCGCACGTCTGGGAGACGCTGGGCGTCAACAGCAAGGCGCAGCTGGCCGAGCTCGAGCGCATCCAGCAGCGCAACAACGCCGAACGCCTGATGGAAGAAGGCGTGATGCTCGCCGACCCCGCACGCCTGGACGTGCGCGGCACGCTCGCCTGCGGGCGCGACGTGTCCATCGACGTGAACTGCGTGTTCGAGGGCGAGGTGAAGCTGGGCGACCGGGTGCGCATCGGCGCCAACTGCGTCTTGCGCAACGCCAGCATCGCGGCGGGCGCCGAGATCCTGCCCTTCACCCACATCGACGGCGCCACGGTGGGCGCGGATGCCCGCATCGGCCCCTACGCGCGGCTGCGCCCCGGCACCGAGCTGGGCGAGCACACCCACGTGGGCAACTTCGTCGAGATGAAGAAGACCACGATGGGCGCGGGCTCCAAGGCCAACCACCTCGCCTACGTGGGCGACGCCACCGTGGGCGAACGCGTGAACATCGGCGCCGGCACCATCACCTGCAACTACGACGGCGTCAACAAGCACCAGACCGTCATCGAGGACGACGCCTTCATCGGCAGCGACACCCAGCTGGTGGCCCCGGTGCGCGTGGGCCGCGGCGCCACGCTCGGCGCCGGCACCACGCTGGTGGCCGACGCCCCCGAAGGCAAGCTCACCATCTCCCGCGCCCGCCAGGCCACCATCGAGCGCTGGCGCCGTCCCGTCAAGAAACCGAAGTGAAGCGCGGGAGCGCAGGCTCCCGACTGGAGAAGCTCGAATGTGTGGAATCGTCGGCGCGGTGGCACAGCGCAACGTGGTGCCCATCCTCATCGAAGGATTGCGCAAGCTCGAATACCGCGGCTACGACTCCGCCGGCCTCGCCCTGGTCAACGGCGCCATCGAGCGGGTGCGCTCGGTGGGCCGCGTGGCCGACCTCGAGGCGCGCGCCCGCGCCGTGGGCGCCGATGCGCCCACCGGCATCGCGCACACCCGCTGGGCCACGCACGGCGGCGTCACCGAGGGCAACGCCCATCCGCACGCCTCCATCAGCCCGGCCCTGGAGATCTCGGTGGTGCACAACGGCATCATCGAGAACCACGAAGCGCTGCGCGCCCGGCTCGCAGCGCAGGGCTACAAGTTCCTGTCGCAGACCGACACCGAGGTCATCGCCCACCTGGTGCACGCCTACGTCACCCAGGGCCTGCGCCTGTTCCAGGCGGTGCAGCAGGCGGTACGCGAGCTGCACGGCGCCTACGCCATCGCCGTGGTGAGCAGCTGCGAGCCCAACACCGTGGTGGGCTCGCGCAAGGGCTCGCCGCTGCTGCTGGGCGTGGGCAACGAGGGCACCGGCCACGGCGAAAACTTCCTCGCCTCCGACACTTCCGCACTGCTGCAGGTGACCAGGTACGTGACCTACCTGGAGGAAGGCGACGTCGTCGAGATCCGCCTGGACG
>JBKHVS010000135.1:0-8524 GCA_046569945.1 Gammaproteobacteria bacterium | reverse complement strand
CTCCCAGGCGGCGATCACGACGAAGATCGTGATGAAGGCCGTCAGCAGCACGAACCAGACGGAGAGCCCGTCGACGCCGAGGTGGTAGTTCACCGACAGGCGCTCGATCCAGGGCGTGCTCTCGACGAACTGGAAGTCGGCGGTGCCGCGGTCGAAGCCGGTGAACAGCGGGATCGTCGCGGCGAAGCCCGCCAGCGCGCCCACCAGCGCGAGCAGGCGGACGGTGCCGGCGTTGCGGTCATTGCCGACGAGCAGCACCAGGAAACCGAAGAGGATCGGGATCCAGATGGCGGCGCTGAGGTACGGGAACATGGAGGTAGCGGAACTCATGACGTGACGGGTTTCCTGCTCAGCGCTTGATCAGCGGCACGAACCACCAGAGCAGCGCGGCCACCCCGACGATCATCGCGATCGCGTAGTGATAGATGTAGCCGGACTGCACCAGGCGGCCCACCGATGCGAGCCAGCCCACCAGGCGGGCGCTGCCGTTGACCACGAGACCGTCGATCAGGGCCTGGTCGCCGCCCTTCCAGAGGCCTTTGCCCAGCAGCCGCGCGCCGCCGGCGAAGAAGACCTCGTTGAAGCGGTCGAGGTAGTACTTGTTCTCGAGCAGCGCGTGGACGCCGGACATCGAGCGCTTGATCGACGCCGGCAGCGCCGGGTTGACCATGTAGCAGTAGTAGGCGAAGGCCACGCCGGCCAGCGCCAGCCAGAACGCCGGCGTCACGAAGGCGTGCAGGCCCATTGCCGCCCAGCCGTGGTAGTGCTTGGCGAACTCGGCCAGCGCCGGATGGCGCGAGGCGTCGATGTGGATCACGCCCTGGAAGAAGTCGCCGAACACCATCGGGCCGATCGTCAGCGCGCCGATGATCACCGACGGGATGGCGAGCAGCACCAGCGGCAGCGTCACCACCAGCGGCGACTCGTGCGGCTTCTGGCCCGGGGCCAGCCCGTGATGCTCGTCGTGCCCGTGCTCGTCGCCATGGTCGTCATGGCCGTGGGCATCGTGCCCATGCGCCCCGTGGCCGTGCGCATCGGCGTGCGCGCCCCAGCGCTCCCTGCCGTGGAAGACCAGGAAGTACATGCGGAACGAGTAGAAGGCGGTGACGAACACGCCGGCCAGCACCGCGAAGTAGGCGAAGCCCGCGCCCGGCACGTTGGCGAACTTCACCGCCTCGATGATCGAGTCCTTCGAGTAGAAGCCGGAGAAGAACGGCGTGCCGATCAGCGCCAGCGAGCCCACCAGCGACACCAGCCAGGTGATGGGCATGTACTTGCGCAGCCCGCCCATGTTGCGCATGTCCTGGTCGTGGTGCATGCCGATGATGACCGAGCCGGCGGCCAGGAACAGCAGCGCCTTGAAGAAGGCGTGCGTCATCAGGTGGAAGATGGCCACGCTGTAGGCGGAGGCGCCCAGCGCCACCGTCATGTAGCCCAGCTGCGACAGCGTCGAGTAGGCGACCACGCGCTTGATGTCGTTCTGGACGATGCCCAGGAAGCCCATGAACAGCGCGGTGATCGCGCCGATGATGATCACGAAGCTGAGCGCGACGTCCGACAGCTCGAACAGCGGCGACATCCGCGCCACCATGAAGATGCCCGCCGTGACCATCGTGGCCGCGTGGATCAGCGCGGAGATCGGCGTGGGACCTTCCATCGAGTCGGGCAGCCACACGTGCAGCGGGAACTGCGCGCTCTTGCCCATCGCGCCGATGAACAGGCAGATGCAGGTGACCGTCAGCAGCGACCAGTCCGGGCCCCAGAGCCCGAAGCCCACGGTCTTGTCGGCCAGCCCGGGGGCAGCCTCGAAGACGGGCGCGTAGTCCATGCTGCCGAAGTGGGCCAGCACCAGGCCGATGCCCAGCACGAAGCCGAAGTCGCCCACCCGGTTGACCAGGAAGGCCTTCATGTTGGCGACGATGGCGGTGGGCCGCGTGTACCAGAAGCCGATCAGCAGGTAGGACACCAGGCCCACCGCTTCCCAGCCGAAGAACAGCTGCAGGAAGTTGTTCGCCATCACCAGCATCATCATCGAAAAGGTGAAGAGCGAGATGTAGGCGAAGAAGCGCTGGTAGCCGGGATCGTCCTTCATGTAGCCGATGGTGTAGACGTGCACCATCAGCGAGACCGAGGTGACCACGCACATCATCGTCGCGGTCAGCGAGTCGACCAGGAAGCCGACCTGGAAGCTGACGTCGCCGATCACCGACCAGGTGTAGAGCGTGCCGTTGAAGGTGTTGCCGGCGAGGACGTCGAACAGGGTCCACACCGAGGCCGCGAGCGAGACCGCGACCCCGAGGATGGTGACCGTGTGCGCGCCTGCGCGTCCGACCTGCCGGCCGAAGAGGCCGGCAATGACGGCGCCCGCGAGGGGCGCGAAGGCTGCGAGCAGATAGGCCGTCTTCATGCGCCTTTCCTTAACCCTTGAGCTCGTCGAGATCTTCGACGTTGATGGTGCCGAGGTTGCGGAACAGCAAGACGAGGATCGCCAGGCCGATCGCCGATTCGGCGGCCGCCACCGTGAGAATGAAGAAGACGAAGATCTGACCGGCCGCGTCGCCCAGGAAATGCGAGAACGCGATGAAGTTCAGGTTGACCGCGAGCAGCATCAGCTCGATCGCCATCAGGACGATGATGATGTTGCGGCGGTTCAGGAAGATGCCGAGGACGCTGATCGCGAAGAGGATCGCGCCCAGCACGAGGTAGTGAGCGAGCGTGAGGGTCATTGCGCGGAATCCTTGGGCTGCGCAGGCATCTTCACGATACGGATGCGGTCGGCGGCCTTGGTGCGCACCGCCTTGGAGGGATCGGTGTAGCGGGCGTCCTTGCGGCGGCGCAGGGTCAGCGCGATCGCCGAGACGATGGCCACCAGCAGCAGCACGGCGGCCAGCTCGAAGGGATAGACGTACTCGGTGTAGATCAGCTGCCCGAGCGCCTCGGTGTTGCTGTAGCCCTCGGGCTGCACCGGCGCGTCCGAGGCCTTCACGCCCGAGAAGGCGTGGATCAGCACCGCGGCGAGCTCCAGCACCACCAGCACGCCGACGAAGGCAGCCACCGGAAGGTTGCGCCAGAAGCCCTCGCGCACCTTGTCGAGGTTGATGTCGAGCATCATCACCACGAACAGGAACAGCACCATCACCGCGCCGACGTAGACGAGCACCAGCGTGATCGCCAGGAACTCGGCCTCGAGCAGCATCCAGATGCAGGCCGCGTTGATGAAGGTCAGCACCAGGAACAGGGCCGAGTGCACCGGGTTGCGCGCAGTGACGACGCGCAGCGCCGACACCACCGCGATCGCGGCGAAGATGTAGAAAAGTAGGGTCTTGGCGTCCATGTTCCGTGCTCTGGTGCGTCCGGTCCCGGGTCTCAGCGGTAGGCCGCGTCGGCCTCGCGGGCAGCCGCGATTTCCTTCTCGTAGCGGTCGCCCACTGCGAGCAGCATGTCCTTGGTGAAGTAGAGGTCGCCGCGCTTCTCGCCGTGGTACTCGAGGATGTGGGTCTCGACGATGGAGTCCACCGGGCAGGACTCCTCGCAGAAGCCGCAGAAGATGCACTTGGTGAGGTCGATGTCGTAGCGGGTGGTGCGGCGGGTGCCGTCCTCGCGCACGTCCGACTCGATGGTGATCGCCAACGCCGGGCAGACCGCCTCGCACAGCTTGCAGGCGATGCAGCGCTCTTCGCCGTTGGGGTAGCGGCGCAGCGCATGCAGCCCGCGGAAGCGGGGCGACATCGGCGTCTTCTCCTCCGGATAGAGGATGGTGATCTTGCGCTTGAACAGGTAGCGCCCGGTCAGCCGCATGCCCTTCAGCATCTCGAGGAGCATGAAGGACGAGAAGAACTCCTTGACTGCTTGCATGTGAGCTCCTGCCCCCGTCAGTTCCAGATGTTCCAGGGCGTCTGCATCCAGATCGCCACCACCACCAGCCACACCAGCGTCACCGGGATGAAGATCTTCCAGCCCAGGCGCATGATCTGGTCGTAGCGGTAACGCGGGAAGGACGCGCGGAACCAGATGAAGAAGGACACCACGAAGAAGGTCTTCAGGCCCAGCCAGATCCAGCCGGGGATCCAGTTCAGCGGCGCGACGTCGATCGGCGGATACCAGCCGCCCAGGAACATGATCACGGCCAGCACCGAGATCAGGATCATGTTCGCGTACTCGGCCAGGAAGAACACCGCGAAGCCCATGCCCGAGTACTCGACCATGTGGCCGGCGACGATCTCGGACTCGCCCTCGACGACGTCGAAGGGATGGCGGTTGGTCTCGGCCACGCCCGAAACGAAGTAGACGACGAACACCGGCAGCAGCGGCAGCCAGTTCCAGGAAAGGAAACTGAGCCCCATCTCCGCGAAGTTGCCGCGGCCCTGCTGCAGCACGATCTCGGTCATGTTCAGGCTGCCCGAAACCATCAGCACCACCACCAGCGCGAAGCCGATGGCCAGCTCGTAGGACACCATCTGCGCCGCGGCGCGCATCGCGCCCAGGAAGGGGTACTTCGAGTTGGACGCCCAGCCGGCGATGATCACGCCGTAGACCTCGAGCGAAGTGATCGCCAGCAGCAGCAGCAGGCCTGCGTTGACGTTGGCCAGCACGGTCTCCGGTCCGAAGGGGATCACCGCCCAGGCGGCGAGCGCCGGGGTGATGGTCATGACCGGCGCGAGCACGTACAGCATCTTGTTCGCCTGCGCCGGGACGATGATCTCCTTGAGCATCAGCTTCAGCGCATCGGCGATCGGCTGCAGCAGGCCGCCGGGGCCCACGCGGTTCGGTCCGAGGCGGATGTGCATGAAGCCGATCAGCTTGCGTTCCCACAGCGTGAGGTAGGCGACGCACAGCATCAGCGGCAGCACCACCAGGATGATCTTGACGAGGTTCCAGACGACCGGCCAGGCGCCGCCGAGCAGCGACTCGCCGGTGCTGGTGATCGAGAGCAGCAGCTGATCCATGTTTCCCTGTTCTCCCTGCCGCGTCTCAGGCCCGCGCGACCGTGACCGCGCCGAACATCGACGCCAGCCCCGCGGTGCTCGGATGCGCCGCGGCCAGGCGCACCACGCCCGCCGCGACCGTGTCGTCCTGCGCTGCCTCGACCAGCGCCTCGCCGCCGCCCTGGGCGACGCGCACGCGCTCGCCTGCGGACAGCCCGAGCGAGGCCAGCGTCGCGGCGCTCATCCGCGCCTGCGGCGGGCGCGCGTCGCGCGTGCGCTGCAGGCTCTCGGCGCGCCGCACCAGCGGATCGACCGAGTAGATCGGCACGTCGGCCAAGCGCTCCAGCGTGCCGGCGGCAAGCGCCTCGGCCGGCTGCAGCGTCAGTGCCGCCAGGTCGACCGCGACGCGGTTGTCCAGGCGCGCGGCCAGATCGCCTTCCAGCGCACGGGCCCGCACCGACTCCGAGGACTCGAAGTCGAAGCCCGGCAGCTCCAGCAGGTTGCCCAGCACGCGCAGCACCTTCCAGCCCGGGCGGGTGTCGCCCAGCGGTCGGACCACGCCGTTGAAGGATTGGGCCCTGCCCTCGCAGTTGACGAAGGTGCCGGAGGTTTCGGTGAAGGGGGCGATCGGCAGCAGGCAGTCGGCCAGCTCCATCAGCTCGGGCGAGCGGAACGCGGTCAGCGCGACCACGGTCTCGGCTTTGGCGAGCGCCTCGCGCGCCGGGCGCGGCATTGCGTGATCCAGCCAGGGCTCTGCGCCCAGCAGCAGGTAGGCCGACAGCGGCTCGGCAACCATGGCCCGAGCATCGCGGCCGTCGTCCGCAGGCAGCGCGCCGGCGATCCAGCCGCCCACCGAGTTGGCGGCCTCGCCGAGGAAGCCCAGCCGTGCGCCGGTGGCGTCGGCGATCGCCTGCGCGAGCTGCGCGACGATGCCGGCGCGGTCGCACTGAACCGCGGCGTTGCCGAGGAAGACCGCCTTGCGCTCGCCGTCTGCGAGGCTGGCCGCGATGGCCCGCTCGTCATCGCTCGGCGACACGCCGGCCAGGCCGGCGGGCACCGGCTTGTCCTGCGCCTGCAGCACAGCGACCAGCACGCCGGCCAGCGACTGCGCCCAGCGGCTGGGCGCCACGATGGCGCGCGCCGCCAGCGGCATCAGCAGGTCGTCGTCGGCGGCGTGCACCACCGACACCCGGGCGCCGCGCTTGACTGCCTGGCGCACGCGCGCGGCCAGCAGCGGATGATCCTTGCGCAGGAAGGAGCCGACCAGCAGCATGCGGTCGAGCGACCCCACTTCCTCGATCTTCATTCCCAGCCAGGGCACGCCGGCGGTGCGGCCCTGCGCGGAGAAATCGCGCTGGCGCAGGCGGAAGTCGACGTTGCCGCTGCCCAGCCCGCGCATCAGCGAACCGGCCAGGTAGAGCTCCTCCAGCGTGGAGGCCGGCGACGCGAGCGCGCCGATCGCTGCCGCCCCGCGCGAGCTGCGCACCTGCGCGAGCGAATGGGCGGCGTAGTTCAGCGCGGTCTGCCAGTCGGCTTCCTGCCACTGGCCGTCCTGCTTGATCATCGGGACCGTGAGACGGTCCTCGCTGTTCAGGCCCTCGTAGGAGAAGCGGTCGCGGTCGGAGATCCAGCACTCGTTGACGGCCTCGTTCTCCAGCGGCACCACGCGCATGGCGCGATCGGCCTTGATCTGGACGATGATGTTCGAGCCGAGCGAATCGTGCGGCGCCACCGACTTGCGGCGCGCCAGCTCCCAGGTGCGGGCGCTGTAGCGGAAAGGCTTGGAGGTGAGCGCGCCCACCGGGCAGATGTCGATCATGTTGCCGGAGAGCTCGGAATCGACCGACTTCCCGACGAAGGACATGATTTCCGACTGCTCGCCCCGGTTGGCCATGCCCAGCTCCATGACCCCGGCGATCTCCTGGCCGAAGCGCACGCAGCGGGTGCAATGGATGCAGCGGCTCATCTCCTCGGCGGAGATCAGCGGGCCCATCGGCTTGTGGAAGACCACGCGCTTGGCCTCGGTGTAGCGCGAGTTGGACGCTCCGTAGCCCACGGCGAGGTCCTGCAGCTGGCACTCGCCGCCCTGGTCGCAGATCGGGCAGTCCAGCGGGTGGTTGATGAGCAGGAACTCCATCACCCCCTTCTGCGCCTTGATCGCCTTCTCGGAGGCGGTCCAGACCTTCATGCCGGGCGCCACCGGGGTGGCGCAGGCGGGCAGCGGCTTGGGCGCCTTCTCCACCTCGACCAGGCACATCCGGCAGTTGGCCGCGATGGACAGCTTCTTGTGATAGCAGAAGTGCGGGACGAAGATGCCCAGCTCCGTGGCCGCATGCATCACCATGCTGCCCTCGGGCACCTCCACCTTCTTGCCGTCGATTTCGAGTTCAACCATCTGCAGGCTCGATCTGTCCGCTTTGTCTTGTCTAGCTGGAATGCCGGGCGCCGCGGCGCTCAGACGTAGGCCGGCACGATGCAGCGCCGGTTCTCCACGTGGTATTCGAACTCGTTCCAGTAGTGCTTCAGGAAGGCCTTCACCGGCATTGCGGCGGCGTCGCCGAGCGCGCAGATGGTGCGACCCTGGATGTTGTCGGCCACTTCGCCGAGCTTGACGAGGTCTTCGGGCGTGCCCTTGCCGTGCTCGACGCGGTCGACGATGCGCCACATCCAGCCGGTGCCCTCGCGGCAGGGCGTGCACTGTCCGCAGCTTTCCTCGAAGTAGAAATACGACAGCCGCAGCAGCGACTTCACCGCGCAGCGCGTCTCGTCGAGCACGATCACCGCGCCCGAACCGAGCATCGACCCGGCCTTGGCGATCGAGTCGTAGTCCATGTCGAGCGTCATCATCTGCTCGCCGGGGATCACCGGGCTGGACGACCCGCCGGGGATCACCATCTTCAGCTTGCGCCCGTGGCGCATGCCCCCGGCCAGCTCGAGCAGCTTCGCGAAGGGCGTGCCCATCGGGATCTCGTAGTTGCCCGGGCGCTCGACGTCGCCGGACACGGAGAAGATCTTGGTGCCGCCGTTGTTGGGCTTGCCGATCTCCAGATACTTCTGGCCGCCGTTGCGGACGATCCAGGGCACCGCGGCGAAGGTCTCGGTGTTGTTGATCGTGGTGGGCTTGCCGTACAGGCCGAAGCTGGCCGGGAACGGCGGCTTGAAGCGCGGCTGACCCTTCTTGCCCTCGAGCGACTCGAGCAGCGCGGTCTCTTCGCCGCAGATGTACGCGCCGTAACCGTGGAAGCCGTGCAGCTGGAAGGAGAAGCCCGAACCCAGGATGTTCTCGCCCAGGTAGCCCGCCGCCCTCGCCTCCTCGAGCGCCTCTTCGAAGCGCTCGTAGGTGTCGAAGATCTCGCCGTGGATGTAGTTGTAGCCGGTGCCGATGCCCATCGCGTAGGCCGCGATGATCATGCCCTCGATGACGATGTGCGGGTTGTACCGCAGGATGTCCCGGTCCTTGAAGGTGCCCGGCTCGCCCTCGTCGGAGTTGCACACCAGGTACTTGGGACCCGGATGCCCCTTGGGCATGAAGCCCCACTTCAGGCCGGTGGGGAAGCCCGCGCCGCCGCGGCCGCGCAGCACGCCGGCCTTGAGCTCGG
>JBKHVS010000134.1:0-8530 GCA_046569945.1 Gammaproteobacteria bacterium | reverse complement strand
GCGGTCGCCGAATTTGGGCGCCTTGGCCACGCCGGCCTCGTGGCAGGCCTTGCACACCTGCTGGTAGACGGCCTCGCCGGACTTGCCGCCGGCAACCGGCACGTGGTCGGACCCGGACGGTCCGCCGGACACGCAGGCGCCGAGCGCCAGCACGGCCGGGACGAGGGCAAGGACGCGAAGCGACGGCTTGTTGTTCATGGTGGGGTTCTCCCGTTCTCCCAGCATCTTAACGAAGCGCCGCTCGGATCGGCCGGCTGGCAACCGGCCTCGGGTACAATCGAGGCTTCGCGCCCGTAGCTCAGCTGGATAGAGTACTGCCCTCCGAAGGCAGGGGTCGTGCGTTCGAATCGCGCCGGGCGCGCCAGAGATTCGGCAGAAGGCCCCGTCAGCAATGGCGGGGCTTTCGTGTTTCCGGGGCCGCGTGCACCCGTGGACAGGCGCGAGCCCCCGTCAGGCCGTGTCCACCCAGCCGTCCGTCAGGTAGGCCCCTTCGGCCCAGCGCGCCACCTCGGCTGCCACCGGGTGGTTGATCTTCAGGTAACGCTGCCGCAGCCGCTCGCGTTCGTCTTCGCTCAACTGGTCGATGCCGAGATCCTGCAGCGCGTGCAGGTCCTCCTCGAGCATGGCCGCGAGTTCGTCGCCCGCCAGCGCCTTCGCCGCCTCGCGGAAGGCACGCATGTAGCCGTAGGCCGCGCCTTCCCGGTAACTCGCTGCCAGCGTGGCGGCCGGAATCAGGCTCAGGTGCGGCTGCAGGGCAGGGTTGATCGCGTGCGCCGCCAGGCTGCTTCCGATCGTGCTCGGCCGCCCGGTGAACCCGCGCAGGTGCAGGAATCGCGACATGCGAGGCCCGTCGTTCACCGGATAGTTGTCCCACAGGATCGGCTTGCGCCTCAGGGCCTCGGTCACCCGGGCCAGGCAGGCGGGGCCGATCTCGCGGGCGCAGATCTCCTCGCCGGTCCAGTAGACGCCGACGCTCGGGTCCAGCCTGCGCCCGAGTTCTTCCAGGTACCCGCTTGGGCGTTCGCCGAACGTGACGTCGAGCATCCGGTCGTCGGAATAGTAGGTCGGGCACACCACGACCCGACGGGCCCGGGTCACCGCGAGCGCGTCGTGAACGATCTCGGCTTCCCTCGCGGCCAGGTCGGGAAGGTCGCCGCGCATGTCGTCGAACAGGATGGCCAGTTCGTCGATGCCGATCTCGTCGAGCGCGCGCAGCTTCGCCAGGAAGTCCGCCTTCGCCGCGCCGGCGTAGTCGCGGTACAGGTCCAGCGGGCTGAGTCCGAGGCCGAAGCGCATCCCGAGATCGCGGCAGTGCGCGGACAGGTCTGTCAACTGCGCGAGCGCGGCCGGCGGGTGCGGCTCTCGCCAGCGCCGTCTCAGGAAGGGGTCGGCCTTCGGCGCGTGGTGGAACCAGGAGAAGCCGAGTTGCTTCAGCCGGGTCAGCACCCGCTTGCGGTCTTCGTGGCTCCAGGGCCGGCCGAAGTAGCCTTCGATGATGCCCAGTTCCGGAGTCACTTCCCGCCGGACTTGATCGTGGACTTCAGGCTGTCGAAGTCCTTGCGCACGCGTTCGTTGAACAGCAGGCCGGTCCTCGCCTGCTTCGGCACGCCCTCGATCTCGAGCACGTCGGCCACCACCTGGTAGCTGGCCTGCCCGTTCATCGTGCCACCGTCGGACACGATGACATCGTGGCCGTAGAACACCGCCGGCGCGGGCAGCCCCGGCGCCAGCGTGGACGGCAGCAGCTGGATCGGCACCCGATATGCGTTGGCCAGCTCGGCCGCCACCTGAAGGTTGCCGTTGCAGCGCTGGCCGGGCGGATCCTTGGCGATGAAAGTCAGCACCTTGCGTCCCTGGGTATCGATGCCTCCGGGAACCTGGACCGACATCTTGTCGGACGCGCCGGCCAGGGGGGCGATCGCCGCGATCGCGAGGGCGGCGAGGAAGGATTTCATGCTTGTCTCCGGTGTCGGGGCCTGTCTTCTGGCCTGGATCGGGCGGATTCCGATCGGCGGGGTTTCACTCGGGGCGCGCCACCGGAAGCCCGGCGGCCTCCCATTCGGTCACGCCGTCGAAGGTCTTGCGCGCCCGGAAGCCGTGCTCCGCGAGCAGGCGCACCGCTTCGTCGGACATCAGGCAGAACGGGCCGCGGCAATAGGCGACGATCTCCACGTCGCGCGGCAGCTCGGCCAGCGCCGAGCGCAGCTCGAAGATCGGATGCGCGAGGATGCCCGCGGCATCGGGCACCACGACCATCGGCACCTTGTGGCGGCGCCCGACCGCGGCCCACTCGTCGGCGCTGCGGCGCGACAGCGCGCGGATCATCGCCTCCTCCACCTCGTCGAGGCGGGTGAAGCGCAGCTCGCGCGTCGCCAGCCCTTCGTCGGCCGCCTGCTCGTGCATCTCGAGCGCGGCACATAGCGACTTCCACTGGTCGGGGGTGGTCGCGGTGATGCCGATCCAGCCCTCCCGGCACGGATAGACGCCGACCGGGCTGTTGGGCATGAAGCGGTTGATGCCGCAGCGCCTCATCGGCACCCCGTCGCGCTCGAAGAAGTGCATGTGCATCTCGCTGAGCACGAGGTTGGCCTCGAGGATGCCGACCTCGAAGCGCCGCGGCGCCGCGGCGGCAGGCGCCAGCAGCGCGGCCAGCGCGGCGATATAGGCGGTGACGCCGGCCACGCTGGTCGACTGCCGGTCGCCCGCCTGGACCGGCGGCCCCTCGACGCTGCCGACCATCTGCGGCATGCCGGTGAGCGCCTGCACCACCAGGTCGTTGCCGGTCCAGTCGCGGTACGGGCCCTGGCGGCCGAACCAGCTCAGTTCGACGGTCGCGCGGCGCGGCCGTGCGGCCGATGCGTCGAAGCCGGAGGCCTCGCCGACCAGCACCAGGTCGGCATCGCTGCACAGTGCCTCGAGCGCCTCCCGGTCCGCGATGCGCGCCAGGCGCTTGCCGGCCGACATGCAGTCGGCCCAGGCCTCCTCCAGCGGCGTCGGCACGCGCACGAGGCCGCGCAGGCGCTGCCCCGGCGACGCCTCGGCCAGCACCACCGTGGCGCCCGCATCCGCGAGCATGCGCCCGCACCAGGCCGCGGCCGCGCCGCCGGCGACTTCCACCACGACGACGCCTTCGAGCGGCCGCCGATGATCCGATCCCGTCATGTCCCCTCCTCGATCCACTGCGGCCTTCCGGTCTCGCGGGCCCGCGGGCCATGCCGGATGCGGCCATGCATCGCTGCGCGCGCTGCAGCCTGCGGCGCGCGCAGCGCCTCGTTCAGTTGCGCGGCACGAAACCGGGCCGCCGCTTCGGCTTCACCCCGGCGACGCCAACCAGCGACTCGACGCAGTCGCGCAGCGATTCGTCCCAGGGCCGGAACGCGACGCCGGTCACCCGGCGGATGCGGTCGTTGCGCAGGTCGCAGCCAGCCCAGATCGCCCGCAGCTCGGCTTCGCGCGCGCGGACGTGCTCGGGGAACTCGTCTGTGACCGGCGGAGTGTCGTGACCGAGCTCCGGCAGCAGCCGGTCGATGTCGGCGCACACGTCCTCCACCTTGCGGGTCTCGGTGGACCAGGCGATGTAGCGCTCGCCGTTGCGGACCTGGTCGCTCTCGAGCAGGCCGATGTGGCAGTCGGCGTCGTCGCGCACGTCCACCGGCATCCAGGGCCGATAGGCGCCCAGCGAGTTCTGCCGACACTCGCCGAGCAGCATCAGTTCGACCAGGTGCTGCCAGGGCCCCATGTCCTTCTGGTGCGCCGACTGGATCGGGCCGACGTTGTCGCCGGGGCAGCAGGTGATCGCGTCCCAGCGCCCGCCGCTGCGCTCGGCGGCCTCGGCGAAGGCGCGCTCGGCCAGCACCTTGCCCATCGAGTAGCCCTGGCCGCGGTCGGGCCGCCGCTTGGGGTTGGTCTCGTCCGGATAGCGGTCCTCGTAGAGCACCGGCCGGCGGACGAGCTCGGTGACGTCGGCCTCGGACATCACCGCGGCGACGCTGGAGGTGACCACCACGCGGGTGACCGAGCCGGATTTCTCGACGCTGGCGATCAGGTGGTCGCAGACGCTTTTCACGTAGTCCTGGTCGTTGTAGGTGCTGACGTGAGAGATGTGCGCCACGCCGTGGCAGCCCTTGAAGATCTCGTCGAAGCTGCCGGGATTGTCGAGGTCGGCGGCGTGCAGCGTCAGCCGACCGGATGCGTAGCCCGGCATCGCCTTGAGGAAGCCGGTGCGCGCCTCGTCCTCCACCTTGCGCACGCAGGCGCGCACCCGGTAGCCCTTCTCCAGCAGGCGGCGGACCACCCAGCCGCCGACGAATCCGGCAGCGCCGGTGACTGCCACGAGACCACGCTTGGGAACTGGGGCCATGGATGATCTCCTTCTCGATGTCTGCGTGCGGGGATGCCGGCGGACGCCGGCAAGGTCTGGGCAGCAGTGTCCGGGATCGCGGCGCCGGCGTCGACGCCGGAAGGTGGATTCTCGGTATGCATGCGCCGGGCAGCATCCGGGCGCCAGGAGGTGCCCGCGCACCGCGCCTCCGAGAACCCCGGGATCGGCCTTCGCCTGCGCGAGGTCGGATCAGCCTTCGCCGAGCCGCGCCCGCACGCGCGCCGCGAGCGCCTCGAGCCGACGGTCGCGGATGCCGAGCTGGCGCAGGTGGTCGACGGTGTCGAACAGGTAGTCGCAGCAGCGCCCCAGCGCTCCGGCGCCGGTCGCCAGCAGCCCGGCCACGGTGTCCTCGTCCAGCCCCGGCGCGTAGCGGTCGTGGCTGCGGTTGACGGTGAAGGCGATCGCCGGCTCGGGACCTTCCGGCGTGCGCGCCACGGTCCAGACCGGGCGGTAGGCATGGGTGAGCATCTCGCGCCGCCAGAGGACATCGAGCTCGGTCACCTCGGTGCCCGGCGCCAGCCGGTAGACGACGCCGACGCAGCTGCCGCCCGCCTCCAGCGAGAGCATCAGGCCGGGGCGCTCAGGGCTGCCCCGCCCGGCCTGCA
This sequence comes from Gammaproteobacteria bacterium, assembly GCA_046569945.1. Classification (GTDB taxonomy): domain Bacteria; phylum Pseudomonadota; class Gammaproteobacteria; order Burkholderiales; family Burkholderiaceae_E; genus Quisquiliibacterium. The sequence continues at coordinate 3,544 of JBKHVS010000134.1, read as the reverse complement.
GGCGCAGGCAGAACTGCCGGTGGAAGCCGTGGATGCGCGCGGTGCGGCGCTCGGCGAAGTGGAAGGCCGGGTTCCAGATCAGCGAGCCGAATGCGAAGACCCAGACCCTGCCAGGCCGCGGCGCCTGCGCAAGCATCTCGAGCACCTGCGCATGCCGCTCCTGGTCGGTCATCAGCCGCACGTCCGGGCCGAGCTGCGCCCGCACGGAGGCATGCAGCGATCCGTCGAGCAGGCTTTCACGGGTGAGTTTCACGACGCTCATCGGCAGCCATTCTGGCATGCGGCGCGCCGCCGCGGCGGTCCGTTCCGCGCCGCGTCGCCACCGTCGTTCGGCCGGGCGCGTGCGAAGATCCCCACCGACCCGCGCACACCAGGAGCCGAGATGTCCAGCCACCCCGGCGCGCCAGCCGCCGACCCCTTCCATCCGCCCGCCGATCCGCAGTGGCTCGCGCTGCGCACCGAGGCGGCGCTGGAGCCCGGGCTGCCGATCGTCGACGCCCATCATCACCTGTTCGACCGCCCTGCCCGCCGCTACGCCGCCGAGGACCTGCTCGCCGACCTGGCCGGCGGCCACCGCGTGACGGACACCGTCTACCTGCAGTGCGGCGAAGCCTATCGCACCGAAGGACCGGCGCACCTGCGCCCGGTCGGCGAGACCGAAGCGATGGAGGCGCTGGCGGCGCGCAGCGCGGCGACGCCGGGCAGCCCGCGGCTGTGCGCAGCCATCGTCGGCCACGCCGACCTGACGCGCGGGGCCGCCGCAGCGGAAGTCCTCGAGGCCCACCTGGCGGCGTCCCCGCAGCGCTTCCGCGGCATCCGCCAGACCTCGGCCTGGGAGCCGGACCCCGCCTTCGTCCGGGTCGGACCGCGGCCCGGCCCCGGGCTGCTTCTGGACCGGCGCTTCCGCGAGGGGTTCGCCACGCTCGCACCGCTGGGGCTGAGCTTCGACGCCTGGCTCTACCATCCTCAGCTCGACGACCTGGTCGACCTGGCGCGCGCCTTTCCCGAGACCTCGATCGTCCTGGACCACGTCGGCGGTCCGCTGGGCCTGGGCGGCTACGCCGGCCGGCGCGACGAGGTGTTCGCGCAGTGGCGGGCCGGCATCGGGCGCCTGGCAGCCTGTCCAAACGTGACGATCAAGCTGGGCGGCATGGGCATGCGGCTGTTCGGCTTCGGCTTCCACGAGGCGCCCGAGCCGCCCTCGTCCGCCGCGCTCGCCGAAGCCTGGCGCCCCTACGTCCACGAGTGCGTCGAGGCCTTCGGCGCGCAGCGCTGCATGTTCGAGAGCAACTTCCCGGTCGACCAGCTGTCCTGCGACTACGTCGTTCTCTGGAACGCCTTCAAGCGCCTGGCGGCCGGCTGCAGTCCCGCCGAGAAGGCGGCGCTCTTCGCCGGCACGGCTGCGCGCGTCTATCGCATCCCTCAGGAGGACATTCAATGAGCCACTCGAAGACCCGCGCCATCGTCACCGGCCACAGCCGCGGCCTGGGCGCCGGAATCGCACGCGCGCTGATGGAGCGCGGCGTCAGGGTGCTCGGGCTGTCAAGGCAGACCGGTTCCGCGCCCGAAGGGGCTGCGGCCGGACTGCTCGAGCAGCAGGCGCTGGACCTTGCGGATCCCTCCGCGCTGTCCGCCTGGCTGGCCGGCGGGGCGCTGGAGCGCTTCCTCGCCGACGCCGAGCTCGCGCTGCTGGTGAACAACGCCGGCGTGGTCAGCCCGATCGGCCCGCTGCCCGTGCAGCCCGGCGACGAGGTGGCGCGCGCGGTTGCGCTAAACGTCACCGCGCCGCTGCTGCTGTCGGCCGCCTTCGCCCAGCTGCGCACTCCGGCCGCCGAGCGGCGCATCCTGCACGTGTCGAGCGGCGCGGGGCGCACGCCCTACCCGGGCTGGTCGGTCTACTGCGCCACCAAGGCGGCGCTGGACCACCATGCGCGCTGCGTCGAGCTGGACGCGGCGCCCGGGCTGCGCATCTGCAGCCTGGCGCCGGGCGTGATCGACACCGGAATGCAGGGCGAGATCCGTGCCGCCGCCCCGGCGCGCTTCCCGATGCACGACCGCTTCGTGAGCATGGCGCGCCAGGGCGCGCTGGCGGATCCGGTGCAGTGCGGCGCGAGGATCGCCGGCCATCTTCTCGGTGCGGACTTCGGCAAGGCGGCAGTGGCCGACCTGCGGGAACTCGGGACGGCCTGAGGCCCGCACGAGGCTACGGTTCCGGCGGCTACCGGTCCGGCGGCTCGAGCCCCCGCGCCATCGCCTCGCCGAGCTCCTGGAGCTCGGCCTCGACGGGCGCGTCCGAATAGGGACCGGTGCCGACGTTGTCCGCCTGGGTGGCGGCCACGAAGCGCCCCTTCTCCACGTCGAAGACGTGGATCTCGCCGTCCTCGATCACGTAGTGCCAGCCGTGCAGGGTCAGGCTTCCGGCTTCTACCGCGCGGCGGACCATCGGGTAGTCCATCAGCCGCTCGAGCTGGAGCACGACCGCGCGCTGCTCGGTGCGCCGGAGCGCCTCGACGCAGGGCTGCACGGGCAGCAGCGCCTCCTGTGCGAGCGTCAGCCACGCCTTGAGGTTGACCGCCTCCTCCGGCGCGCCCTCGTAGGCCGCGCGGATCGCCCCGCAATGGCTGTGCCCGCAGACGATGATGCGCTCGACGCCCAGGCTCAGCACCGCGAACTCGATCGCCGCGGTGGTTCCGTGCAGCCCGTGCGAACCGTCGTACGGCGGCACGAAGGCGCCGACGTTGCGCACGATGAACAGCTCGCCGGGGCCGGCGCCGGTGAGCAGGTAGGGCACCAGGCGCGAATCCGAACAGCCGATGAACAGCGTCTTGGGATGCTGGCCGTGCGCGACCAGGTCCTGGAAGCGCTGCTGGTGCAGCGGGAAATAGTCGGATCGGAACTGACGCAGCCGCAGCCGCAGCAGCAGCGCGTCGCCGTCCGGGTCGTGTCGATGGGGCATCTCAGGCTCCAGGCAGGCCGGGTGCCCCCGCCGGCTGGCGAAGGCATCCGGCCCAGCGAACTCACCTGACCAGGGGCGAGTCCGCCGCCTCCAGGTCGACGCCGCGGAGGTCGGCTGCGCCGGCCAGCAGGCTCAGGTACTGCCGCAGCGCGGTCACGTAGGACTGCTGGCGCAGCGACAGCGCGACCGCCTCCGAGACCTGCTCGAAGGGCAGCGGATCGCCGGGCGAGCGCTCCAGCACTTCGACCACGTGCAGGCCGAAGCGGCTGTGCACGAGCCGCGGCAGCACGCCCACCTCCGCATGCCCGAAGAGCTCGCGTGCGAACTCCGGCGCGCAGTCGGCCCGCTCGAGCCAGCCGAGGTCGCCGCCGTGCTGGCCGCTCGGGCAGTTGGAGTAGTTGCGCGCGGCGCGGGCGAAGACGTCATCGTCCGGGCTCTGTTCCCGGCGGTCCCGGGCCCGCACGTCGAGCAGCGCGGCCTTCATGGCCGTGTCCCGAGCGCGGCGAGAAAGGCGCGCTGCTTCAGTTGGGTCTCGCGCAGCTCCGACGCGGCCTCGGAGTCGTGAACGATCCCGGCGCCGGCCCACAC
>JBKHVS010000133.1:0-8576 GCA_046569945.1 Gammaproteobacteria bacterium | reverse complement strand
CACTCGCCGTTTCCGGATACGAATCAAAGATTTAGGAGAAGCCGTTGCAGCGACTTCGCACTTCCGGCCCCGGCGCAGCGCGCCTCGGGGCCGCAGCGGCATTGTTGACCACCCTCTTCACCGGCTGTGCCTCGATCGGCGACGTCCCCGAAGCCGGAACTTCGGCCAGCGTTGCCGTTCCGGTCACGGCGCCAACCGCAGCCGCCCCCGCGCCGGTCGTACGCGAGGCTCCCAAGGCCTACGCTGCGGACAAGCGCCGCTACACCGGAACGGCCGGCGACACCTCGTCCGCCCAGGCGCACGCCGACCTCTGGGCGAGAATCCGCGCGGGCTTTGCCATGCCCGAGCTCGACACCGCGCTGGTCGCCGAGAAAGAGCGCTTCTACACCTCGCGGCCGGAATACCTGCAGCGGATGTTCCACCGCGGCGAGCGCTACCTCTTCTACATCGTGGAGGAGCTCGAGCGCCGCGGCATGCCGACCGAGCTCGCGCTGCTGCCCTTCGTCGAGAGCGCGATGAACCCCACCGCGGTGTCCTCGGCCAAGGCCGCGGGGCTGTGGCAGTTCATCCCGTCCACCGGCAAGCAGTACAACCTGCACCAGAACTGGTGGGTGGACAACCGGCGCGATCCGGTCAAGTCGACCCACGCGGCGCTCGACTACCTCCAGCGCATCTACGAGATGCACGGCAACGACTGGTTCCTCGCGCTGGCCTCCTACAACTGGGGCGAAGGCTCGGTGGCCCGCGCCGTGCGCAAGAACCAGCTGCGCGGACGTGGCACCGACTACCTCAGCCTGGACATGCCCGCCGAGACCCGGCACTACGTGCCCAAGCTGATCGCGCTCAAGCACATCCTGCTGCGTGCCGACGAATTCGGCGTCGCCCTGCCCGAGCTGCCCAACCGGCCCTACTTCGTCACGATCGAGAAGACCCGGCCGATCGACCTCAAGCTGGCAGCCAGGTTCGCGGGGATGACCGTTGCCGAATTCGTCGCGCTGAACCCGGCGCACAACCGTCCGGTGATCTCGGCCACCCGAAACAACCAGATCAAGCTGCCGGCCGAACGGGTCGATGCCTTCATGGCGGCGCTCGAGCGCCACGAGAAGGCCGACAAGCCGCTGGCCACCTGGCAGCCGTACACGCTCAAGCCCGGCGAGAACATCGAGGCCGTGGCCGAGCGCGCGGGCGTGCAGCCCGAGGAGATCCTCAAGGCGAACAGCCTGCGGGAGTCGCAGCGGATCGTCGCGGGCACGCGGATCATCGCGCCGCAGAAGACGGTCGAGGACGAGACCCGGGTCGAGAGCTTCGTGGCGCCGCGCGTCTACGAGGAGATCAGCAAGCCCGCCCAGTACCACACCGTGCGGCCCAAGGAATCGCTGGCGAGCATCGCGCGCCGCTACGGCCTGTCCGCAGCCACGCTGACCGCCTGGAACGATGTCAAGCGCGGCGTGCGCCGGGGCATGCGCCTGCTGGTCCAGCCGGCCGCCACCCAGACGATGCTCACCGACGAGGACGGCGACCGCTCCATCGTGGCCACGGCCACCAAGGCAGGCTTCGTGCGCATCGCCGATGCGCCGGAGGCTGCGGCCAAGGCCGCCCCCGCACGCGTGGTCCGCACGGCCGGCATCGCGCCGCGCGCCCCGGCGCCCAAGGCGACGAGCCGCACCAGGTCGTCCGCCAAGGCCGCGCCGGCCAGCCGCGTGCGCGTCGTTGCACGTCCCGCAGCCGCGCCGAAACCCAAGGCTGCGACGCGCGCCGCAAAGGCCACCACCCCCGCCCGCGCCCAGGGCAAGTCGGCAGCGAAGCAGCCGGCGCGCGCCGCCGCCCGGGACGGCAAGCAGCCCCCGCGCGCCGAGGGTTCCGGCCGCGGCCGCGGCGTTTGAGCCCCGGCCCGGGCGCGGCCCGGTGACGGCGCCGCTCGTCGTCCTCACCACGGCCGCGCACACCGGCGAGGTCCGCTCGCTCCTCGATTACACGGGCGACGCAGCGCGAGACCTCCTCACCCTGCTTCCCTACGAGCGGATCCAGGCCAGGGCGGCGCCGGCGCACTACGTCTTCGCCGACCTGGAGCGCCTGGGCGACGGCCACCGGCGCGTCGCAACGGCCCTGCACCGGGCCATCCAGCAGCGCAACGCGGCGCATCCCGAGGCCCGGCTGCATCTGCTCAACCATCCCACGCTGAGCCTGTCCCGCGCCGAGCTCGGCCGCAGGCTCCACGAGGAAGGCATCAACCCGCAGCGGGTCCACCGGCTGTGGGACCGCGACGAGATCCGCTTCCCGGTCTTCGTGCGGCACGAGTCCGACCACAATGGCGCCCTTTCGCCGGTGCTCGCTGACCGGGCCAGCCTGAATGCCGCGATCGAGCGGATCGTCACGGTCCGCGGCTGCGCACGCGAGCGACTGCTGATCGTCGAGCACCTCGACGTGCGCTCGCCCGACGGGCTCTGCCGCAAGTACAGCGCCATGCGGATCGGCGATGCGCTGATCCCGGTGCACGTCCAGGTCGGCAGCAACTGGGTGACCAAGGACTTCGACGTGGTCGATGCGCGGACCGTCGCCGAGGAGGAGCGCTTCGTCGAGGAGTTCCCGCATCGGGAGCTGATCCGGCGCGTCTTCGAGCTGGCGAGGATCGAGTACGGCCGCATCGACTACGGACTGCTGGACGGCCGTCCCTGCGTCTGGGAGATCAACACCAACCCCCTGTTCGTCGCGGCGGCCCAGGGCTCGCCGCTGCGCGCGCACATCCGAAGCCGCTACATCGAGCGCTGCGTGGCTGCAATGCGCGGCCTGCGGCAGCAATAGAAAGGAACCCCACCCGCAATGACCCATCCCCTGCTCTTCACCCCGCTCTCCATGCGCGGCGTCACGCTGCCCAACCGCATCGTGGTCGCCCCGATGCACCAGTACTCCGCGGTGCGCGGTTTCGCCAACGACTGGCACCTGATGAACGCGGGGCGCTATGCGGCCGGCGGCGCCGGCTTCGTGATGATGGAGTCCACCAAGGTGGAGCGGCGCGGCTGCGGCACGCTCGGCGACCTGGGCCTCTGGGACGACGCCTTCATCCCCGGCCTGGCCCGCGTCGTCGACTTCATCAAGGGCTGCGGCTCGGTGGCCGGCATCCAGCTCGGGCATTCCGGGCGCAAGGCCCGCACCGGCCGTCCCTGGGAGGGAGGCCGTCCGCTGGAGCGAAGCGCCGACGTAGAGGACTGGGACGCCTGGGAACTGGTGGCCCCGAGCGCGATTGCCGCCGACGAGCGCTCGCCGGTGCCCCGCGCGCTGGAGCGCAGCGAAATCGCGGAGGTGGCGCAGGCCTTCGGCAAGGCAGCCGCGCGCGCGCATACGGCCGGGTTCGACATCGTCGAGATCCACGGCGCGCACGGCTTCCTGATCCACGAGTTCCTCTCGCCGGTGGCCAACCAGCGCACCGACGACTACGGCGGCTCCGAGCGCAACCGGATGCGCTTCGCGATCGAAGTGGTCGAGGCGGTGCGCGCCAACTGGCCGCAGGACAAGCCGCTGTTCCTGCGCCTGTCGGCCGAGGACGACGCCGGCTGGGGCCCGGAGCAGAGCGTTGCCCTTGCCAAGGAGGTCAGGCCGCTGGGCGTCGACGTGATCGACTGCAGCTCCGGCGGCATCCTGGGCAAGGCGCCTTCGGTGGCGCCGGCCTACGACTACCAGGTGCCCTACGCCGAGCGCATCCGCCGCGAGGCGGGAGTGCTGACCATGGCCGTAGGGCTGATCGTCCACGCGCAGCAGGCCGAACGCATCCTGCAGGACGGCCGCGCCGACCTGATCGCTCTGGCGCGCGAGATGCTCTACAACCCCAACTGGGCGATGGACGCCGCGCAGAAGCTGGGCGTCGACCCGAAGTTCGAGATGCTGCCGCCGCCCTACCAGTACTGGCTGTCGCGGCGCGCGGCCACGGTGCCCGGCATGGTGCCGTCCACCTATACGGACGGCGAGCTGCCCGGCTGAGTCAGGAAGCCGTCCGGCGGGAGCGCGGGCCCGGGCGGACGTGCCGCCCCGCACCGCCGGCAGGCCGGTCCGGCGCCGCGCCGCCCGCAGGCCGGTCCGGGGCCGCGCCGCGCGAAGGCGCTGCCGGCGCCCGGGGGCCGGTCTGCGCATCGCGCCACTGCCCCGGCGCCAGCCCGTCGAGGCCCCAGGGCCCGATCGCCAGGCGCACCAGGCGCAGCGTCGGCAAGCCCACGCTGGCCGTCATCCGCCGGACCTGCCGGTTCCTGCCCTCGCGCAGCACGATCTCGATCCAGGCCGTCGGCACGCTCTTGCGGAACCGGACCGGCGGATCCCGCGGCCAAAGCCAGCCGGGCTCGCCGACCGCCCTCGCCTCGCAGGGCAGCGTGCGGCCGTCGGCCAGTTCAACGCCGCGGCGCAGCGCCTCGAGCGCAGCCTCGTACGGTTCGCCTTCCACCTGCACCAGGTAGGTCTTTGGCAGCTTGTGCCGCGGGTCGGCGATGCGGTGCTGGAGCGCGCCGTCGTCGGTCAGCAGCAGCAGGCCCTCGCTGTCGGTGTCGAGCCGGCCCGCGGGGTAGACCCCCGGGACCGGGACGAAGTCCTTGAGCGTGGGACGCCCTTCCCCGCCGCTGAACTGGCAGAGCACCCCGTAGGGCTTGTTGAGGAGGATCAGGCGCCCCGCGCCCGGCCTCCGGTGGCCTGCGGGCTTCAGGCCGCGTCCGCGCGGATCGCGATCAGCCGCGAATCGGCCAGCGCTGCGGTGCGATGGTGCGTGAAGGCCTGGTAGCCGGGCGCGCGCACCATGTTCATGAAGGCCTCGGTCGACGGGTACTCCACCAGGAAGACCTCGTCCCACTGCTCGCCCTCGGGCGCGACCACCGAGTGGAGCGCCGCGCCGCCCCAGATCTTGCGCCCGCCCACCGCGGTCACCTTCTCCATCGCGTGCTTCGTGTACTCGGCGTAGGCCTCGCGCCCGCTGCGCGCCGGCTCGCCCGAGCCCGGCACGTACTCGGCGCGCTCGCGGAAGCGCAGCATGTTGAGCATCACCACGGGAACGCCCGCCGGCACGGCGCTGAACAGGGCCTTGAAGCTTGCGGGGGTGGGGTCGATCGAAGGCATCATGGACTCGCTCGGAACAGTGGGAGGGATTGGGAACTCGGGCCCTGCCGTCAGCCAGGGCGAGGCTGGAACATGATGATCCCCATGCCGGCCAAGGCGACGAGGACACCCGCGATGTCCCATTGGGTGGGGCGCACCCCGTCGACGGCCCACAGCCACAGGATCGCCGCACCGATGTAGACGCCGCCGTAGGCCGCATAGACGCGCCCCGCCGCGGTATCGTGCATCGTGAGCAGCCACGCGAAGAGCGCCAGGCTGATCGCCGCAGGCACCAGCAGCCACGCGGACTTCCCCTCCTTCAGCCAGAGGTAGGGCAGGTAGCAGCCGACGATCTCGGCAACCGCCGTGGCCAGATAGAGGAGGAAGGTCTTCAACGAGGCACCTGCGCGAGGTTGCCAACTGGCGGAAGCGGGGAGATTCGAACTCCCGAACGGTTGCCCGTTGCCGGTTTTCAAGACCGGTGCAATCGACCACTCTGCCACGCTTCCGAGGGCCGCACTATAGCGCGGCGGCCGAAGCAGCACGAGCGCGAAGCAGCAGGGGCGCGCAGTCGCACGCGCCGGCTTGCGCCGCGCCGGCCGCGGCGCGCTCAGGCAACGTTGCGCTCGCGCCCCTTCCAGTACGGCTCGCGCAGCACGCGCTTGAGGATCTTGCCGCTGGGGTTGCGCGGGATCTCCTGCACGATGTCCACGCTCTTGGGGCACTTGTAGTGAGCGATGCGCTCGCGCATGAAGGCGATGATCGCGGCGCCGGTGGTCGCGGCGCCGGGCTTGAGCACGACGACAGCTTTCACCGCCTCGCCCCAGGTGCTGTCGGGCACGCCGATCACGGCGCCGTCGGCCACGTCCGGGTGCTTCATCAGCACGTTCTCCACCTCGGCCGGGTAGATGTTCTCGCCGCCGGAGATGATCATGTCCTTGATGCGGTCGTGCATGAACACGTAACCGTTGCGCATGTAGCCCGCATCGCCGGAGCGGAACCAGCCGACGCCGCGCTCGTCCAGGTCGACGAAGGCGTCCGCGGTGGCCTTGTCGTTGCGCCAGTAGCCCTTCATGTTCTGCGGCGAGCGGATCCAGATCTCCCCCACCTGGTCGTCCGGCAGGCGCTCGCCGGTGGCGGGGTCGAAGACGCCGATGTCCACCGCGCGGATCGCCTTGCCCGCGGAGCGCAGCAGGAAGGCCTTCGGGCCCTCGGGGACGTGATCCTCGGGGGGCAGCGCGGAGATCGCGCCGGTGGTCTCGGTAAGTCCGTAGACCTGGATGAAGTTGCACTTGAGCGTGCGCAGCGCGTCGACCAGCACGCGCTCGCTGATCGGCGAGGCGCCGTAGGCGATCGCGCGCAGCGACGAGTAGTCGCGCCGCTCGGCGCCGGGCACCTGCAGCATGAACTGGATCATCGCCGGCACCAGGAAGGCATGCGTGATCCGGTGCTGCTCGATCGCGTCGATCACCTTCGCCGGATCGAATTCGGGATGGAAGACCGACGGGCAGCCCGCCTTCAGCGGCATCATCAGGTTGCCCATGCCCGCGATGTGGAAGGTGGGCAGCACGTTGAGCATCACCGACCGCGCCGGGTCCAGGCCGACCATCTTCGGGCCGATGTCCAGCACCTCGAAGTAGCCGCGATTGGCGATCTCCACGCCCTTGGGCAGGCCCGTGGTGCCGGACGAATAGAGCTGCAGCGCGGTGTCCATCGGCGCCGAACGGTGGCCGGGATCGGTCGCAGGGAAGCCGGCGCGCCACTCGTCGAACGAGGGCAGCAGGCGGCCCTGCCCAGGCTCGGTGACCACCGTCTCGCGCAGCGCAGGCAGGTTGGTGCGCGCCAGCAGCTGCAGGAAGGCCGCGTCGGCCATCATGAACTTCGCCTGGCCGTTGTCGACGATGTATTCGATCTCGGGGGGCGCCAGCCGCCAGTTCACCGGCATGCAGACCGCGCCGAGCTTGGCCGCGCCCAGCAGCAGGACGCCGCATTCCGCCATGTGCTTCGTCAGGCAGGCGACCCGGTCGCCCGGCCCGAGGCCCAGCGCGGCAAGCCCGGCGGCAACGCGGCTGGATTCGGCGTCGACCTCGCCGAAGGTCCAGCTGCGCCCGGGCGTGATGAAGGCGATGGCGTCCGGGCGCTCGCGCCCCTGGCGCCGGATGATGTCTGCGAGGGTCTGGTCGGGCACTGCTTCGTCTCCTGTGGTTCTCTCGTTCTCTCGCACGCCGATGAAGTCGATGCCGGCCTTCCGCCCGGGGCGCTCGCCCGGCTCCGCAACGCGCGCCGCCGGCGGGCGCTCAGGGCCCGGCTGGCGCTCCGGGCTCGGCGGACACCCGGGCGCGGGCGGGCCCCCATCCCTCGGGAAACGCGTCGCCAGCCACTTCGCCAGGCCCGCATTGACGTCCTGCGGACGCTCCATCGCCATCCAGTGCCCGGTGGGCACGCGCAGCTCGGTCAGGTCGTCGCAGTGCGCGCGCATCGGCCCGGCAAGCCGCGACTCCAGCGTCTCGCAGACGAAGTCGTTCTCGGCGTGGAAGAACAGCACCGGCATTCGCAGCCGCCCGCCGCCTGGCGCGCGCTGCGCGTAGGCCATGTTCCGCGCGCCGTTGACGTACCAGGCATCCGGACCGAAGAAGCCGTTGCGCTCCAGCGCGGCGGCGTAGTGATGCAGTTCCTCCTCGCCGAGGATGCCGGTGTCCAGCGGCAGGTCGAGAGCCTCGCCGCGTCCGCCGAAGTGCCCGCCGTCGCGGCGCGTCCTCGCGAAGATCGCCGGCCGCCCGCGCCCCTTCGGGTTGCCCTTGCGGAACATCGCCTTGACCGTGTTCGGCACGTTGGCCTCGAACACCCGCTGCGCGTCGTCGAAGCGCTCCTCGTAGTAGAGCTGGTAGTCCCACTGGCCGGCCGGGTACTCGTCCTCCGGATAGATTCCGCGATCGACCATCGGCACCAGCACCTGCGGGGCGAAGCCCTGCGGCAGGTAGGGAACGCACAGGCCCGCGACGCCGGCGCAGCGCTCCGGGTGATGCGCGGCCAGCCCCCAGACGACCGGCGTGCCCCAGTCGTGGCCGACCCAGATCGCCCGGTCGCGGCCGAGATGGGCGAGCAGCTCGAGCATGTCCGCGACGCTCTCCTCGATCGCGTAGGCGGCCTGCTCGCGGTGCACGGTCGAGCGGCCGTAGCCGCGCATGTCGGGTGCGACGGCGCGAAAGCCGAGATCCGCGAAGCAGCGCAGCTGGTGCCGCCAGCCGATGCCGAGGTCGGGCCAGCCGTGCAGGAACATGATCAGCGGCGCGTCCGGCGCTCCGCAGGACAGGTAGAAGCTGGTGTGGCGCACGGTCCTGCAGACGTGTTCGGTGATCGGGAAACGCACCTCGGCGCACTCCTGTCCTGGGACGAGCGCCGATTATGCGTTGAAGCCCGGGCTCCGCCGGCGCGCGGGATGCACCGAACGGACCGCCCGCATGTTCAGTCCCCGTAGACCCGTCCGAACAGCACCCAGGTGCTGC
>JBKHVS010000132.1:0-8596 GCA_046569945.1 Gammaproteobacteria bacterium | reverse complement strand
CGGCGTTGATCATCGTCTTCTTCGCCGCGTCCTGCAGGCCGTTCTTCTTGATGTAGTCCCACAGCCGCTTGGTGACCTCGGTGCGCGGCATCGCCTTGTCGCCGATGACGGCGGCCAGTGCAGCAGCCCGCCGGTTTCCTGTCCCCCTACCGCGTCCTGGACCTGACCGATCACCGCGGCCTGCTGGCCGGCCGCATGCTCGCGCAGCTCGGTGCCGATGTGATCCAGGTGGAGCCGCTCGCGGGCTCGCCGGCACGCGCAGTCGGCCCTTTCGACGACGCGGCGCCGCCCGAGTCGCGCTCGCTGTACTGGGCCGCCTACGCGGCCTGCAAGCGCGGCATCACCTGCGACCTCGACACCGACCGTGGCCGCGAGCTCTTCCTGCGGCTCGTGGAGAAGGCCGACTTCGTGATCGAGTCCGAGGCGCCGGGCACGATGGCCGCGCGCGGGCTGGACCACGCGCAGCTGCGCGCGGTGAACCCCGCGATCGTCCACGTGTCGATCACACCCTTCGGCTCCACCGGCCCCAAGGCCGGCTGGGCGGCCTCCGACCTGGTGCTGTGGGCCGCCGGCGGTCCGCTGCTGCAGACGCAGGAGGCCGACCGGCCGCCACAGCGCATCAGCGTGCCGCAGGCCTGGCTGCACGCGGCGGGCGACGCCGCCGGCGGCGCGCTGGTCGCGCACTTCGCCCGGCTGCGCAGCGGCGAGGGCCAGCACGTCGATATCTCGGTGCAGCAGAGCGTCGCGCAGGCGACGCTGTCGAGCATTCTGGCGGCCGCGATCGGCCACGAGAACTTCACCTTGCGGGTGGAGCCCAAGAGCAAGACCCGCAAGACCCTCGACCTCAGCGGCAGCGGCGCACGCACCCGGCGTTCCAAGTGGCCGGTGCGAGATGGCCTGGTCGAGATGCACCTTGCGCTCGGGCCGGCCGCGGGCCGGTTCACCAATAACTTCTTCGCGTGGATGCGTGATGAGGGCGGCTGCGACGACACCCTCGCCTCCTGGGACTGGGTTACGCTGCCCGCCCGTATCGAGGCCGACGAGATCACCGAGGAAGACCTCGAGGAGGTGCGCGGGCTGGTCGGCCGGTTCCTCGCCACCCGCACCAAGGCCGAGCTCGCCGAGGTCGCGATGCGGCGCAAGCTGCTGCTGGCGCCGGTGGCCACCACCGAAGACCTCGCCAACAGCCCGCATCACGCCGAACGCGGGTTCTTCCAGAACGTGACCGACGCCGCGGGCCGCACCATCCGCCTGCCCGGTGCCTTCGCGCTGGGCGTGCCGGATGCCTTCGTCCCGATGCGGGCGGCGCCGCTGCCGGGCGAGCATGACGAGGCGGTTTACGGCGGGCTGCTCGGGCTGTCCGCGCAGGAACTGGCGGCGCTCCGCGCCGAGGGGGTCATCCGATGAGCACCGGACGCGAACAGGGCAGTGCGCTGCCGCTGGAGGGACTGAAGGTCCTGGACCTGGCCTGGGTGGTCGCAGGCCCGGTCATCGGCCGCATGCTGGCCGACTACGGCGCAACGGTCGTCCGCGTGGAGTCCCTGAAACGCGTTGACACCACCCGCGTGATGGGCCCCTTCCCAAGCGGCAAGATCGACACCAGGCAGTCCGGCCTCTACGAGAACTGCAACGCAGGCAAGCTGGGGCTGACGCTCGACCTGGCGTCGGCGCCGGGGCAGCAGGTGGCGCGCGACCTCGCGCGCTGGGCCGACGTGCTGGTCGAGTCGTTTTCGCCCGGGCAGATGCAGCGCTGGGGCCTGGGCTTCGAGGCGCTTCGCGAGGCCAATCCCGGCCTGGTGATGCTCAGCACCTCGCTGATGGGACAGACCGGCCGGTTCTCGGCGGTTGCGGGCTACGGCAACATCGGGGCCGCGTTCGCGGGCTTCCAGCAGCTGGTGGGCTGGCCCGGCGAGCTGCCGGTGGGTCCGTACGGCCCGTATACCGATTACGTCGGACCGCGCTTCGCCATCGTCGCACTGCTCGCCGCGCTCGACCATCGCCGGCGCACTGGCGAGGGCTGCCACCTCGACATCTCGCAGGCAGAGACCGGCATGCAGTTCCTCGCGCCGCAGATCGCCGACTTCTCCGTCACCGGACGCATCGCGCAGCACGAGGGCAACCGCGACGCGCAGATGGCGCCGCATGGCGTCTTCCGCTGCCGCGGCACCGCGCCATCGGGGGCGATCGTGGGCACCACGCGCACCGAGCCGTCCGACCAGCATCCGGCGTGGGTGGCGATCACGGTGCGCAGCGACGCCGAGTGGCAGGCCCTGGCGGCACTGGTGGGGGGCGAGGCCCTGGCGAACGATCCACGCTATGCGACCCTCGAAGGCCGCAAGGCGCACGAGGCCGCGCTGGAAGCGCTGATCGGCGAATGGACGTCCGCCCGGGGCGCGGATGAGATCGTCGAGTCGCTGCAGTGGCTCGGCGTGCCGGCGCATGCCGCAGCCTCGAGCCTGGACGTGATCGAGGACGCGCAGCTGCGTGACCGCGGGCACTTCGTCGGCCTGGCCCATCCGCTGATGGGTACCAGCTGGGTCGAGGGTTCGCGCTACCGGCTCTCGGACACGCCCGGGGGGCCGGTGCGCTGCGCGCCGACCCCGGGCCGCGACAACGAATACGTGCTGCGCGAGCTGCTCGGCTATGGCGACGACGAGATCGCGTCGCTGCTGGATGCCGGCGTGCTCAGCTGAGCCAACCCCACCGGAGAGCCTCTTGTCCGAACCGAACACCCTGACCGCATATCGCAATCCGAACTACTACACGCCGGACCACGAGCAGTTCCGCAGCACCGTGCGCGCGTTCTTCGCGAAGGAGGTCAACCCCTTCGTCAACGACTGGGACGAGGCCGAGACCTTCCCGCGCGAGCTCTATCGCAAGGCCGCGCAGGCGGGCCTGCTCGGCGTGGGCTTTCCCGAGGAGTACGGCGGCACGCCCTGCGACCAGTTCTACAAGCTGATCCTGGCCGAGGAGGGCTCGCGCTGCGGCAGCGGCGGCGTGAAGGCGTCGCTGAATTCGCACACCATCGGCTTGCCGCCGATCGTGGCGGCCGGCAGCGAGGAGATGAAGCGGCGGGTGCTGCCGGCGGTGCTGGCCGGCGAGAAGATCTCGGCGCTGGCGATCACCGAGCCCTCGGGCGGCTCGGACGTGGCGAGCCTGAAGACGACGGCGATCCGCGACGGCGATCACTACGTGGTCAACGGCTCGAAGATCTTCATCACCTCGGGCATCCGCGCCGACTACTTCACGGTGGCGGTGCGCACGAACCCGCAGGACAAGGGTGCGGGCGGGGTGTCGCTGCTGCTGCTGGAGCGCGACATGCCGGGGTTCACGCGCACGCCGCTGAAGAAGATGGGCTGGTGGGCGTCGGACACGGCGCAGCTGCACTTCGAGAACGTGCGGGTGCCGGTGTCGAACCTGATCGGCCAGGAGAACCAGGGCTTCCCGATCGTGATGCGCAACTTCAACTCCGAGCGCATCGGCATGGCCGCCGGCGCCTACGGCTTCTCGCAGGTCTGCTACGAGGACGCGCTGTCGTGGGCGCGCGACCGACACACCTTCGGGCTGCCGCTGGTGGAACGGCAGGTGATCCGGCACAAGCTGGTCGACATGGCGATCCGCATCGAGACGACGCGCGCGATGCTGGAGGATCTCGCCTGGCGGGTCGAGCACAAGGCCGGCAGCCCGAAGACGCTGGTCGGCCAGCTGTCGATGCTGAAGGTGCTGTCGATGCAGAACCTTCAGTTCTGCGCGGACACCGCGGTGCAGATCCTCGGCGGCATGGGTTTCATGCGCGGCACGCGGGTCGAGCGCATCTACCGCGAGGTGAAGGTCAACATGATCGGCGGCGGTTCCGAGGAGATCATGAAGGACCTCGCCGCTCGCCAGCTCGGGTTCTGACCGAACCTGCCTCCGAAACGACCTGTCAGAGCATTCCCGTTCGACCTCAATCATGAAACACGCGCCCGAGAACACCCCGTCATCGTCGGCACCGGCGAGATCACCCACCGTACCAAGGAACTCGATCGCGGCATCGAACCGATCGACCTGATGGCCGGCGCCTTGCGCGAGGCCAAGCGTGATGCCGGCGTGGTGCTGATTCCCCGGCTCGACTCGCTCGACATGGTGCTCGAGCGCTCCTGGCCCTATCCGGATCCCTGTCGGCTGATCGAGGGCCGGCTCGGCGTGAAGCCGGCTCGCAACGTCTACGGCCCGACCGGCGGCGAGTCGCCGGTGCGACACATCCACGAGGCGGCGCTGCGAATCGCACGCGGCGAGAGCAAGATCGCCGCGGTCACCGGCGGCGAGGCGCGCTACACGGTCGAGGCGGCCAACAAGGCGGGCGTCGCGTTGCCCTGGTCCGAGCGCGAACCGGTCTCGCCCACGCCGGTGGCCGCCGCCTTCCTGCACGAGGTGGCGGTGGCCCACGGCATGTTCCTGCCGATCTACCTGTACCCGCTCTACGAGAATGCGTCGCACGTCGCCTGGGGCCAGACCCCGCGCGAGGCGATGGCCGAGTCGGCGCGGCTCTGGTCGCGCTACTCGGAGGTCGCGGCGACGAATCCCTACGCGTGGCTGAAGAAGACCTACACGCCCGCGCAGATCGGCGAGGCCACCGCCGACAACCGCATGATCGCCTGGCCGTACACCAAGCACATGGTCGCGAACCCGCTGGTCAACATGGGCGCGGCGGTGCTGATGACCAGCCTCGGCGTGGCGCGCGAGCTGGGCATCCCCGAGGAGCGGCTGGTCTACGTCTGGGGCGGCGCCCAGGCCAACGAGCCGCGCGACATCCTGGCGCGCGACCAGTACGTGCGCTCGCACGCGCAGGATCTCGTCATGGAGACCATCCTCGCGCAGGCCGGCGGCGACGCGTCCGCGTTCTCGATGCTGGAGCTCTACAGCTGCTTCCCGGTGGTGCCCAAGATGGCCCGGCGCACGCTGGGCCTGGCCGCCGACGCGCGAATGACCTCCACCGGCGGCCTGAGCTTCTTCGGCGCGCCGCTGAACAACTACATGACGCACGCGGCCGCGGGCCTGGTGCGCGCTGCGCGAGGATCGCGGCAAGCTCGCGCTGCTCTATGGCCAGGGCGAGTTCGTCACCAAGCATCACGCGCTGGTGCTGGCCTCGAAGCCGCCTGCACCGGATTCGCTGCGGGAGGACTACAGTGTGCAGGCGTCCGCGGACGCGCGCCGCGCCGAGGTGCCGCCGGTGGTCACCGAGCACGCCGGTGCCGCCACGCTGGAGACCTTCACGGTGGTCTACGAGCGCGACGGCAGGCCGAACCGCGGCGTGGTGATCGGCCGCACGCCCGGCGGCGCGCGGCTGATGGCGCGGGTCGACGCCACCGAGACCGCCACGCTGGCGCGGCTCACGTCGCTCGACCAGAGCCCGGTGGGCAGCCGCGGCGAGGTTTCCAAGGGCCCGGACGGGCTGCTGCGCTGGAAGGCGTCGGCCTGACGGGCGACACACAGGGAGGCAAGGCATGAGCGCAACCGGACAGGCGTCCCCGTTCGACCTCAGCGGCAAGGTGGCGCTGGTCACCGGCTCCACGATGGGCCTGGGCGAGGCCACCGCCCGCGTGCTCGCACGGCAGGGGGCGCACGTGATCGTCAGCAGCCGCAAGCAGGATCAGTGCGACGCGGTCGCGCAGGCGATGCGCGACGAAGGCCTCTCGGCCGAGGGCCGCGCCTGCCACATCGGCCGCATGGAAGACATCGAGGCGATGTACCGCCACGTCGACGAGCGCCACGGGCGCATCGACATCCTGGTCAACAACGCGGTGCTGAGCCCCTGGCGCTCGATCGAGGACACCGATCCCGCGATCTTCACCAAGGCGGTCGAGGTGGACCTGCGCGGCTACTGGTACATGTCGGTGGAGGCCGCCAGGCGCATGAAGGCGCACGGCGGCGGCAGCATCGTCAACATCGCCTCGGTGGCTGCGCTGCACCCGGACCGCATGCTCGGCCTCTACTCCACGCTGAAGACCGCGCTGATCGGCATGAGCCGCTCTTTCGCGCTGGAATTCGGCAAGGACCAGGTGCGCGTGAACACCGTGCTGCCTGGCCTGTTCCAGACCAAGCTCGCCGACGCGTACGACGAGGAGGCCAAGAAGCGGATCACCGACAAGGCGGCGCTGGGGCGCCTGGGCAGGGTCGAGGAAATCGGCTACGCGGTGGCCTACCTGAGCTCGGCAGCGGGCGCGTACGTGACCGGGGCCAGCCTGGTGGTGGATGGCGGGCTGACGATCGCGAGCATGTGAGGGCGCACGAGCGCGGTCCCACGCAAATCGGCATCCGTCATTCCGGAAAGGAGGCGTGCGGTCCTGGCGGGCCCGGCCTGTCTGGCGGACGGGTGAACCCGCGGGTGACGGACAGGATGAGCGGCGGCTAGACTTTCCGTTGCGCTCGCCCGAGCCCTGGCAGGCGCGCATCCGGCGGTTCAACCTGTCCAGAGGAGGCGAGCGATGCGCTTGAACGGAAGAACCATCATCCTGACCGGCGCCGGCGGCGGCATCGGTCGAAGCACCGCGGTGCGACTGGCGTCCGAGGGCGCCAACCTCGCCCTGTTCGACCTCGCGGACTCGGTGGAGGAGACCGCTGCGCTCGCCCGCGAAGCCGGCGCTGCGGCCGGCGTGCAGGTCCGCACCGCCCGCGTCGACGTCGGCGACGCCGAACGGGTCAACGCTGCGGTCGCGGCCGTGGCCGAGCGTTCCGGCGCGATCGACGGCCTGGTCAACAACGCGGGCCTCACCGCCAACCTCGCGCCCATCACGAAGATGAGCGACGAGGCCTGGGCGCGCGAGCTCGCAGTCAACCTGTCCGGCCCCTTCTACATGACGCGCGCCGTGCTGCCGCACATGGTGGAGCGCGGCTGGGGGCGCATCGTCAACATCTCGTCGGGCGCGGCCCGCGGCGGGCTGTACCGGCAGGCCGGCTACTCGGCGACGAAGTCCGGCCTGCTCGGGTTCACGCGCAACGTGGTGCTCGAGTACGCGCAGCACGGCATCACCTGCAACGCGGTGCTGCCCGGGCTGATCGAGACGCCGGTGGTGGCGAGGATGCCGAAGGAGATCAAGGCCTTCGCGCTGAGCATGACGCCGGCGCGCCGGCTCGGCCGCACCGAGGAGATCGCTGCGCTGGTCGCCTTCCTGTGCTCGGAGGAATCGGCGTACGTCAACGGCGCCGAGATCGACATCGACGGCGGCGGGCGGCTGTCGCCGATGGTGCTGGGCAGCGTCCGCGAGATCGAGGCGCGCCGCAACTACCGCAGCTGAGGAGTCGGCATGAAGATCGAAGGCAAGGTGGCGGTGGTCACCGGCGGCGGCAACGGCATCGGCCAGGCGCTCAGCCGCGCGCTGGCCGCGGCCGGCGCGCGCGGCGTGGTCGTGGCCGACCTCGAAGGCGACGCGGCCCGGGCGACGGCCGACGAGATCGGCGGGCTGGCGGTGCGCTGCGACGTCTCCCGCGAAGACGAAGTGCAGGCGCTGATCGACCGTGCCCGCGACGCCTATGGCGACATCGACCTGTTCTGCTCGAACGCCGGCCTCGCCCTGGGCGGCGGGCTCGAGACGACGGACTCCGACTGGCGCCGCGTGATGGACGTCAACCTGATGGCGCACGTCTACGCGGCGCGGCACCTGGTCCCACGCATGCTCGAGCGCGGCGAAGGCTACCTGCTGCAGACGGTGTCCGCCGCCGGGCTGCTCTCGGTCTCCGACGCCTCCTACGCGGTCGCCAAGCACGCGGCGCTCGCCTTCTCCGAATGGCTGTCGATCACCTACGGCGACCATGGCATCAAGGTGAGCTGCTTCTGCCCGCAGGGCGTGCGCACCCGCATGCTGCTCGGCTCCAGCGGGGGCGCCGACCTGCCGACGCTGCTCGAGGGCTCGGTGTCCCCGGAGCAGGCGGCGCAGGTCATCCTCGAGGGCCTGGAGGCAGAGCGCTTCCTGATCCTCACCCATCCCGAGGTGCGCGACTACGTGCGCCGCAAGGCCGAAGACCCGGACCGCTGGCTGCGCGGAATGCGCCGCTTCCAGGGGACCGCGAAGCAGGGCGCCTGACCCGCAATCCGCGGGCGGGCCGTCGAAGACAACCGACAAGGAAACGACGATGGATTTCCAGCACAGCGACAGGGCGCGGGAACTGCGCGACCGGATCGCCGGTTTCATGGACCGGTACATCTACCCGGCCGAGCACCTCTACGACGAGCAGGCGGTGGGCGCATCGCGCTACGACAACCCGCCGATCCTCGAGGAGCTCAAGGCGAAGGCCCGCAAGGAGGGACTCTGGAACCTGTTCCTGCCGGGCTCGCACGGCGCCGGCCTCTCCAACCTGGAGTACGCGCCGCTGGCCGAGCTGATGGGCCGCGTGGAGTGGGCCTCCGAGGTGTTCAACTGCTCGGCGCCTGACACCGGCAACATGGAAGTCCTGTCGATGTACGGGACCCCGGAGCAGAAGGCGCAGTGGCTCGAGCCGCTGCTGGCCGGCGAGATCCGCTCGGCCTTCTCGATGACCGAGCCCGAGGTGGCCTCCAGCGACGCCACCAACATCCGCTGCGAGATCCGCCGCGACGGCGACGAGTACGTGATCAACG
>JBKHVS010000131.1:0-8660 GCA_046569945.1 Gammaproteobacteria bacterium | reverse complement strand
GGACGCCCGGACGAACGGGATGCCGGAGCACCCGGCGCGGTCGCGCTGCAATCCGGCGAGCCGGAATCGGCTGCACCGGTGGGCGCAGCCGATCCGCAGGTCGTCACTTCTGCGACAGGATCCACTGGACCAGCGTGGAGGCCTCGTCGGCCGAGACCTGCGGGTTGGGGGGCATCGGCACCTGGCCCCAGACGCCGGAACCGCCCGCGCGGACCTTCTGGGTGAGCTTCTCGACGGCGCCCTTGTCGCTGCCGTACTTGGCGGCGATCTGCTTGTAGGACGGGCCGACCAGCTTCTTGTCGGCGGCATGGCAGGCCATGCAGTTCTTGGCTTTCGCCAGGTCGGCGCTGGCGAGGGCGCTGCCGGAGGCGACGCCGAGGGCGATCGCGGTGGCGACGAGGGCGGGGCGCAGGCTCAAGGTCATGGAATGAACTCCGGTTGCAGTCGAGGGAGGGAGGAGGGCAGGTGCCCGGCCGGTTCCGCTGTTGCGAGCCCCGGTCCGGGCCATGCTTCTGATGAGCCTACAACGCCCCCGGGGCGCCTGCCGTTGACACGCCCGATCCCGCCATCCGGCGCTCCGTACTTTGATGAGGCTTCGGGCCGCGGCAGCATCGGCGGCAACGCAATCTCCGAGAGAGTCGCCCGCAGGCCGCCGCCGCCGGGCGCCGCAGAACATGATCCTGATCGTCGCCGGAGTCCTGCTCATCGCGCTCAAGCTGCTGGAGATCGGCCCGGTCGCCGAACTCTCCTGGTGGTGGACGCTTTCGCCGCTGGCGGCCGCCTTCGTCTGGTTCGAGCTGCTGGAGAAGCCGCTGGGATTCGATCGGCGCAAGGCCGATCACCTGGAGTGGGAGCAGCGCCGCAAGGAGCGGGTGGCCGCCTCCTTCCCCGGCACCGGCAAGGGCGCCCGCCGGCGCTGACCGGCGCTGACCGGCCGCGCGCGGGGCACTCCGAAGCTGCCCGGATGCGCTCCCGGGGCGCAGCCCCTGCGGGCGCCGGATGTGCCGCCGCCGCTGCCGGTGTCAGAATACCGGCGTCATGATGATCCATCCCCAGTTCGATCCGATCGCCCTGCAGATCGGCCCGCTTGCCATCCGCTGGTACGGGCTGATGTACCTGGTCGCCTTCGTCGCCTTCTACCTGGCGGGCCGCTCGCGCCTGTCGCAGCCGCGCTGGCAGGCGTCGACCGGCATGCAGCCGCGCGACCTCGAGGACCTGCTCTTCTACGGCGCGATGGGTGTCGTGATCGGCGGCCGGCTCGGCTACGTGCTCTTCTACAAGCCCGACTACTACCTGTCGCACCCGCTGGAGGCGCTCGCGGTCTGGCAGGGTGGAATGTCCTTCCACGGCGGGCTGCTGGGCGTGATCGGCGCGCTCTGGCTCTACTGCCGGCTGCGCGGCCGCGGCTTCTGGCCGGTGATGGACTTCGTCGCGCCGCTGGTGCCGCTGGGGCTGGCGGCAGGGCGAATGGGCAATTTCATCAACGGCGAGCTATGGGGGCGGCCCACCGACCTGCCTTGGGCGATGGTCTTCCCGCAGGCGGGCGACGCGCTTGCGAGGCATCCCTCGCAGCTCTACCAGTTCGCGGGCGAGGGCCTGCTGCTGTTCGCGTTCCTCTGGTGGTACTCGGCGCGCCCGCGCCCCCGCGGGCGGGTGGCGGGGATGTTCCTGGCCGGCTATGCGGTGCTGCGCTTCCTTGCGGAGTTCGCGCGCGAGCCCGACGCTTTCCTCGGCACGCTGGCGCTGGGGCTGACCATGGGCCAGCTGCTGTGCCTGCCGATGTTCGCCTTCGGCGCCTGGCTGCTGGCGCGGCCCGCCCCGGGCGGCGCCCAAGAGCGTGTTTGAGCGCCTGCAGCAGGCGCGGCGCAGCGCCCGCGAGCGCAGCGACCTGGCGAGGCTGATCGCCGACTGCCGCGCACTGCTGGGCGCGCGCGGCGAATCCAACAGCGTGGCGATCGCCGACGCCGCGGTGGGGCACTACCGGAAGCTGTCGCCGGAATCGCTGAAGGACTTCTTCACGCTGCTGGCCGAGGAGTTCGATCCCGATCCGCAGCAGGTGCTCGAGCTGGCCGGCCGCTACGCGCAGTCGCGCGCTCCGGAGGACCTGATCGCGCTGACGCGGGCCGCCGAGCCGCCGCGCCAGGAGCTGCTGCGCCGGCTGATCCGCGCCCCCGGCGGCACCGCTGCGGTGCTGTCGATGCGCGCCCAGCTGCTCGCGCGGCTGCGCGGCGACCCCCGGCTCGCCGCCGTGGACGCCGATTTCCAGCACCTGCTGGCCTCCTGGTTCAATCCCGGCTTCCTCGAACTGCATCAGGTGGACTGGGACTCGCCCGCGCGCCTGCTCGAGCAGCTCATCCGCCACGAGGCGGTGCACGAGATCGACGGCTGGGACGACCTGCGCAGGCGGCTGCAGCCCGACCGGCGCTGCTTCGCCTTCTTCCACCCGGCGCTGCCCGGCGAGCCGCTGATCTTCGTCGAAGTGGCGCTGCTGGAGGCCATGCCCGCAGCCATCGCGCCGCTGCTCGACCGCGACCAGCCGCCGGCGCAGGATCCGCGCCGCTTCAAGGTGGCCGCCTTCTACTCGATCTCCAACTGCCAGCCGGGGCTGCGCGGCGTGAACCTCGGCAACTTCCTGATCAAGCGGGTGGCCGACCGGCTCAAGACCCAGTTCCCCAAGCTCAAGACCTTCTGCACGCTGTCGCCGATCCCCGGGCTCGCGGGCTGGCTGGCCAAGGTCGAGAAGCTGGAGTCGGGCCGGCTCAAGCCGGCCGCGGTGGCCGCGCTGGATGCGGCGCTGCAGGCCTGGCGGGCGCGCCGCAAGGGTGCCGATGTCGACGACCGGTAGATGCTGCAGCGGCTGTGCGCCTTCTTCCTGCTGCACACCGCGCCGGGCGACTCGCGGGGCTCGGACCCGGTCGCGCGCTTTCACCTGAACAACGGCGCGCGGCTCGAACGGATCAACCCAGCGGCCGACCTGTCACGCAAAGGCATCCGGCAGTCGCACGGGCTGATGGTCAACTACCTGTACGACCTCGACGAGATCGAGGCCAACCACGAACGCTTCGTCAACGAAGAGGTCAACGCGTCGCGCGCGGTGACCGGCCTGCTCTAGTTCAACGAAAACGATGAAGACACCGATGTCCGACACGCCGAGCCCCGCGCCGGCGGCGGGGAATCCCGCCGGCGCCAACCTGTACGCGCTGCTGCAGGCGCACTTTCCCGCCGACCGTAAGGCCTGCTGCGTCGAGACGCAGGACGGGCGGCGCTACAGCTGGGAAGACGTCGACCGCAGCAGCGCCCGCCTGGCCAGCCTGCTTGCAGGGCTGGGCATGCCGCCTGGCGCCAGGGTGGCGGTGCAGGTGGAGAAGTCCCCCGAGGCGCTGCTGCTCTATCTCGCGACGCTGCGCGCGGGCTACGTCTACCTGCCGCTGAACACCGCCTACCAGGAGGCGGAGGTCGACTACTTCATCGGCAACGCCGAGCCCTCGCTGGTGGTGTGCAGCCCGCGCAGCGAGGCGTGGATGCGCGGCCTCGTTGCGCGCCACCGGGTGCCGCACCTGCTGACGCTGGGCGAGGAGCGCGACGGCACCCTGCTGGAGGCGGCGGCCGGCTGCAGCGACCGTTTCGAGACGGTGGCCCGCGCGCCCGGCGACCTGGCCGCCATCCTCTACACCTCGGGCACCACCGGCCGCAGCAAGGGCGCGATGTTGTCCCACGGGAACCTCGTGTCCAACGCGCAGGTGCTGCACCGCTACTGGCGCTGGCGCCCCGGCGACGTGCTGCTGCACGCGCTGCCGATCTTCCACGTCCACGGGCTGTTCGTGGCGATCCACGGCGCGCTGCTCAACGGCAGCACCATGCTCTGGCTGCCGCGCTTCGACCCGAAGGCGGTGATCGAGCGGCTGCCGCGCGCCACGGTGTTCATGGGCGTGCCGACCATGTACGTGCGGCTGCTCGACGACCCCGCCTTCGACGCGCGGGCCTGCCGCAGCATGCGGCTGTTCATCTCGGGCTCGGCGCCGCTGCTGCCGGACACCTTCCGGCAGTTCGAGGAGCGCACCGGCCACGTGATCCTGGAGCGCTACGGCATGACCGAGACCGGCATGATCGCGGGCAACCCTTACGAGGGGCCGCGGGTGCCGGGCGCGGTAGGCGTGCCCTTCCCGGGGGTGGAGGTGCGGGTGGTGGACGAGGCCGGCGCGCCCTGCGCCACCGGCGAGATCGGCGCGATCCAGGTCAGGGGGCCGAACGTGTTCGCCGGCTACTGGCGGATGCCGAGAAGACGAAGGAGGAGTTCACCGGCGACGGTTTCTTCCGCACCGGCGACATGGGCCGCTGGGACGCCAACGGCTACCTGTCCATCGTCGGCCGCAACAAGGACCTGATCATCACCGGCGGCTACAACGTCTACCCGAAGGAGATCGAGTCGTACATCGACGAGCTGCCGGGGGTGTTCGAGTCCGCGGTGATCGGCGTGCCGGACCGCGACTTCGGCGAGGCGGTCACCGCGGTGGTGGTGCCCAAGGCGGGCGAGCAGGTGGACCCGGGGGCGATCGTCGCGTCGCTGAAGTCGCGCATCGCCAACTTCAAGGTGCCCAAGCAGGTGCACGTGCTGCCGGAGCTGCCGCGCAACCAGATGGGCAAGGTGCAGAAGAACCTGCTGCGGGAGCGCTTCGGGGGGTGAGCGGGGCCGCGGGCGGCGGCCTGTCAGGCGGTTTGCGTCGTGGCCCCGGCCCGCGCGCTGGCCGCGCTGCCGCGCCCCGCGCCCCCTCAGTCTTCCTCGCCCGCCAGGGCGAGCAGCTCCCGGTGCGCCACCTCCAGCAGCGCGGCAAGCCGGGGCAGGTCGTGCACCGCGCGCCTGCAGGCCACCAGCCCGATGTGGATCGTGTCCAGGTAGCTCATCGCGGTGACGTTCAGCGCCAGCCCGTGGGTGACGATCGAGGCCGGCTCGTAGCTGAGCATGCGCGCGCCGGCCAGGTATAGCGGCATGCGCGGCCCCGGCACGTTCGAGATCACCAGGTTGGCGGGCAGCCGCGCGCGGTCGGCGAGCCGGGCGCGTCCGGCGAGCCCGGCCGCCCCGGGCAGCAGCCAGGGGAGCCAGAAAGAGGGGAAGTCGGTCGGCAGCTCGGAGCGCACCGCCTGCATCGTGCGCTTCATCGACTCGCTCGCCTCGCGGATCGCCATGAAGCGCTCCAGAGGGTCCGCGATTTCCGTCGCCAGGCCGATGCGCACCATGGTCGCCTGCGTGTTCTGCGAGGTGTCGCCTTCGGCCCGCAGCGACATCGGCACCGCGGCGATCAGCGGCTGGGCAGGCAGCTCGCCGCGCTCGCCCAGCCAGGCGCGCAGCGCGCCGCTGCACATCGCGAGCACCACGTCGTTCATCGTGCCCCCGAGGGCGGCGGTGACGCGCTTCGCGTCGGCGATCGGAACCGGGACGGATGCGAAGGCGCGGCTGCGGTCGATCGTGGTGTTGAAGGGGGTGCGCGGGGCCAGCAGCGGCAGCCGCGCGGGATCGTCGGCGCCGCCTGAAGCAAGCCGAGAGAGCTGCTCGGCGAGCAGGCTGCCTGCAAGGCGCGAGCCGCCCCGGGCAAGCCCTGGCAGGCGGCCCAGCAGCCGCCCCGACTGCCTGAACTGGTTGGCGATGGCTGCGCGCAGGCGCTGTGCCGCGTCCGGCTCCGGCACGGGGCCCGCCTGCGCAGGCGGCGGCACCTGCCGCGGCCGCGGGTCCGCGTCCAGCATGGCCTGCGCAAGCGCCACGCCGGCCTGTCCGTCGACGGCAGCGTGGTGCACCTTGGCGTAGAAAGCGATCCGGCCCTTGGGCAGGCCGTGAATCAGGTGGAATTCCCACAGCGGGCGCGTGCGGTCCAGCGGCAGCGAATGCAGCGCGGCGACGCATTCGTACAGCTGCGCGCGGCTGCCGGGCGCCGGCAGGTCGACGCGGCGCACGTGGTACTCCAGGTCCACCGAGGGATCGTCGATCCAGGCGGGCGGCGCCAGGCCCATCGGCGTGGGCAGCAGGCGGCGCGTGAAGGTCGGGCACAGGTGCAGCCGGCCCGCGAGGTGGCGCCGCACCCGCTCGACGAAGTCCCGCCTGATGCGCGCCGGCGCCTCGTAGAGATGCAGCGAGCCGACGTGCATCGGCATGTCCTCGGTCTCGAGGTGGAGGAACAGTGCATCCAGTCCGGTGAGCTGCGTCATTGCGACTGCGTCCAGATCGAAGCGCTTCAGCCCTGGGCTGCGCGCGACAGCATGTAGGCCGCCAGCGCGAGAAGCACCACTGCGAAGATCTTGCGCAGCGTGGCGGTGGGCAGCGCATGCGCCGCCCGCGCGCCCAGCGGCGCGGTCAGCACGCTTGCCGATGCGATGCAGACCAGCGCCGGCAGGTACACGTAGCCGAGCGAGCCGGGCAGGCTGAGCCCGCGCCCCGCCCAGACGTAGCCGAGCGTGCCGGCCAGCGCGATCGGGAAGCCGCAGGCCGCGCTGGTGGCCACCGCGTGATGCATCGGCACCTGGCGCCGCGCCAGGAAGGGCACGGTGATGAAGCCGCCGCCGGCGCCGAGCAGGGCCGACAGCGCGCCGATGAGGCCGCCGGCGCCGAACAGCAGGCCCGGCCCGGGCACGGGCTTGTCTGCGGCGGTGGCGCCGGAACGCAGCATCTTCAATGCGGAATAGCCGACGAAGACGCCGAAGAAGGCCGCGAGCCACTGGTCGGGCATCCATCCCGCAAGCTGCGCCGCGCACAGCGCACCGAGCAGGATGCCGGGCGCCAGCAGCCGCACCAGGTCCCAGCGCACCGCGCCGCGCCGGTGATGGGCGCGCACGCTGGACATCGAGGTGAACACGATGGTGGTGAGCGAGGTGGCAATGGCCACCTTGACGGTCTCGGCGGCCGGAAAGCCCTGTGCGCCAAGCAGCATTGTCATGAAGGGCACGGTGATCATGCCGCCGCCGATGCCCAGCAGGCCCGCGAGGAAGCCGGTGGCGGAACCCAGCACCAGCAGTCCCAGGATCAGGGAAATGTCCACGTCGTCATCCGCTTGGCCGAAGGGCGGATGCTAGCACCGGGCGAGGGCGCCGCGCGTGTCTTCGGCTGCGGGCATCGCGGCCGCCGGAAACAAAGGGAGCCGGAAACAAAGGGGGCGGTCGTTGCCGACCGCCCCCGGGAAAATCGCCCCGCCTGTGCCGGCAGACCGGCATCCTGAACCGTGCAGTTCAGAGCGGCCGCAGCAGGGATCGCATCAGGTTCGTCCGGCTAGGGACGATCTCAACAGCGATCCGCGGTCGCCGCGGCCTGGATGCATACATTGGTTCAAGGAATATATGGTCTGGATCGAACACCGCAGGGCGAAGCCATTGTACCGCGGCCCGCGCCTGCGCCCAGATTGTCCGAGGGCCTAGAACAGACGTTCCTGGCGCTCGATCTCGGCGTCGATTTCTTCCTTGATGCTGCGGATGCGGCGGATGATGTCGCCGGTGGTGGTGGCGCCGGCGCCGGCCGCCGGGGCGCCGAGCAGTTCGTTGGCCAGCTGCAGCGCAGCCATCACGGCGATGCGGTCGATGCCGGCGACGCGGCCGGAATCGCGCAGGGCGCGCATGCGCCCGTCCACCATGGCGACCGCCTCGAGCAGGCGCTCGCGCTGGTCGGGGCTCACCGCGAGCCGGTAGTCGCGGTCGAGGATGCGGACGTCGATCTGTTCCATCGCTCAGTGCTCTCCGTCCTGGGCCTCGTCCTGCGCTTGCGCCCCCGGGGTCGGGAGCCGCGACAGGGCGGTTTCAACCTTCGCGCGGGCCTGGGCCATGCGGCCGTGCAGTGCTCCCCGGGCGTCCATCGAGGCCGCCAGCTCGGCGCGCAGCTGCGCCTGGTCGGCGTGCAGCTGCGCCTTGTCCGAGCGCAGCCGTTCGTTGTCTTCGGCGAGCCGGCGCACGAGCGCCAAGAGCTCGCGGGTGCGCTCAGCGAGCGTATCGAGTTCCTGATCCATCAAGCGATGGTATGGATGCGCCCCGGGTGGGTCAAGTTGACAATTCCCGCGCTCCCCGTCACGGCTTGCCGATTCGGTTAGCATCCCGCCCGTGAACAAGATCCTGATGCTGCTGCTGGCCCTCTGGCTGGCGGTCTCCGGGGCCGCGGCGCAGTCGGTGCGGGTCGATGCGGTCGAGGCCGAACTGGTTGCCGCGAGCGACGCTGCCGTGCCTGGCGGCACGCTAATGCTGGGCCTGAGGCTGCGGCACGACCCCCACTGGCATACCTACTGGCGCAACCCCGGCGATTCGGGCCTGCCGACGCGGCTGGAGCTCGTCCTGCCCGAAGGCTGGACGGCCGGCGAGATCGCCTGGCCGGCTCCGAAGCGCATCTTCATCGGGCCGCTGGCCAACTACGGTTACGAAGACGAGATCCTCCTGCCGGTGCCCGTTCGCGTGCCGGCAGGCGCGGCGCCGGGCGAGGTGCGGATCACCGCCCGGGCCCAGTGGCTGATGTGCCGCGACGTCTGCATCCCCGGCGAGGCCGAGCTGGCGCTGCCGCTGCGGGTCGCGCCCGCGGCCGGGCCGTCGCAGCAGGCCGCGCTGTTCGAGGCTGCCGCGAACGCCGGCCCGGGCGAGGCACTGCCGGTCCGGGTCGGGCTCGGCGATGGCGGGCACGCTTCCCTCGCCTTCGGGCTGGC
>JBKHVS010000130.1:0-8922 GCA_046569945.1 Gammaproteobacteria bacterium | reverse complement strand
CGGCAGCCCCTTCCGCTGCACCTCCCGCAGCGCCCCAGCGGGTGGGCCCGCGCCTGGACGCCAGCTGGTCGGGCAACAGCCCGCCCCCCTACCCGGCGATGGCGCGCAGGATGGGCGACCAGGGCGAAGTGCGGCTGGACATCCACGTCGGCGCCGACGGCAGCGTGCTCGAGGTGCGGCTGCGCAAGTCCAGCGGATCGCAGCTGCTGGACCGCACCGCGATCGACACTGTGAAAAAATGGCGCTTCCGTCCGGCCACGGTCGACGGCAAGCCGGTGCCCGAGTGGTACCACGACTGGAAATGGGTCTTCAGGCTAGAGAACTGAACGATGGATCAACGTGCGCTTGGCTTGATGCATTTCTGGGAGGCGGGTGACGCGGTCACGCACGGCACCGCCTGGCTGCTGCTCGCGATGTCGGTGCTCAGCTGGTACTTCATCCTGTCGAAGGCCTGGAGCGCCTGGCGGCTGCGCAAGGGCGCGCGCGCCGCGCTCGAACGGTTCTGGGAGGCGCGCAGCCTGGACGAGGCGATCGCAACGCTGAAATCGGCGGACCCGGAGGCGGTGTTCCACCCGCTGGCCGAGCGTGCCCGGCAGGCTGCAAGCGTGCAGCCGGCGGCCTCGCTGGCCGCCTCGATCGACCGCACCGAGCTGGTCACGCGTTCGCTGCGCCAGGAGATCAACCAGGTCTCGAGCCGGCTGGAGAGCGGCCTCACCCTGCTCGCCTCGGTCGGCAGCACCGCCCCCTTCGTCGGCCTGTTCGGCACCGTCTGGGGGATCTATCACGCGCTGATCGCGATCGCCGGCGACGGCCAGGTGCAGATCGACCGGGTCGCCGGCCCGGTCGGCGAGGCGCTGATCATGACCGCGGCGGGCCTGGCGGTCGCCATCCCTGCGGTGCTCGCCTACAACGCCTTCACCCGGGTCAACCGGCTGACGCTTGCCGAGCTCGACGGCTTCGCGCATGACCTGCTCGCGCTGGTCACCACCGGCCGGCGGATGGGCGACGGCAGCGCCGACAGCCTGCGCACCGGAGTGGTCGCCCCGGGCAAGCCCACCCAGACCGTCGGCAGCTGAGCCCGAGAGCACGAAAGGACGAGACCATGGCCTTCGGAGGATTCGACCAGCGCGGCAGCGGCCAGCCGATGGCCGAGATCAACACCACGCCGCTGGTGGACGTGATGCTGGTGCTGCTGGTGATCTTCATCATCACCGCGCCGCTGCTGACCAACGCGATCCGGCTCGACCTGCCGAAGGCCGACGCGCCCGCGAGCACCGAGAAGCCCGGCACCGTGACGCTGTCGATCGACGCATCGGACGCGCTGTTCTGGGACGGCCAGCCGGTGGCCGACCTGCAGGCCCTCTCGGTGCGGCTCGCCGAAGCGGCGCAGCGCGAGCCCCAGCCCGAGCTGCACCTGCGCGCCGACCGCGACACCCGCTACCAGCGCATCGCCGAGGTGATGGGCAGCGCCCAGCAGGCGGGCATCGGGAAGATCGGCTTCGTCACCGAGCCGGCTCCGCAACGCTAGGAACCCACCGGGCGCATCCAGGGGCTGCAGCAGGCGTCCGGGTCGGCGGCCGGCAGCGGCTGCAGGCCGCCGAAGCGGGCGAGCACCGCGCCGCGCGGCCGCGCCGGCTGCTACTTCTTCCCGAACGACTGCCGCAGCGTCGGCTTGTGCACCTTGCCCGATGCGGTGCGCGGCAGCGCCTCGACGAACTCGACGTAGCGCGGCAGCTTGAAGCGCGCGAGGTTCTCGCGGCAATGGTCGAGGATCTGCTCCTCGGTGAGCACCTGCCCGGGCTTGATCGCAACGATCGCCTTGCCCACCTCGCCCCAGCGCTCGTCGGGCACGCCGATGATCGCCGCCTCGGCCAGCTGCGGGATCTGGTAGAGCACGCTCTCCACCTCGGCCGGATAGACGTTCTCGCCGCCGGAGATGTACATGTCCTTGGTGCGGTCGACGATGTAGAAGTAGCCCTCCTCGTCGATGCGCGCGGCGTCGCCGGTGTGCAGCCAGCCGTCGGTGAAGGAGGCCTTGTTGGCCTCGGGGCGGTTCCAGTAGCCGGGAGTGACGTTGGGGCCGCGGACCCAGAGCTCGCCCATCTCGCCAGGCGTCACGTCGCGGCCCTGCTCGTCGACGATCCGGGTCTCGGTGTGCAGCACCGGCTTGCCCGCCGAGCCCACCTTGCGCACCGCGTCGCGCCGGTCGAGGCACAGCACGCTGGGGCTGGTCTCGGTCATCCCGTAGCCCTGGATCACCGGCACGCCGCGTGCCTGCCAGGCCTGCAGCAGCGGCACCGGCATCGGCGCGCCGCCCACGCCCGCGACGCGCAGTTGCGACAGGTCGGTGCGATCGAAGTCCGGATGCTGGAGCAGGAACTGGAAGTGCGCCGGCACCCCGAAGAAGTGCGTGAGCCCCAGTTCGCGGTCGGCGAACATCCGCAGGGCCTCGCCCGGCTCGAAGGCCCGCTGGACGATCACCTGGCCGCCGGCATGGAACACCGGGTTCGAGTAGCAGTTCAGTCCGCCGGTGTGGAACAGCGGCAGCACCGCGAGGAACACGGTGTTGTAGCCGATCTCGGCAGGCATTCCCAGGTTGACCACGTTCCAGAAGGTCATCCCGTGGGTGATCATCGCGCCCTTGGGGTGGCCGGTGGTCCCCGAGGTGTACATGATGGTGGAGACGTCGTCGTGCGTGACCGGCTCGCAGGCCTCGGCGGCCAGCGGCTCCACCGAAGCCAGCGCGCGTTCGTAGTCGCTGGCCGCGCCGCCGCGGGCCAGCAGCTGCAGCCCCTGGACCGACTGGGCCAGCGCGTGCGCGGCCTCTGCGAACTCGGGGTCGTGGATCAGCACGCGCGGCGCGGCGTCGCCCACGATGAAGCGCAGCTCGGGCACCGTGAGACGCCAGTTCAGCGGGACGAAGATGGCGCCCAGCCGCTGGCAGGCGAACTGCAGCTCGAAGTAGTCGGTGCAGTTCTGCGCGAGGATCGCCGCGCGCTCGCCCCGCGCCACCCCCGCCGCGCGCAGCCAGGCAGCCAGCCGCGCGACGCGGCGGTCGAGCTCGCGATAGCTCAGGCGCCGGTTCTCGTGCAGGTCGACGGCAGCGATGTCGTCTCCCGCATTGCGGGCATGATGCGCGATCCAGTCGTAGGCGCGTACGGACACGGTGTGTCTCCTCTTGTGTTCTCTCGGGCGTGTGCGGGAAGTGTATCGGAGGGCTAGAGGGTCAGCGCCAGCCCGGACAGCAGCGCGCCGGGGGCGGTGATGGAACCGGAACGCCGGCCCTCGTAGCTGTCGGTGTCCGGGATCGCCACAGCCTCGGCGGTGAGTTCCTCGAGGGCCTCGCCCAGGATCCGGTAGACGCTGTCGTCGAAGCGCATCGGCGCGATCGGCGCCACCGCTTCGCCGTCTTCCACCCAGAAGCTCGCGAAGCGGGTCATCCCGGTGATCCGGCAGGCCTCGCGATCCGAAAAGTTCAGGTACCAGAGGTTGCCTATCGCCACGCCGGTGCCCAGCCGCGCCAGGGCCTGCGCGCCCGGCAGCCCGCCGCCGGCCATCGACAGCGCCTCGGGGCACTCGGCATCCGCCGCGCCGTTGTCGTCCAGCCCGAACTCGCGGCCGCTGCGCGGCGACACCAGCCAGCCGGCAAAGCGTCCTTCATCGACCAGCTCCACGCGCGCGGGGCGGGTGAAACCGTCCGCCTGGAAGCGCGGCACCCGTGCCTGCGCAAGGTCCTCGGCGATGCGCACCCGCGCATCCAGCGCGACGTCGCCCGAGCGCAGCCGCGCGAGCGACGCATGGCCGCTGCGATGCGCCCGCGCCGAGAATCCGTCCCAGGACAGCAGCCCGAGCAGCTCGGCCACTGCCGCCGGCGACAGGTAGCTGCGGTGGCTGCCGGGAGCGAGCTGCCGCGCGGGCCTGCGCAGCAGCGCCGCCTGCGCCAGCGCCTCTCGCACCGAGTTCTCCACGCGCTGCGCAGACCAGTCGCCGCCGGCCAGCGTCGCCTTCACCGCGCGCCCTTCGCCGACGTGGATCGAATGATCGAAGAACCAGGCATCGGCCTCGTGCCAGTGCGCATGGCCGAGGCTGCTGGCGAAGCCGCGCGCCAGCGGCCCGCCGGCATGGAAGCCGACCAGGTCGGCGTCCCCGGCGGCCGAGCGCACCGCGTCGATCGCCTCCTCGGCGCCCGGCAGCCGCGCGGTTTCCCGCGCCAGGCTGGCCGAGGGCGCCGGCGAGAAGCAGAGCCAGGGGTCCGGGCCGCTGCGGGCGAGCGCAGCGCGCAGCCAGTCGGAACCGGCGCCGACGCGCGCCCGGTCCTCGCCGGCCGCGCCGCAGAGGGTGACGGTGCGCCGCGCCTGGCGGTCGCCGGCGATCAGCCGCAGCTCGAGAGTCGCCCGCTCCACGCTGCCGCACTGGCGCACCCGGCCCAGGTTGAAGCGGACGAAATCCGAGCGCTCCGCGGCTAGCCAGCCGGCGCTGGTCTCGCCCGGACGCGCCGCCGCCCGCACCGCGTCGAGCGCCGGCAGGTATCGCTCGCTGAGACCCTCGGCCATCAGCCCTCCGCGCCGAACACGTCGACTCCGTCGAACAGGCAGGCCGGCGCGGAGTGCCCCACCCGGATCACCTGCCCCGGCTCGCCCTTGCCGCAGAAGGGCGTGCCCATCACCTCGAAGCTGTCGCGGTCGCCGACCCGCGCCAGGCTGCGCCAGAAGCTTGCCGACACGCCGCGGTAGTTGGGATTGCGCACCACCGCGCCCAGCCGCCCGTCCTCGATCAGCTGCCCCCATTCGCAGCCGAACTGGAATTTGTTGCGCGAATCGTCGATCGACCAGGACGCGTTGGTGCGCATCAGCACGCCCCGCTCGACGCCCGCGATCATCTCCGCCAGCGGTGTGTCGCCCGGCTCGACGTCGAGGTTGGCCATCCTGTCGATCGGAGCGCGGTACCAGCCGCTGGCGCGCGCGGTGCCGGCGGCCTCGAGCGCGAAACCGGCAGCGCGGGCGCGGGCCTGCGACAGCGCGCCGCCCAGCGGGCGCAGCAGCAGGCCGCGCTCGATCAGCATCGTCCGGCGCGCCCTCATGCCCTCGTCGTCGGCCGCGTAGCCGGAGAAGGACGACTCGCGCGCGGGATCGAAGCTGACGTTGAGCAGCTCCGAGCCGTAGCGGTAGCTGCCGAACATCCCGGGCGTGACGAAGCTGCCGCCGGCGAAGTTGCGCTCGTCGCCCAGGATGCGGTCGAGCTCCAGCGGATGGCCGATCGACTCGTGGATCTGCAGCATCATCTGGTCCGGCATCAGCAGCAGCGACATCCGGCCGGACGGGCAGTTGGGCGCCGCGAGCAGCTGCAGCGCCTCCTCTCCCACGCGCCGTCCGCCGCCGGGCAGGCCGGAGCGCCGGATCACCTCGAAGCCGCCCTGCTGGCAGAAGCCGTTGTAGTGGCCGGCCAGGGTTCGGGTCTGCGCGCGCCCGCCGCCGGCCGCCGTGGCCTCGAGGTTGGGCTCGACGTGCAGCGACTCCTGCTCGGCGACGAAGCGTCCGTCGAAGTGCAGGCGCTGGCGGCTGCGGGCGATGCGCAGCGTCGCGCACCAGTGGACGATGCGCTCGTCGCGGCGCAGGGCCGCAGCCTCGTCGTGCAGCAGCGCGGCCAGGTCCTCGTCCGGCGGCAGGGGCTCGAACCCTGGCGGTTCGCGGCGCAGGCCGGCCGCGTCCGGCCGCGGCATCGGGATGCCGTCGAGCAGCCCGCTGCGCGCCGAGGCGCGCGCCCATTCCACCGCCCGGTCGGCCGCCGCCTGCAGCCCCTCGCCGCGCAGGTCGGCGGTGGCGCAGTAGCCGGTGCCGCCCGGCAGCCAGGCGGTGACCATCGCGCCGCAGTCGACGACCGAGGCCAGCGGCTGGAGCACGCCGCGCAGCACGCTCAGCGTGCGCGACTCCTCCTCGACGAGGCGCACCGACAGGGCGACGCCCGGCGGCGCGCGCAGCGCGGCGACGGCGGAATCGAAAACGGGGACGGAGAGCGGCAAGGGCAGGACGTCCTCAGAGCCAGCGCAGCAGCGGCTCCCAGCTCTCGCGGTCGCGTTCCACGCGCTGGGGCGGCAGGTCGAACAGCGTCAGGCCGTGGGCCGCGAGCTGGACATAGTTCTGGGTGTCGCGCAGCGTGGCAACCACCGGCAGGTCGAGCCCGGCCATGAAGCGCTCCAGCTCGTCCGCCGCGCGGGTCCGCGCGTCGACCCGCATGCCGACCACCCCGACCCTGCCCTGCAGCCGGGCGCGGCCGCGCAGCGCGCGCTCCAGCTCCAGCAGGAAGCGCTGCATCGCGAGCACGTCGAGCATCGAGGGCTGCATCGGCACCAGCACCCTGTCCGCCAGCTTCAGCACCTCGGCAAGGCGGCTCGCCTCGATCTGGGCCGGCGTGTCCAGCACCACGTGGGTGACGCCGGCCGGCGGCCTGCGGCGGCCGCCCCCGCCGGCATCCTCCCAGCCCTCGATCGGCGCGAGGCCTTCGGGGCGCAGCGAGAGCCAGTCGCGCGAGGACTGCTGCCGGTCCAGGTCGCCCAGCATGGTGCGGTGGCCCTGGGCCGCGAAGGCCCCGGCGAGGTTGGTGGCCAGCGTCGTCTTGCCGACGCCTCCCTTCGGGTTCACGACCGCGACGACGGGCATGCGGAGGCTCCTCCTGGTGTGGCGCCGGCGCGGCGCGGCCGGCGCAAGGCCCCGCGGCGGGGCCGGCTCTGGACGGATGATTCTACCTGCCGGCCGTCTGCGGAAGGCCCGGCCCGGTCGCCCCGGGGCCAGGGTTCAGCGCACCGCCTCGACCGCCTCGCACAGCTTCGCCATCGGCTCGAGCATCCGGGGCGTCGGGCGCTGGACCGCCCCGCTCAGCTGCACGAAGCCTGCGGGCCCCTCCGGGGCCAGCAGGCCGAGCCGGGTCCAGGTGTCGCGCGCAGCTTCCGCCCGCTCGCCGCCGAAGGCCACGACCAGCCGGGGCGCCAGGCGCAGCACCGCCTCGGCGCCGACCTGCGGGGCCGCCATCCGCTCGGCCCCGAACACGTTGCGCGCGCCGCAGGTGCGCAGCACGTCGGCGAAGCTGTCGCGGTCGGACAGCGTGATCAGCGGCCGCGCCCAGACCTGGACGAACACCGGCACCGGCACGCCCCCGGCATGGCGCGCGCGCAGGGAAGCCACCGCCTCCCGGAACCGGCGCGCCTCGTCATGGCCGCGCTGCGGGTCGTCGCCCAGCAGCGCGAAGCGCTCGAGCGTGCCGGCCACGTCCGCCAGCCCTTTCGGCTCCGAGACGAAGACCCGCACTCCGAAGCCCTCGAGCCGGTCGACGAGATCCCGGCCGGCGGCCGCCCCCCAGAGCACCACCAGGTCGGGACGCATCGACAGCAGCCGCTCCGGGTCCGGACGGGGATGGGCGGCGAGCCTGGGCAGCGCGCGCACCTCGGCGGGATGGTCGCTGCTGCGGTCCACCGCGACCACCCGGGGCCCGGCGCCTGCCGCGAACAGCAGCTCCGTGGCATGCGGCGCCATCGAGACGATCCGCCGCGGCGGCCGGGCCAGCGCCACGCTGCGCCCCCAGTCGTCGACCAGGCGCAGCGCAGGCGGCTTCGCCGCCGCAGCGGCGGCGGCGCCCACGCGGGCCGCCTGGCCCGGGCCCGCCCCGCCGGCGTCGGCCACGCCGCCTGCGCCACCGGCATCCGCCCGCACGACGCCGCCGCCCGCGACTGCCGCAGCCAGCAGCACCCGGGCAAGGCGGCGCCGCATTCGCGTCAGCGCGGCCGCCAGTTGAAGCCCACCAGCAGCGTGCGCGGCTGCGAGGCGTAGCCCCAGGCGGTCTCGTAGGCGCGGTCACCGACGTTGTCCAGCCGGGCGAAGAGATCCAGCTCCTGCGACAGGCGGTAGCCGGCCGTCAGCGCAAGCACGCCGTAGCCGGCCATCGCTTCGTCGTTGCTGTCGCGCCGCCGCCCCTGCGCCACGAGTTCCGCACCCAGGCGCAGAGCACTGGGCTGCCAGTCGACCCCGACGCTGGCGTGACGCTTGGCGCGGCGCGCCAGCTGTCCGGAGACCAGGCCGCCGCCGGCCGGGTCGAATCGCTCGCCGCGCGGATCCTGCAGGGTGGCCGCGCCGCGCAGCGTCCAGGCGCCGATGCGGTGGCGTCCCTCGAGCGTGAGACCTTCGACCCGCGCCGAGTCGATGTTGCGCGGCGTCCAGGTGGCGTCGAGCTCGATCGCATCGTCGATGCGGCTCGAGAACGCGGTGGCCTTGAACAGCGTCGGCCCCTGCCGGTACTCCAGCGCCAGCTCGCCGCCGCGCGAGCGCTCGGGCCGCAGGTCCGGGTTCGAGCCGAAGGGGCTGTAGAGGTCGTCGAAGGTCGGCGCCCGGAACGCGCTCGCCCAGGACGCCCGCACCAGCCACTTCGGCGTCAGCCGATAGCCCCAGGCGACGGTGCCCGAGGTCTCGCTGCCCGCGGTCTCGATCCGGTCTCGGCGCAGCTGCAGTCGCAGCAGGTGGCGGTCCACGCCGAGCTCGTAGCCCGCGAACACCGAGTCGGTGCGCCGCGAGTCGCGCAGGTAGGCGTAGGGGCCGGTGGTCAGCCCCTCGCCCTCGATGGTCTGGCGCAGCTGCTCGGCGCCCAGCAGCAGGCTGCCCACGGGCATCGCGATCGAGTTCTGCCAGGACAGCGTGGTCGACGCGGTGCGCGGCGAGTACGAGAAGGCGTCGTAGTCGTAGTCGATCCGCGTCTGGCCCAGCCGCAGCTCGGTCTGCCAGCGCTCGGACGGACGCCCGCGCAGGAAGGTGCTGAGCGAGGAAGTGCGGTACTCGAAGCGCGCGCTCTCGGGCGTCGACCAGGCGTCGTCGTAGCGTGCATGCCCGTCGCTGACCAGCAGGCTGGCGCCCGCCTCCCAGCCCTGTCCGAAGGCGTGCG
>JBKHVS010000129.1:0-8949 GCA_046569945.1 Gammaproteobacteria bacterium | reverse complement strand
TGGGCGTAGTGCAGGGAGAGTGGGCCCATTATATTGGTTGCGTTCCCCCTGGCCAAACGGCCCGGACAATCGCACCATTCCGACGCCAGAACCGCCGTGCTTGCTCAAACGCTTCAGCATATCGACGACCGCCGCCGCCAGCGGCCGCGGACCGGCCATCGAGAGCCGTTCTTGAAACCGGTCGATTATATCGAAGGGTCCGCCGACGGCTGGCGGCCGCCCGATGCGCCCGGAGCCGCGGCGGTGGAGGGCGAGGACTGTCCGGTGCACGTCTTCGAGGCCCGGGAGGGCGCGGGCGAGCGGGTCGACCGCCATCTGGCGCGGGTCCTGCCGGCAATCGTTCCCGGGGTCTCGCGGACCAGGATCCAGCATTGGATCTCGCTGGGCGCAGTCTGGTGCGAGGAACGCACGCTGACCGCCAGCACCCGCCTGCTCGGACACGAACGCCTGCTGGTGCAGCCGCTGCCGCGCGAAGCCGACAGGGCCTTCGAACCCGATCCGGTGCCGCTTTCCTTCATCGACGAGGACGAGCACCTGCTGGTGATCGACAAGCCAGCCGGGCTGGTGATGCACCCGGCCGCGGGAAACTGGCGCGGCACGCTGCTCAACGGCCTGCTCCACCATCGGCCGGCGCTCGCGGCGCTGCCCCGGGCGGGAATCGTCCACCGGCTCGACAAGGACACCAGCGGACTGCTGGTGGTGGCGAAGACCGAGCTCGCGCTCGCCTCCTTCTCCGCGCAGCTCGCGGACCGCTCGATGTCGCGGCGCTACTTCGCCTTCGTCAGGGGCGTGCCTGCGGAGCGGGCCGAGGTCGATGCGCCGATCGGAAGGGATCCGCAGACCCGCGTGAGGATGGCCGTGGTCGCGCCGCCCGCGGGGCGGCCCGCCCGCACCCACGTGCAGCGGATCGAGAGCTTCCGTGTGGAGGGGCAGCAGGCGTCGCTGGTCGAGTGCCGGCTCGAGACCGGCCGCACCCACCAGATCCGGTTGCATCTGCGCCACCTCGGTCATCCGCTGCTGGGCGACGCGCTGTACGGCGGACCCGCGATCGGCATCGGGCGCCAGGCGCTGCATGCCTGGCGCCTCGGGCTGGACCATCCGGCGGGCCGCGGGCGGGTGCGCTGGACCAGCGTGCCGCCGGACGACATGCGCGCCCTCGCCGCGCTGGCAGGCATCGATTTCGGGACCTTGTGCAATGAGCTCGACCAGCGCATCTCCGCCGGCTGATCCGGCGCCCGGCCAGGTGCTGCTCCCCGACTGGCCTGCGCCGCCCGGGGTGAACGGCTTCGTCACGCTGCGTGGCGGCGGCGCCAGCCGAGGAGGCTGGGGCAGGGCGGGCGGCCTTCCCGGCGGCTGGAACCTCGGCGGGCACTGCGGCGACGATCCCGCTGACGTGGCCCGCAACCGGGCGCTGCTTCGGCGGCTGCTGCCCGGGGAGCCTCGCTGGCTCGACCAGGTGCACGGCACCGCCGTGCTCGATGCCGATGCGCCCGGGCCGGCCGGCGAGCGCCTGCCGCAGGCCGACGCCGCAGTGACCGCGCGGCCCGGCGCGGTGGTGGCGGTGCTGACCGCCGACTGCCTGCCGGTGCTGTTCTGCAACGAGAGCGGCAGCGTGGCCGGTGTCGCGCATGCCGGCTGGCGCGGCCTTGCGCAGGGCGTGCTCGAGCGCACCGTCGACGCGCTGGCGCTCCGCACCGGGGATCGTCGCTGGATTGCGTGGCTCGGGCCGGCGATCGGCCCCTGCTGCTTCGAGGTGGGCGACGAGGTGCGCCAGGCCTTCGCCGCACACGATCCGTCCGCGGTGCGGGCGTTCGCTGCGGGCGCGGCGCCGGGGAAGTGGCAGGCGGACCTCTACGCGCTTGCGCGGCTCCGGCTGGCCGGCTGCGGCGTGCATTCGGTCCATGGCGGCGGCGAATGCACCGCCTGCGACTCCGAACGCTTCTATTCCTACCGCCGGGACCGGGTCACCGGCCGGATGGTCTCAGTCGCCTGGCTTGCCTGATTCGCGGGGCAGCCTGGCGGCGTCTTCGGGCGCTCCGGGCGCCCCGGCGCCGGGCTTCACGGAGTCCGTGGAATCTGCGGACTCCATCGGCTCCTGACGTTCCCGGCGGCGCCGGCGCGCAGGGGTCCCGACCAGCCAGAGCAGCAGCGCAAGGGGGCCGAGCCCCACCCCGAGGAAGGTGACCACGCCGCGGAACACCGTCGGCTGCATGACGGACACCAGCAGCGTGACGTAGATCCAGGCGATTGCAACGATGTACACGTGCGGGTTCCAGGCGTGCTTTGTCCGTTTGTGACGGCGCGGTTTCGAGGGCATTCGCGGATTTGACAAATCCGGCCTGCGGGGCACAATGAATTCACAAGATCCGGCGGCTCGAGCTGTTGGCTCCATCGAATCGCAGGCGGAAGTGTAGGGGACATGGATGGCAACGGCGAACGACAAGAAGCCGCACCGGAGCCCGGCGGCGGGCAGGACGGCTGCGGCGCGTCCGGATGAGGAGAAGGGTCCGGCGGCTCAGGGCGCCAAGGCCGCAGCAAGAGGCGGTGCCAAGGCAGCATCGAGCGGCGGCACCAGGGCCGCAGCGAAGGGCGGGTCCAAAGCCGTAGCGAAAGGCGGGTCCAAGGCCGGAGCGAAAGCCGCAGGCAAGTCCGCAGCCAAGGGCAGCGTCGGGCCGGAAGCAGAAGCGGGGGCCAGCGCATCGAAGCGCCAGGCACGTGCCCGGTCTGCCGCAGCGCCGCGTGCCGCACGCGGCCCCGCGCAGTCCGGCGCCGAAGCGGCGCGCGCTGCGCGCGCCGGCGGTCCTGCGCAGGATGCAGCGGGGGGCAGCTCAGCGAAGTCTGCGGCAGGCAAGGCAGGATCGGCTGGGTCCGGTCCGGAACATTCCGGTGCAGCGGGCTTTGCGCCCTTCGGCGACGGTGCCTCGGCGGCGTTCGGCAAGCTGCTGGGCCAGATGCCCAAGCTCGCCATCCCGCCCGAGCGGCTCGCCGCGCTCCAGCAGGAGTACGTCGAGCGCTGGCAGGAGCTGCTGCGCACCGCCGGAAGCCAGTCCGCCCCGGGCCTCTCGGACAAGCGCTTCTCCCACGAGAGCTGGCGCGAGAACAGCCCTTTCGCCTGGACCGCGGCGCTGTACCTGCTCAACGCAGACTTCATGCGCAAGCTGGCCGAAGCCGTGGAGGGCGACGCTCGCGGCCGCGACCGCGTGCGCTTCGCGGTCCAGCAGTGGGTCGACATGCTGTCGCCGGCGAACTTCCTGGCGACCAACCCCGAGGCGCAGCGCAAGCTCGTCGAGACCCGCGGCGAAAGCCTCAAGGCGGGTATCCAGAACCTGCTCGGCGACATCGAAAAGGGACGCATCTCGCAGACCGACGAGAACGCCTTCGAGGTCGGCCGCAACGTCGCGACCACGCCAGGATCGGTGGTCTTCCAGAACGAGCTGATCCAGCTGATCCAGTACGAGGCCACCACGCCCACCGTCGGCACCCGTCCGCTGCTGATGGTGCCGCCCAGCGTGAACAAGTTCTACATCATGGACCTGCAGCCCGACAACTCGCTGGTCGCTCACGCGATCGCGAACGGGCACACGGTCTTCATGCTGTCATGGCGCAACGTCGGCCCCGACCAGGGGCAGCTCGGCTGGGACGACTACATCGAGTCCGGCATCTTCGAGGCCATTCGCGTGGTCCGCGAGATCACCGGCGCCGATGCCGTCAACACGCTCGGTTTCTGCGTGGGCGGCACCATCCTGGCAACGGCGCTTGCCGCGCTCGCTCGCCGCGGCGAGAGGCCTGCCGCTTCCATGACCCTGATGACCACGCTGCTCGACTTCGCCGAGCCTGGCGTGCTGGGCGTGTTCGTCGAGGAGTCCGCGGTCGCGCTGAAGGAAAAGGCCATCGGCAAGGGCGGCATCCTTCCCGGCAGCGACCTCGCCACCACCTTCTCGTTCCTGCGCCCCAACGACCTGGTCTGGAACTACTACGTCAACAACTACCTGAAGGGCGAGCAGCCGCCCGCCTTCGACCTGCTCTACTGGAACTCCGACAGCACCAACCTGCCGGGGCCGATGTTCTGCTGGTTCCTGCGCCACATGTACCTGCAGAACGAGCTGCGCATCCCGGACCGGCTGGTCTGCGCCGGCGAGCCGATCGACCTGCGGCGCATCGAGCTGCCCAGCTTCGTGTTCGGCGCGCGCGAGGATCACATCGTCCCGTGGGTCGCGGCCTACGGCGGTGCGCGGCTGCTGGCCGGCAACGTGCGCTTCGTGCTCGGCGCGAGCGGCCACATCGCGGGGGCGATCAATCCGGCCACCAAGAACAAGCGCAGCTACTGGCTCGGACCGCCGCCCCAGCTCGAGCCGGACGACTGGCTTGCGCAGGCAACGGAGCAGCCCGGCAGCTGGTGGAACGAATGGACCCGCTGGCTGGGGGCCTACCAGGGCCCGCTCAGGCCGGCGCCCAGGGCCGTGGGCTCGCCCGATCACCCGCCGATCGAGCCTGCTCCCGGCAGTTACGTGAAGACCAAGGCGCCCTGAGGGCGCGCGATCAGGCCCTGCGGGGGCACGAGAACCACAATGGAGACGAGCATGACGAAGAAGAAGGTGGCATACGTGACGGGCGGGATGGGCGGCATCGGGACCGCGATCTGCCGCAAGTTCCATGACATGGGCTACACGGTGATCGCGGGTTGCGGCCCGACCCGCGACTTCGACAAGTGGCTCGGCGAGCAGAAGGCCGACGGCTACAACTTCGTCGCCTCGGTCGGCAACGTCTCCGACTGGGAGTCCACCAAGGCAGCCTTCGACAAGGTGAAGGCCGAGCACGGCACGGTCGACATCCTGGTCAACAACGCGGGCATCACGCGCGACGGCACGTTCCGGCGGATGAGCCTCGATGACTGGAACGCGGTCATCAACACCAACCTGAACTCGCTGTTCAACGTCACCAAGCAGGTGATCGACGGCATGCTCGACCAGGGCTGGGGCCGAATCATCAACATCTCGTCGGTGAACGGCGAGAAGGGGCAGTTCGGGCAGACCAACTACTCGGCGGCGAAGGCCGGCATGCACGGGTTCACGATGGCGCTGGCCCAGGAAGTGGCGAACAAGGCCGTGACCGTGAACACCGTGTCGCCCGGCTACATCGGCACCGACATGGTGATGGCGGTTCGCGAGGACGTGCGCGAAAAGATCATCCAGACCATCCCGGTGAAGCGGCTGGGCAAGGCGGAGGAGATCGGCTCCATCGTCGGCTGGCTCACCACCGAAGACGCCGGCTTCACCACCGGCGCGGACTTCTCCTGCAACGGCGGCCTGCACATGGGCTAGGGGTTGGAGCTGGCGCGGCGGGCGCATCCCGCCGGCCGCGTCCTCCGGCAGTGCGACACGTTCTTTCCCCCTGTTCCGGGAGCATCCGCAGATGGCGAGCAACATCCGGCTGATCAAGAAGTACCCCAACCGCCGGCTCTACGACACGAGGACCAGCGCATACATCACGCTGGCCGACGTCAAGCAGTTGGTGCTCGAGAGCGAGGAGTTCCAGGTTCTCGACGCGAAATCCGGCGAGGACCTCACCCGAAGCATCCTGCTGCAGATCATCCTGGAGGAGGAGGCGGGCGGCGCGCCCCTGTTCACTTCGCCGATGCTGTCGCAGATCATCCGCTTCTACGGCCATGCCATGCAGGGGATGATGGGCTCCTACCTCGAGAAGACCATGCAGGCCTTCGTCGAGATCCAGGACCGGATGCAGGACCAGTCCAAGGCCTTCTACGACAGCAAGGGCCTGCCCAGCCCGGAGCTCTGGGCGCAGTTCATGGCGGTGCAGACTCCCATGATCCAGACGATGATGGGCAACTACATCGAGCAGAGCAAGAACCTGTTCGTGCAGATGCAGGACCAGATGCAGCAGCAGGCCCGCAGCATGTTCCAGACCTTCCCGTTCCCGGCGCCGGGCGCCGACGAAGACCGCCGCAAGTAGCCTCGCCCGGCAGGCCCGCAGTTGCGGGCAGGTTTCGGGCCCGGCTGCTAGAATCCGCCCGGCCATGAGCCAAGCCGATACCCCCCGCCGTCCCCGTTCCCGCAAGCCGAAGGCCGCCCCGGTGCGGCCGCCGACGGTGGGCTTCGTCTCCCTCGGCTGCCCGAAGGCGCTGGTCGACTCCGAGCGCATCCTCACGCAGCTTCGCGCCGAGGGCTACGAAGTTGCCGGCACCTACGAGAACTCGGACCTCGTCGTCGTCAACACCTGCGGCTTCATCGACGAGGCGGTCGCGGAGTCGCTGGATGCGATCGGCGAGGCGCTGGCCGAGAACGGCAAGGTGATCGTCACCGGCTGCCTCGGCGCGCGCAGCGCCGCCGGCGGCGGCAACCTGATCGAGCAGGTGCACCCGAAGGTGCTCGCGGTCACCGGCCCCCATGCGGCGGCGGAGGTGATGGAGCACGTGCACAGGCATCTGCCCAGGCCGCACGATCCCTTCACCTCGCTGGTGCCCGAGGCAGGCGTCAAGCTCACGCCCAGGCACTACGCCTACCTGAAGATTTCCGAGGGCTGCAACCACCGCTGCAGCTTCTGCATCATCCCTGCGATGCGCGGCGACCTGGTGAGCCGGCCGATCGGCGAGGTGGTGCGCGAGGCCGAGGCCCTGGTGAAGGTGGGCGTGCGCGAGCTGCTCGTGATCTC
Organism: Gammaproteobacteria bacterium; assembly: GCA_046569945.1. Lineage (GTDB taxonomy): Bacteria > Pseudomonadota > Gammaproteobacteria > Burkholderiales > Burkholderiaceae_E > Quisquiliibacterium. Next base: position 2,280 of record JBKHVS010000129.1, on the reverse strand, counting down.
GCAGGACACCAGCGCCTATGGCGTCGATCTCCGGTACGCGGAGGGCATGGTGGGCGGGCGTCCGGTGCGCACTCGGATGACCGAGCTGGTGCGGGAGCTGTCGCAGCTCGGCGCCTGGGTCCGCCTGCACTACGTCTACCCCTATCCGCACGTCGACGAGGTGCTGCCGCTGATGGCCGAGGGCAAGGTGCTGCCCTACCTGGACGTGCCCTTCCAGCATGCGCACCCGCGCATCCTGAAGCTGATGAAGCGTCCCGCATCCGGCGAGCGCAACATCGAGCGCATCCGCGCCTGGCGCGAGATCTGTCCCGACCTGACCATCCGCAGCACCTTCATCGCGGGCTTCCCCGGCGAGACCGAAGAGGAGTTCCAGTACCTGCTGGACTTCCTCGAAGAGGCCCAGCTCGACCGGGTCGGCTGTTTCGCCTATTCGCCGGTGGAAGGGGCCGCGGCCAACGACCTGCCGGGCGCGCTGCCGGACGAGGTCCGCGAAGAGCGGCGGGCGCGCTTCATGGAGGTCCAGGCGCGGATCAGCGCGGGGCGGCTCCAGCGCTTCGTCGGCCGGACGATGCGCGTGCTGGTCGACGGCTTCGAGCAGACGGACGATGGCGTCGTCGCCGTCGGGCGCACCGCGATGGACGCTCCGGAGATCGACGGCGTGGTGCGGTTCACCGGCAGCGGCAAGCTCGGGGCAGGGCAGTTCGTCGAGGTCGAGATCACTGCAAGCGACGCCCACGACCTGAGCGGGCGGCTGGCCGGCTGAACTGCATGCGGACCCGCGGCTGATGCGCGGGTCCGATAAGCATAGATGCCGCGGGGGCGATGCTTGCAGGCATGGCTTTGCGTGTCATGCTCGCGGGCTCGATACAAGGAGCTCCCGATGAAGCTGGAAACCCTCGCGGTGCACGCGGGCTACACGCCCGAGGCCACTACCAAGTCCGTGGCCGTGCCGATCTACCAGACCACCTCGTACGCGTTCGATTCCGCGCAGCACGGCGCCGACCTCTTCGACCTGAAGGTGGCGGGCAACATCTACACGCGCATCATGAATCCGACCACCGACGTGCTCGAGAAGCGGGTGGCGGCGATGGAGGGGGGCATCGGGGCGCTTGCGCTGGCCTCGGGGCAGTCGGCGATCACCTACGCGATCCAGACGATCGCCGAGGCCGGCGACAACATCGTCTCGGCGACGCGCCTGTACGGCGGCACCTACAACCTGTTCGCGCACACGCTGCCGCAGTTCGGCATCACCACCCGCTTCGCCAACGGAGACGACCCGGCCTCCTTCGCGGCGCTGATCGACGAGCGCACGCGGGCGGTCTACGTCGAGAGCGTGGGCAATCCGTCGGCGTCGGTGGCCGACATCGCCGCGATCGCGAAGATCGCCCATGAGCGCGGCGTGCCGCTGATCGTCGACAACACGGTGCCCTCGCCCTATCTGCTGCGCCCGATCGAGCACGGTGCGGACATCGTCGTGCACTCGCTGACCAAGTACATCGGCGGGCACGGCAACTCCATCGGCGGGCTGATCGTCGATTCGGGCAAGTTCCCCTGGGCCGAGCACAAGGCGAAGTTCCGCCGCCTGAACGAGCCGGATCCCTCGTACCACGGCGTGAACTACGTCGAGGCGCTGGGTGCGGCCGCGTACATCGCCCGCGCGCGGGTCGTTCCGCTGCGCAACATGGGGGCCGCGCTGTCGCCGTTCAACGCCTTCCTGATCCTGCAGGGCCTGGAGACGCTGCCGCTGCGGATGGACCGGATCTCGGCCAACACGCTGGCGGTCGCGGAGCACCTGGAGAAGCACCCCGCGGTGAGCTGGGTGGTCTACCCGGGGCTGGCCTCGAGCCCGCAGCGCGAACTCGCGCAGCGTTACCTGCCGAAGGGCGCCTCGGGCGTTCTGTCCTTCGGCGTGAAGGCCGGCCGTGCCGGCGGCGAGCGCTTCCTGGACGCGCTGCAGCTGGTGCTTCGGCTGGTCAACATCGGCGACACACGCTCGCTTGCGACGCATCCGGGGAGCACGACCCACCGGCAGCTGTCGCCCGAGGAAATGGCGAAGGCGGGGGTGACGCCGGAGCTGGTGCGGCTGTCGATCGGGATCGAGCACATCGACGACATCCTGGCGGACATCGATCAGGCGCTGGCGAAGTCGGTGGGCTGATTCGCTCCGGGGGCTGGGCGCTCGGAGGGTCGAGCGGAACGGACCCGCGGGCGATGCCGCAACTCGGGGCCCGGAGGAGGCGGCCCTGCGGGCTGGCGGCGCTGCGCGCCGCCATCTGCGGT
>JBKHVS010000128.1:0-9054 GCA_046569945.1 Gammaproteobacteria bacterium | reverse complement strand
ATCGATGCCGATGGCTACATGCAGATCACCGACCGCAGCAAGGACGTGATCAAGTCCGGCGGCGAGTGGATCAGCACGATCGACCTGGAGAACCTGGCGATCGCGCACCCGGCCGTGGCCAACGCGGCGGTCATCGGCGTCGCCCATCCCAAGTGGGACGAGCGCCCGCTGCTGATCGTCGCGAAGAAGCCCGGCGCCGAGGTCACCAGGGAGGAGCTCCTGGCGTTCTACGAGGGCAAGATCGCGAAGTGGTGGATGCCCGACGACGTGCAGTTCGTCGAGGCGATTCCGCTGGGCGCAACCGGCAAGATCCTGAAGACCAGACTGCGCGAGCAGTTCGCCGACTACAAATTGCCGACGGCTTGAAAGGGCGCGCTTGTGGCGGCGCGAAACTCGTTTATGATCCGCGGCAGGCGGCGTGCCGATCGCCGCGGGTCGAGACAGACCGAAGACAAAAGGAGACAAGGATGAGCAAGAAATTCGCGTTGGCGGCCTTCTCGGTGGCATTCGCCGCCGCCGCCGTTGCCCCGGCCGCGTACGCGCAGTCGGGAACCGTCAAGGTGGCCTGGATCGACCCGCTGTCGGGGATGATGGCCCCGCTGGGTCAGAACCAGCTGCGCAGCTGGCAGCACATCGCCGAGATCGCCACCAACGAGAAGTGGGCCGGCGACGTCAAGTTCGAGATTGTGCCGTTCGACGGCAAGCTCAGCCCGCAGGAAAGCCTGACGGTGCTGAAGTCGATCATCGACCAGGGCATCCGCTACATCACCCAGGGCAACGGCTCGGGCGTCGCGATCGCGCTGGCCGACGCGGTCGAGAAGCACAACGCGCGCAATCCGGGCAAGGAAATCGTCTACCTGAACTACGCCGCGGTCGATCCGGTGCTGACGAACGCGAAGTGCAATTTCTGGCACTTCCGGCTCGACATCAACGCCGACATGAAGATGGAGGCGCTGACCTCCTACATGGCGCAGCAGCCCGACATCAAGAAGGTCTACCTGATCAACCAGGACTACTCGTTCGGCCACGCGGTCGAGCGGGCGGCCGAGGAGTACCTGAAGGCCAAGCGTCCCGACATCCAGGTGGTTGGCAAGGACCGTCACCCGCTCGCGCAGGTTCGTGACTTCGCGCCGTACGTCGCGAAGATCAAGGCCGCCGGCGCCGACACGATCATCACCGGCAACTGGGGCGCCGACCTCGCGCTGCTGATCAAGGCGGCCAACGACGCGGGCCTGAACGCCAACTTCTACACCTACTACGCGGGCACCACCGGCGTCGGCACGCAGATGGGCGCGTCGGGCGAGGGCCGCGTGCGCCAGGTGTCGTACTGGAACACGAACGAGTCGGGCGACGCGGGCGAGAAGATCGTCTCGAGCTTCAAGCAGAAGCACAACGACGACTACTACGCGATGGCAACCTACACCGGCATCAAGCTGTTGTCGGAGGCCATGAAGAAGGCCAAGTCCACCAACCCGGTCGACGTCGCGTTCGCAATGGAAGGCATGCGCGTGCAGCTGCCCAACGGCGAGGCCGAGATGCGTGCCAGCGATCACCAGATGCAGCAGAAAGTGGTGATCTCGTCGTGGGAGAAGGTCGACGGCAAGGCGGTCCGGCACAACGTCGAGAACACCGGCTTCGGCTGGAAGACGGTCGCCAAGCTCGACTCCTACGTCGCGTCGCAGCCGACCTCCTGCAACATGAAGCGTCCCAAGCGCTGATTCGCGCACTCGCTCCGGACCGACGGTCCGGAGCGGCTTTCCGGAGTTTCGAACCCCCTGGCGCCTGAACGGGTTTCGCGCTGATGCGCGCCTCCCGCTGGCGCCGCCTTGTCGGTTCTAGCGCATCGTGGAATTCTTCGTCATCTCGTTGCTGAACGGGCTGAGCTACGGCCTGCTGCTGTTCATGCTGGCCTCGGGCCTCACGCTGATCTTCAGCATGATGGGGGTGCTCAATTTCGCGCACGCCTCCTTCTACATGATCGGTGCCTATTTCGCGTACCAGGTCAGCACCTGGATCGGCTTCTGGCCGGCGCTGTTCGTCGCGCCGCTGCTGGTCGGCGTGGTGGGGGCGGTGGTCGAGCGCTACGGACTGCGCAGGGTCCACAGGTGGGGCCACGTGCCCGAGCTGCTGTTCACGTTCGGCCTGTCCTACATCATCGTCGAGCTCGTCCAGATCATCTGGGGGCGGGCCGCGGTGCCCTACCAGGTGCCGCCCGAGCTTTCGGGCACGCTGTTCACCGTCTTTTCCACGAACTTCCCGGTCTATCGCGGCTTCATGATGCTGGTCGCGGTGTTCATGCTCGTCTCGATCTGGCTGATGCTCACCCGCACCCGGATCGGCCTCGTCATCCAGGCCTCGCTCACGCATCCGGAAACCGTCGAGGCGCTCGGCCACAACGTGCCGCGCGTCTTCATGCTGACCTTCGGCGGGGGCACGGCGCTGGCCGGGCTGGCCGGCGTGATCGGGGGCAACGCCTACGTCACCGAGCCCTCGATGGCCGCCCTGGTCGGCGCGATCATCTTCGTGGTGGTGGTGGTCGGCGGCATGGGCTCGCTGGCAGGCGCCTTCGTCGCCTCGCTGCTGATCGGCCTGATGCAGACCTTCGCGATCGGCATCGACTGGTCACCCGCAGGCTTCTTCCAGGGGCTCGGTTTCGCGATGAATTCGGACACGCCGCTCTACGCGATCTGGTCGCTCAAGATTTCGCAGGTTGCGCCGGTGCTGCCCTACCTGCTGCTGGTCCTGGTCCTGATCTTCCGGCCGCGCGGCCTGATGGGCACGCGGGAGGGTTGAGGCCATGTCGACAACGATTCGTTTCGCGCCGTACAACGTCGGGCGCTGGCTGGTGTGGGGGCTGACCGCGATCCTGTTCGTGGTGCTGCCGCTGATCTTCACGAAGGGTTTCGCGATCACGCTGCTGTCGCAGATGGGGATCATGATCATCTTCGCGCTGGCCTACAACATGATCTTCGGCCAGGGCGGGATGCTGTCCTTCGGCCACGCGGTCTACTCGGGTCTCGGCGCCTTCTTCGCGATCCACGCGATGAACTGGGTCGGCGACGAGCGGATCTGGATCCCGATGTCGCTGATCCCGCTGGTCGGGGGGATCTTCGGCGCGATCTTCGGGGTGATCTTCGGCTACGTGACCACGAAGAAGGCGGGCACGCCGTTCGCGATGATCACGCTGGGCATCGGGGAGATGGTGTTCGCCGCCTCGCTGATGTTCCCTGGCTTCTTCGGCGGCGAGGGCGGCATCTCCTCCAACCGCGTCGTCGGCGAACCCTTCCTCGGGGTCAGCTACGGTCCGTCGATCGAGGTCTATTACCTGATCGCCGCCTGGTGCTTCGTCTGCATGATCGCCATGTTCGCGTTCTCGCGAACGCCACTGGGCCGGATCTCGAACGCGGTGCGCGACAACCCGGAGCGTGCCGAGTTCATCGGCTACAACACGCAGCGCGTGCGTTTCCTGGTGCTGATCGCGTCGGCCTTCTTCGCGGGCATCTCCGGCGGGCTCGCGGCGATCAACTTCGAGATCGTCACGGCCGAGAACGTCTCGGCGCTGCGCTCGGGCGGCGTCCTGCTGGCCACGTTCATCGGCGGCGCGATGTTCTTCTTCGGCCCGGTGCTCGGCGCGGTGATCTTCACCTTCTTCGCGATCGCGCTGTCCGAGTACACGGACGCCTGGCAGTTCTACCTCGGCGTGTTCTTCGTGCTGATGGTCATGTACGCGCCGGGCGGCGTCGCCTCGCTCATCCTGATGAACCTGCGGGTGGCGAAGTACAAGCTGTTCGGCCGGCTCTGGACGCCTTACGCGAAGCTGCTCGCCGCCGGGGCGCTGCTGCTGGTCGGCATCATCATGGTGGTCGAGATGAGCTACCACCTCACGCTCGGGTTCTCGACCGGCGGCACGGTTCGCGTGTTCGGCGTGGATCTCGATGCGAGCGGTTCGGGCGCCTGGCTGGCGGCGGCAGCAATCGTGGTGGTGGGGGGCTGGCTGTTCAACCTGACCCGCAAGAGCTTCGTCGCCGAATGGGGCGGCGTGCAGGCGATCATCGAGGATCGGATCCAGCGCGGGCAGACCGCCTGAGGCAGGACAGGTAGGCGACGACATGAACACGATATCCAGCGAATCCTCGCTCAGGCTCACCGACGTTCGCAAGAGCTTCGGCAAGACCGAGATCATCCGCGGCGTGAATCTCGACATCCGCAAGGGCGAGCGCCATGCGGTGATCGGGCCCAACGGCGCCGGCAAGTCCACGCTGTTCAACCTGATCTCGGGGCGCTTTCCGGTGAGCTCCGGCAAGATCGAGCTCAACGGCCAGGACATCACCGGGCTGAAGCCCTTCGAGATCAACCGGCGCGGGCTGTCGCGCAGCTTCCAGATCACCAACATCTTCCACCGGATGTCGGTCTACGAGAACATCCGCTGCGCCACGCTCTATTCGCTCGGCTACCGCTACTCGTTCTGGCACCGCCTTTCGAAGCTCACCGATGCCGCGCACCGGGCCGAGGACATCCTGGAGCGCATCGGCCTGCAGAACCGGCGCGACTCGCAGGCCGGCCTGCTGACCTATGCCGAGCAGCGCGCGCTCGAGATCGGCATCACGATCGCGGGCGGGGCCGACGTGATCCTGCTCGACGAGCCGACTGCCGGCATGAGCCGCTCGGAATCGGACCATGCGGTCGAGCTGATATCGCGGGTCACCGAGGGCAAGACGCTGATCATGGTCGAGCACGACATGAGCGTGGTCTTCGGCCTGGCCGACCGGATCTCGGTTGTCGTCTACGGCGAGGTGATCGCCACCGACGCGCCGGCCGCCATCAAATCCAACCGTGCGGTCCAGGAAGCCTACCTGGGCACCACGCTCGCCGAAGCCTGATGCGGGCCGACCATGTCTGAAGCGATTCTCGAAGTCCAGGACCTCCACGCCTACTACGGCAAGAGCCACGTGCTGCACGGCGTCGACATGGTCGTGCGCAAGGGCGAGATCGTCAGCCTGCTCGGGCGCAACGGGGTGGGGCGCTCGACCACGGTCAAGACCGTCATGGGCCTGGTCGAAGGCACCGGCACCGTCAAGTTCAACGGCGAGTCCATCCTCGGGCTCAAGCCCTACCAGATCGCCCACAAGGGCCTGGGCTACGTGCCGGAGGCGCGCGACATCTTTCCCTCGCTCACCGTCGAGCAGAACCTGGTGCTGGGGCTCAAGGGCCGAGCCCCCGGCCGCTGGAGCTTCGACGACATGTACCGGATGTTCCCGCGGCTCAAGGAACGCCAGCACACGCAAGCCGGCGTGCTCTCGGGCGGCGAGCAGCAGATGCTGACCCTGTGCCGCACGCTGATGGGCGATCCGGAGCTGATCATGATCGATGAGCCGACCGAGGGACTGGCTCCCAAGATCGTCGAGCTGGTCGGCGAGTACCTGAAGGAGCTGAAGAACCGCGGGATATCGGTGCTGCTGGTCGAGCAAAAGCTCGCGATCGCGCTCGACATCTCGCAGCGGGTCTATGTGATGGGCCACGGCCACATCGTGTTCGAGGGCACGCCCCAGGACCTGAAGGACAACGCACGGATCCGCCAGGAGTGGCTGGAGGTCTAGCCCGGGCGCGCGCCCCAGGCGAGCCCCGGGCGAGCCCGGCTAACGTCCCGAAAGCCGGTGTGGGTGCCGCCGGGCCGTTCGCGTCGCGCGTTAAACTAGGAAATTGCTGCGACGCTCGCGTCGGGGCTTCGATTTGCCGATTTGCTGCACCCGCTTTTTTTTGACCATAAATCGAACGGGCGTTCGTTTTTCTGACAACAAGAGCCCGTCCCGACCCAGCACAACGTCTTCAACCTGACTCGGGATCAACGCATGAGCCAAGCCCAGTACGCCACCCACGGCGAAGTCGCCGTGATCACCATGAACAACCCGCCGGTCAACGGCCTCGGCCACGGGCTTCGCACCGGCATCATCGAGGGCCTGCGCCGCGCGCAGGCCGATGCCGCGATCAAGGCGATCGTGATCACCGGTGCCGGCAAGGCCTTCTCGGGCGGCGCCGACATTCGTGAATTCAACACGCCGGCCGCGCTCGCCGAGCCCACGCTGCACACGGTGATCCGCGCGCTCGAAGCCTCGGCCAAGCCGGTCGTGGCCGCCATCCACAGCGTGGCCATGGGCGGCGGGCTCGAGCTCGCGCTGGGTTGCCACTTCCGCGTGGCGGCCACCGGTGCGCAGATCGCGCTGCCCGAGGTCAAGCTCGGCATCCTGCCGGGCGCCGGCGGCACGCAGCGGCTGCCGCGCGTCGTCCCGCTCGAGATGGCGACCAACATGATCGTGTCGGGCGCGCCGGTGAAGTCCGAGAAGTTCAAGGGCATGAAGCTCTTCGACGAGATCGTCGAGGGCGACGTGGCCGAGGCGGCGATCGCCTTCGCTCGCAAGGCGGTGGCCGAGAACCGCGGTCTGCCCAAGGTGCGCGACCTGAAGATCGAGCACGAGGACGCCGAAGGCTTCCTGCAGTTCTCGCTGAACACCGCCAAGGCGGTCGCGAGGAACTTCCCGGCGCCGGCCGCCTGCGTCGAGGCGATCCAGGCGGCGGTCAAGCTGCCCTTCGAGCAGGGCCTCGCCCGCGAGCGCGAGCTGTTCCTGCACCTGGTCCAGACGCCGGAGTCGAAGGCGCTGCGCCACGCCTTCTTCGGCGAGCGCGCGGCCAGCAAGGTTCCCGACGTGCCGGCCGACACGCCGCTGCGCCCGATCAAGTCGGCAGCGGTGATCGGCGCCGGAACGATGGGCGGCGGCATCGCGATGAACTTCGTCAACGCGGGCATCCCGGTCAAGCTGCTCGAGATGAAGCAGGAGGCGCTCGACCGCGGCCTGGCCACGATCCGCAAGAACTACGAGAACTCGGCGAAGAAGGGCCGCATGACGATGGACGACGTCGAGAAGCGGATGGCGCTGATCCAGCCCACGCTGTCCTACGACGACATCGGCCAGGCCGACATCGTGGTCGAGGCGGTCTTCGAAGACATGCCGGTCAAGGAGCAGGTCTTCAAGAAGCTCGACGAAGTGATGAAGCCCGGCGCGATCCTGGCCACCAACACGTCCACGCTCGACGTGAACCAGATCGCCGCCTTCACCAAGCGGCCCCAGGACGTGATCGGCACGCACTTCTTCTCGCCGGCCAACGTGATGAAGCTGCTCGAGATCGTGCGCGGCGAGAAGACCGCGAAGGACGTGCTGGCCACCACGCTGGCGCTGTCCAAGACCATCCGCAAGACCGGCGTGGTGTCGGGCGTGTGCGACGGCTTCATCGGCAACCGGATGATCGAGCAGTACAGCCGCCAGGCCGGCTACATGGTCGAGGAGGGCGCCAGCCCGCAGCAGGTCGACCGCGCCATCGAGAAGTTCGGCTTCGCGATGGGTCCGTTCCGGATGAGCGACCTGGCCGGCAACGACGTGGGCTGGTACATCCGCAAGCGCCGCTACGTCGAGCGCCCCGACATGAAGTACCCGAAGATCGCCGACAAGATCTGCGAACTGGGCCGCTTCGGCCAGAAGACCGGCGCGGGCTTCTACCGCTACGAGCCGGGCAAGCGCGACGCGATCCCCGATCCGGTCGTCGACAAGCTGATCGAGGAGCACCGCAAGGAGCTCGGGGTCAAGCCGCGCAAGCTGTCCGACGACGAGATCGTGCACCGGCTGGTGTTCGCGCTGGTCAACGAGGGCGCCAGGATCCTCGAGGAAGGCATCGCGATGCGCGCCTCGGACATCGACATGATCTACCTGACCGGCTACGGCTTCCCGCTGTTCCGGGGCGGCCCGATGCTCTACGCCGACATGTACGGCCTGTACAACGTGGTCAACCGGATGCAGGACTTCGCGGCCAACCCGCACGGCGACCCGTCGTTCTGGACGCCGGCGCCGCTGCTCGCGAAGCTGGCCGCCGAAGGCAAGAGCTTCAACGGCTGAGCCCCGATCGAACGAACGAAACTCGACGAACGCCGCGGCGCGCGCCGCCGCGGCACCGAAGACAAAGGAATCCAAGATGCGTGAAGCAGTGATCGTATCCACCGCGCGGACCGGCCTCGCGAAATCCTGGCGCGGCGCGCTGAACATGACCCACGGCGCCACGATGGGCGGCCACGTGGTGCGCGCGGCCATCGAGCGCGCCGGCATCGAGCCGGGCGAGGTCGAGGACGTGCTGATGGGCTGCGCCAATCCCGAGGGCGCCACCGGTTCGAACATCGCGCGGCAGATCGCGCTGGCCGCCGGCTGCCCGATCACCGTGTCGGGCGTGACCATCAACCGCTTCTGCTCGTCGGGCCTGCAGACGATCGCGATGGCCGCCCAGCGGGTCATCGCCGGCGAGGCCGACGTGTACGTGGCCGGCGGCGTCGAGTCCATCTCGTGCGTGCAGAACGAGATGAACATGCACATGCTCCGCGACAAGGGCCTGATGAAGTCCAAGCCCGAGGTCTACTGGCCCATGCTGCAGACGGCCGAGATGGTCGCCAAGCGCTACAACATCCCGCGCGAGCGGATGGACGAGTACGGCGTGCAGAGCCAGCAGCGCGCGTGCGCGGCGGCCGCGGCCGGCAAGTTCAAGGACGAAATCGCGCCGATCACGGTGAAGATGGCGGTGGCCGACAAGGCCACCGGCCAGCTGGGCACGAAGGAAGTCACCCTGTCCGATGACGAGGGCCGGCGCGAGGGCACGACCTACGAGGCCGTGTCGCAGATCCGCTCGGCGCTGCCCGGCGGGGTGATCGCGGCCGGCAACGCCAGCCAGTTCTCCGACGGCGCGGGCGCCTGCGTGGTGATGGACGCCAAGCTGGCCGAAAAGAAGGGCCTGAAGCCGCTCGGTTATTTCCGCGGTTTCGCGGTGGCCGGATGCGAGCCCGACGAGATGGGCATCGGCCCGGTCTTCGCGGTGCCCAAGCTGCTGGCGCGCGCGGGCCTGAAGGTCGAGGACATCGACATCTGGGAACTGAACGAGGCCTTCGCGGTGCAGGTGCTGTACTGCCGCGACAAGCTGGGCATCCCGGCCGACAGGCTGAACGTGAACGGCGGCGCGATTGCG
>JBKHVS010000127.1:0-9141 GCA_046569945.1 Gammaproteobacteria bacterium | reverse complement strand
GGTGCTCGCGCAGCCCGGCCAGAAAGCCTTGCAGCATGCGGCTGCCTTCGTCGTACACGGCCTGCTCGATGGATGAGCTGGGCCGCGCCGGCAGCCAGGGTGGGTTGCAGACCACGAGCGGCGCGCGCCCGGGCGGAACAGGTCGGCCTCCAGCAGCTCCACCCGGCCCTGCAGGCCCAGGCGTTGCAGGTTGTCCTGCGCGCAGGCCAGGGCGCGCGGGCTCAGGTCCGTGGCGAGCACGCGCGCGATGCCGCGCCGCGCGAGCACCGCGGCCAGCACGCCGGTGCCGGTGCCGATGTCGAAAGCGGTCAGCGCGGCCGGATCGGCAGGCAGCGGCGCCCGCGCCACGAGGTCGACGTACTCGTTGCGGACCGGCGCGAACACGCCGTAGTGCGGGTGGATGCGGCCGCCAGCGGCAGGCACCTCGATGCCCCGCTTGCGCCACTCGTGCGCGCCGATCACCCCGAGGAGCTCGCGAAGCGGGACCAGGGAAGGCCCCTGCGCAGGCCCCCAGGCCTCCGTGCAGGCCTGCCGCAGGTCGGGCGCGCGCCGCAATGGGATCGCGTAGTCGGCGTCCAGGGGGATCAGCAGCATGCCCAGCGTGCGGGCGCGCTGCGCGCGGCCCTGGCGCTCGCGGTTGAAGGCATCCGCCGACGATCCGCTTGCCGGCGCTCCGGCCGGGCGCTGGGCGCCGGTCCTGGCGGCGCTGCGCGGCTTGCGGTCTGCCCGGCTGGCCATCGCCTTGAGCAGCTGCCGTGCGTTCTGGAAGTCGCCACGCCAGAGCAGGGCGGTGCCCTGGCAGGCAGCCCCGTAGGCGTCGTCGGCCCGGCTGCGGTCGTCGGCCACGAGGATGCGCGCGGGCGGCGGCGCACCGCGTTCGGACCGCCAGAGCGCCCAACGCTGCTGGCCGTCCTCGCTCCAGCGGGCCACGGGTGGCCCGTCCGGCCGGGGTTCGGCAGGTGCGCCGGGTGCCGGTGGCGCGCTCAGAATTTCTCGTTCCGCCCGAGGTAGCGCCACTGTCCCACCGGCAGGCGGCCCAGCGGCACGCTGCCGCTGCGCACGCGCTTGAGCCCGGTGACGGTCAGGCCGACCAGCTCGCACATGCGGCGGATCTGCCGTTTGCGGCCCTCACGGAGCACGAAGCGAAGCTGGTGCTCGTTCTGCCAGGAAACGCGGGCCGGCTTGAGCCTGACTCCGTCGAGCTCCAGGCCGTGGCGCAGGCGCTCCAGGCCCTCGTCGGTGAGCGTGCCTTCGACGCGCACCAGGTATTCCTTCTCCACCTCGGAGTCCTGGCCGATCAGGTGCCGCGCCACGCGGCCGTCCTGCGTGAACACCAGCAGCCCGGTCGAGTCGATGTCCAGCCGGCCCGCGGGCGCCAGCCCGCGCAGGTGCCCCGGCTTGAAGCGCTGCGGCGACGGGTCCTCGGCCCAGCGGTTCTCGGGCCGGATCAGCACCACCGCGGGCTGGTAGCCGTCCTCGGCCTGGCCGGACACGTAGCCCATCGGCTTGTGCAGCAGGATGGTCACCTTCTCGCCCTGGTGCTCCAGCGCGGCTGGGTCGATCTCGATGCGCGCCTCCGCCGGCACCCGCGCGCCCAGGACGTCGACCACTTCGCCGTCTACCTTCACCCAGCCGTTCACGATCCATTCGTCCGCCTCGCGCCGCGAGCACAGGCCCAGCTCGCTCATCCGCTTCGAAAGGCGGGGATCACCGGGGTTCTCGTGAGGAGGGAGGCGCGGGGCGGGCGTGGCAGGGGCTGTCGGGGGCGTCGCCGCGCGGTCCGGCGTGGCAGGGACTCTCGACGGCGGCGTCGGCCGGGCCGGCGAGGCGGGCGCCGCAGAAGCCCGAGTCCTCTGGCCCTGCGCGGCCTGGCCCGGCGCGGCCCGGGCCGGCTCGGCCTGCGCCGGCGAAGCCGCCGCCGGCGGGTTGGCCTGCACCGGCTTCGCACGCTGCGCGCGGCGGGCGCGGGAAGTCGGCGCCTTCTTCGGCGCGGCTCGGTCGGCCTGCTTCGGGAGCTTGAGGGTGGGTCGGTTCATGGAGCGGGCGCAGGGCGCCGGGAAGGGCGCAAAGCGCATGATAGCGGTTGCATGGCCGCCGGCCGGCATCACGAGCGCCGAGGCCCTGGTCGAACTGGTCGGACAGGGACTGGTGGGCGGATAGCGGGCACCGGCTGCTATCTTCGGGGGCATGCAGGACCACGAACCGGACTTCTGGCAGAACCTGCGCCGCGAGCTCGCATCGGGGCGGCAATGGATCGATCGGGCCGTCGTGCTCGCCTATGCGGTCGCCACCGGCCTGGTGGTCGTCGGCTTCACGCTGCTCTCCGAGCATGCGATCGACGCGTTCCGAAGCGTCCGGGACTGGGGCGGCCACGGCGGCTGGATCACGCTCGCCTGGACGCCCGCGCTCACCGTGGCGGTGCTCTGGTGGACGCGGCGCTTCGTGCCCGCCGCGGGCGGCTCCGGCGTGCCGCAGGTGATCGTCGCCCTGGACGACGAAACCGCCCAGGACAGGCGCGACTGGCTCGTGTCCCTGAAGCTCTCGCTGCACAAGATCGGCCTGGTCTCGGCAGGGCTGTTCGCCGGGCTTTCGATCGGCCGCGAGGGGCCGACGGTCCAGATCGGCGCAGGCCTGATGCAGCATGCGCGCCGCTGGCTTTCGCCGAGCTCCGGGATCGACGCCCACGACCTGATGGTGGCCGGCGCCGCTGCGGGGATTGCCGCGGCCTTCAACACGCCGCTTGGCGGCGTCATCTTCGCGATGGAGCAGCTCTCGCGCCGGCGCAGCATGACCCACAGCGCCCTGGTGGTCGCCTGCATCGTTCTGTCGGGCCTGGTGGCCATCTCCGTGTTCGGCAACCACAGCTATTTCGGCCGCCTGCGCGTGCAGGCCCTCGACTGGTCGCTGCTCGGCCCCGGCCTGCTGGTGGCGCTGGCGAGCGGGCTGGCCGGCGGGCTGTTCTCCAGGCTCGTCGTGGCCTCCACCCGCGGCCTGCCCGACGGTTTCAGCCGGCTGCGGGCCCGGCATCCGCTGCGTTTCGCCGCCGCGTGCGCGTTCGGGGTTGCGGTGATCGGACTGGTCACCGGCGGCGCGACCGCCGGGGCCGGCTACGAGCCCACTCGGGCGATGCTCGAGGCGGAGGCGGAGGTCCCGGTGCTCTACACGCTGCTGAAGTTCTGCGCGACCTGGCTGTCCGCCTGGACGGGCGTGCCGGCGGGCGTGTTCGCGCCCTCGCTTGCGATCGGCGCCGGGATCGGCAACGACGTCGCCTGGCTGGTCGGCCTCGCGGGCGAGGCGGCCATCCCGCTGATCGCGCTGGGCATGGTCGGCTTCCTCGCCGCCACCACCCAGGGCCCGATCACTGCGTTCATCATCGTCATGGAGATGGTCGCCGGACACACGATGGTGCTGAGCCTGATGGCCAGCGCGCTGCTGGCCAGCGGCGTGTCTCGGATGATCAGCCGCCCCATGTACCTGGAGATCGCCGCGCTCTTCGTCGCGCCCTCCGCGAGGCCGCGCCTGCTCGACGAGCCGCGGGGGCGGCCGCCGCAGCGGCCGGGCTGACGCAGCCCGCGGACGCAGTCCGCAGGCGCAGGGAAGCGCGACGCGAAGGTATACGCCGGCGCACGACGCTGCTACAGTGCGCCCCCATGAAGCTATGGATCCTGGACGCCGAAGCGTCCGACGCCGACATCGAGGCGGGCTGCCGTGCCGCCGAGGCATTGATCACCTCCCGAGGCCTCACCGTCGAGGCCGCGTACGCCGCCGTGCTCGCACGCGCCGGCCGGGAGCGTTTCGACCGCCGCGCCGCCAAGGCCTGGGACGACGCGGAGGACGCCGCGTTCCGTGCCTGCTACGGCGATGGCGACGACTGGCCGGACGACGCCGTCCTGGCCCCGGCGGAAGAGGCCGGCAAGCCGCGCTGACCGTCCGCAAGGACGCGGCTCCGGGGCCTGGCCCGGTTTCCCGGCATCGTCGCGCCGGTCGGCCCGACGGGCAAATGGTCACATCTGCCGCCCCCCGGATCGCTTAGCATCGCCCGGTCAGAATGGATCGCCGGGAATGACGACACCAGCGGAAACGCCCGCAGATCGCAACGCGCTTCTCCACCAGGCTCTCGCCAGCCTGGAGGCAGGGTTCGCGCGCTCGCTGCGCGCTGCGATTCCGTCCGTGGCTTCGGAACTGGAGCGCCTGGGCGAGCTGGAAAGAGACCAGGCCGGGCGCCAGTCGCTCTACGCGGTCGCCGCGATGCTTCGCATCGAGGTGCGGGCGCGGGTTCTCGCGGCCTCGCGAACGCTGCGCGAACGCGCCCTCAGGTGCATCGAATTCCTCGAGCGGGCCGGCGACGATGGCGCGGCGCTGGAGCTGATCGAAGAGGAAGAACTGCGCGTGCAGATCCTCGCCGCCGAGCTCGCCCGCGCGGTGCGCCAGCTCGGGGCGGACGACTACCTCGGCTATGCGGCGCGCACCCGCGCGCTCAGGGCGGGCCTGTGGGAGGATGACGAGGTCAATCCCCTGGGCGCAAGAACGCTCGCGGCAGCGGCCCAGGCGGCCTTCGCCGGACTGGGCGAAGCCGGTGCGGTCGCTGCCGGACTCCGGGCCGCGCTGGCCGCTCACCTGCCTCCCGCGCTGGTCGGCGCCGTCGAGGAGACGGATCGCTGGCTGCGGGCGCACGGCGTCGAAGCGCCGCTGGCGGACGCCGGGCAGGCGGACGGCGCCGCGGCGCGCGCGTCGCAGGCGCCCGTCCAAGGCCAGGACCTGGCGCGCGGCGGCGACCAGGGTGCAGCGGCGTCCGAAGCGCAGTCGGCGGGCGACGTGCCGCACCAGCTCCTGGCCACCGAGCAGGCGGCCAGGACCTCCGAATTTCTCGGCAGCTCGCCTTTCGCCGCGCCCTCGGCGCGGCCGAAGCTCTCGGTCGTTCCCACGCTGCAGCCGGTGGTCGAGATCGAGCGTGATGCGCTCGCCTTTGCGCATTCGATCGGTGTCGTCCCCTACAGCCGGCAGGCGCGGGCAGGGTTCTTCGGCAAGGCCCGCGCGCGGCTGCACGGGGCCGGGGTTCCGCCCGCCCAGACCGCGGTGGTCGACCTGGTCGCCGCGATGTTCGACTACGTCGTCGACGACCAGCGCATCCCGGAGGCCGCCAAGCCGCTGATCTGGCGGCTGCAGCAGCCTTCGGTGGCGCTGTCCCTGCTCGACCCTGCCTACCTGGGCGACGAACCGCGCTCGCTGCGCAGGCTGGTCGAGAACGTCGGCGCCATCGTCAATGCCTTCGCCGACGACATCTCGAGGGGCAGCGAGCTCTACCGGCGGCTCGACACCGTGGTGCGGGCGGTGGAGATCGTGGCCGGCGCGCTGCAGACACGCTCGGCGGTGATGGCGCGCCAGGTGGAGCAGGAATACGAGCGCGCGGCCCGCAACGTCTCGCAGTTGATAGAGCGGGTCGTGCAGGAGCGGACCAGCCTGGAGGAGACGCCGGGGCGCCGCAACCGGCGCGACTATCGGAACCGCCCGGACCGGGCGCGGGAGCAGGAGGTCACCGAGCGCCTCTCGGCGCTGCTCGTCGAGCGGCTGGGCAGGCACGAGGTGCCGGACTCGGTGCGCGACTTCGTTCTCAACGTCTGGCTGCGCCACCTGCGCACCGCGATCCTGCGCGACGGCGAGGAGAGCTCCGAGTACACGGTGTCGCTGCAGGTCGTCGACGACCTGCTCTGGAG
Source organism: Gammaproteobacteria bacterium (assembly GCA_046569945.1). Lineage (GTDB taxonomy): Bacteria > Pseudomonadota > Gammaproteobacteria > Burkholderiales > Burkholderiaceae_E > Quisquiliibacterium. The sequence goes on along the minus strand of JBKHVS010000127.1, from coordinate 3,427 downwards.
CCTGGACGAAGGCAAGGAACGGCAGAGCCGCAGCCAGCTCGCACAGAAGATCCCGCCGCTCATCCGGCTGCTCGCCCAGGGCCTGCGCGCGATCGGCGCGCGCGACGACGAGTTCAAGCCTTTCTTCGACGAGCTGTTCCTGATCCACCTGCGCAAGATGCAGCGCCGCCGCCGCAACGGCGACACCCGGACAGGCGAGGGGCTGCGCACGCGCAGCGGTCGCCGCACGCGGATCCGTGGCGACACCGCGTCCGGTGCGTTCGACACCGGGCCCGGAGCCCAGGAGCCTTCGAGCCCGGGGGCGCCGCAGGCGGACGCCGATGGCGCGCAGTCGGCCGGTGAGCAATCCGGCGGCTCCGACTCCGGGGGCCAGCAAAGCCAGGACCCGCAACCCAAGGACCCGCAATCCGGGAGCCCGCAATCCGGGAGCCCGCAATCCGGGAGCCCGCAATCCGAGGGCGATGGCGGCCGCCTGCTGGAAGTGCTGGCCTCGCTGGATCTGGGCGACCTGCCGGCGGCGCCCCGGGAACGGGTGGAGGATGCCGAGCAGGCGCTGGCATCGCTGCGTCGCGGCGACTGGCTGCGCCTGGGCGGCGACGGGGATGCGCCGGTCCACGCGAAGGTGGCCTGGATCAACGCCCGGCGCACCGTGGTGCTGCTGGTGCGCCAGCCTGACCGGCGGGCGCTCTCGCTGCGTTCCGCCGAGCTGCTCGAGCGCCTGCGCGAGGGCAGGGCGGCGCGGCTGGTCTAGGAGAGCGGGCGCGGCGCCCTGCGCGCAGGCGTCCTAGGTGTGAAGCTTCAATAGGTTGTTTCGGACAGGAGGGTGGTCCATTCGGACCGGACTTGAGAAACTGGAAATCGCCAAACCCCCAGCTGCCTCAAGGAACCCCAGCCGAATGAACCACCACAAGAATGCCCGACTGACCTTCGCGCGTCGACTCGAGATGGTCCGCCTGATGACCGACCAACTGCTCACACCGGCCGCTGCCGCGGCGGCGGCCAGTGTGAGCGAACCGACCGCACGCAAGTGGCTAGGCCGGTATCTGGCCGGCGGCGAGCCGGCGCTGGCCGATGCGAGTTCACGCCCGCGAAGCAGCCCGCGGCGCATCAGTGAGTCCAAGGCGCTGGCGATCGTCGAGCTCAGGCAACGCCGGCTGACCCAGGCGCGCATCGCCACCAGCCTCGGCGTATCCGAGGCCACGGTGAGTCGCGTGCTGCGCCGCGCCGGCCTGTCCAAGCTGGCCAGCCTGCAGCCGGTCGAGCCGGTACAGCGTTACGAGCACGCTGCCCCGGGCGAACTGCTGCACATCGACACCAAGAAGCTCGGGGTCATCGCTCGGGAAGGACACCGCATCCACGGCGACCGCACCAAGCGAGTACGCGGCATCGGCTGGGAGATGCTGTTTGTGGCCATCGACGACCACGCCCGCATCGGCTTCACGCAGATGCAGCCCGACGAACGCGCGCCCAGCGCGGTGGAATTTCTGCGCGCCGCGGTGGCGTACTACGCCTCGTTGGGCGTCACTGTGCGTCGCGTGCTCACCGACAACGGCAGCCCGTTCATGTCGCGCGCCTGGCGAGACACCTGCGCCGAGTTGAACATCGTGCACAAGCGCACCCGGGCCTACCGGCCGCAGACCAACGGCAAGGCCGAGCGCTTCATCCAGAGCGCACTGCGTGAGTGGGCCTACGGCATCGCCTACAACCATTCCAGCGAACGCACCGCGATGCTCGCGAAGTGGCAGCACCACTACAACTGGCACCGCCCCCATGCAGGCATCGGCGGCGTCCCGCCGATGTCCAGACTCAAGCCCGCGTCAGGAAAGAACCTCTTGACGCTTCACAGCTAGCGGCTAGCGGCTAGCGGCTGGCGGCTGGCGGCAAGGTCGGGGAGAATCCGGGCCAGCGGGATCTTTCCGGCATCGGCTCGTCGGCGCGGTCCCATGGAACAAACCGGAGAGAAAGGCTTCCCCGATGACGACTGCACGGATCACCGTCCTGGGCGCCGGCTTTGCCGGCCTGTCCGCCGTGCGCGAGCTGCGCAAGCGCGACCGGGCCTGCGAGATCACGCTGGTGGCGCCGCGCGCGGAACTGCACTACCTGCCGGGGATCATCTGGATCCCCAGCGGCCTGCGCACCCGCGAGGACCTGGTCATTCCGCTCGACAACTTCTTCAGCCGCACCGGCGTGCGCTTCCACGCCGCCGAGGTAGTCGGGCTGGAGCAGGGCGGCCGGCTGGTCAAGACCAGCGCCGGCGACGTGGGCAACGACGCGCTGGTGATCGCCACGGGCGGCCGCTTCCTGAAGAAGCTGCCGGGCATCGAGCACGCGATCACCCCCTGCGAGGGCATCGCCGCCGCCGAGCGAATCCGCGACCGGCTGCGCGAGATGAAGGGCGGCAACCTTGCCTTCGGCTTCGCAGGGAATCCGAACGAGCCCAGCGCGATGCGCGGCGGGCCGATGTTCGAGTTCCTGTTCGGCATCGACGAGCAGCTGCGCCGGGAAGGGCGCCGCGACGCCTTCCGCATCACCTTCTTCAGCCCGGCCGAACAGCCCGGCAACCGCCTCGGCCCGAAGGCCGTCCAGCACCTGCTCGCGGAAATGAAGCGACGCGACATCCTCACCCACCTCGGCCACAAGCTGAAGCGCTTCGACGAAGACAGGGTGGTCACCGAGGGCGGCGAATTTCCGGCCGAGCTGATCGTCTTCATGCCCGGGATGACCGGCAACGCCTGGTTCGACGCCACCGCGCTGCCGCGCTCGCCCGGCGGGCTGGTCCAGGCGGACGCCAACTGCCGGGTGCCGGGCTTCGAGCGGGTCTACGTCTGCGGCGACTCCGGCAGCTTCCCGGGCCCGGACTGGATGCCCAAGCAGGCCCACATGGCCGACCTGCAGGCCGCGGCCGCCGCCGCGAACCTGATGGGCGACCTGCGCGGCGTGAGTTCGAACGAAACCTTCAAGGTGGAGCTGATGTGCATCGTCGATTCGATCGACAAGGGCACGCTGGTGTGGCGAACGCCGGAGAAGAACGTGCTGCTGCCTTCGTCACGGCTGTTCCACTGGGCCAAGCGGGGATTCGAGCGGCAGTACCTGAGGAAGTACCGCTGATCAGGCCTCGGCAGGCCCCGGCGACTCAATCAGCCATCGAGCAGGGCCGTCAACCGCGCCATTGCATCGTCCAGTACCACTTGTGGCACCCGCTCGATCTTGCGTGCCTTCCGGGCAGAGAGGTCGAGCATGCGGATCTTGTTGACCAGAGCCACTCCCTGCGTCCGGCATCCGGTACCGGCAAGGCTGACGGCAAAGCCGGCGTAGCGCGAGAAATCCCCACCTTGCGTGATGGGGGCAACCAGCACGTCACCGAGCTGGTTGAATTCCCTGGTGGTCAGCACCAGCGCGGGCCTCGTGCCCTTCTGTTCGTGGCCGA
>JBKHVS010000126.1:0-9218 GCA_046569945.1 Gammaproteobacteria bacterium | reverse complement strand
AGCCGCCAAGCCACGGTTGCCCATAGAGGATGTCTGCCAGCCAGTTCGCGATCAGGACATCCTCTTCCGCGGCGCTGGTGATCGTTGCCAGGTGTCCCGGCCGTCCCATGTGGCTGCGCGCCTCGGCGTCCGCGCGGGCCTCCTCCCAGCTCCAGGTCGTGAAACCCAGATCCTGGATGTCGCGGTTGACGTAGTCGTAGTAGCTGCCGGTCACCGGGGAGTACACCGGGGCGGCGGAAGCTGCGGCGCCGGCGGTCAGCGAGACAAGCGCAAGCGCGGCGTGGATCATGTTCCTGTTCATCGGGGGTATTCCTGTGCGCGTGAAGATCGGGCGCATCGAGGGATGCGGGTCGTGGGGGGAGGGCGAGCAATTCGCGTGCCAACCGGCGTGGGATGGAGACCGTCTCCCTCGCGACTCCAAGGGCAGCCGCGGCCTGGGCTGCGCCCGGCGGGGTTCCGCAAGCGCTGGCGAAGGGCCCGCTGTCAAGTCATTCGACAAGCGTCGGCGCAGCCACCGGGCGCCTGGCCGGCATTCCGGAATCCGCCCATGGGCATCTCCGGCGACCGGCAGGCGAACGCCCCGCCGATACCCGGCCGATCCAGCGGAGCCCGCGACCCCTCGGAACCGTTATCGTGTCGGGCTCGACGACCGCAAATCCGCAATGAATCCGAAACCACTCCTCGAGACCGGCACCATGGGCGAGCTGATCGCCTCCGCCGTGCAGCGCTTCCCGGACCGCACCGCCTTCCTCGAGCCCGACGGCAGCCGCATCGGCTATCGCGAGCTTGGCGAGCGCATCAGCCGCGTGATCCAGGCCTTCGATCGGCTGGGCCTGCGCCGCGGCGACACCATCGTCCAGCTGTCGGCCAACCGGCCCGAAACCTTCATCGTGGTGGCTGCGGTCTACGTCGCGGGCCTGCGGTCGGTCGCGCTGCACGCCATGGGCAGCGAGGACGACCATGCCTTCGTCATCGAGGACAGCGAGGCGAAGGCGGTCATCGTCGACCCCTACTACGCGGCGCGGGGCAAGGCCCTGCGGGCACGCTGCGGCCGGGTGCAGCACTGGCTCGCCCACGGCACTCTCGACGGCATGGAAGATCTCTGGTCGCTGGCAGACGGCTTTCAGGCTCAGCCGCTGAGCCCGGTCGGAGAGGCCGAGGACATCATCCGCCTCGCGTACACCGGTGGCACCACCGGCCGCTCCAAGGGCGTGATGCTGTCCAACCGCTCGCTGTGCACCAACACCGTGCTGGCGCTGTCCGGGATGGACTGGCCGGACCAGGTGGTCTACCTGTGCCCGGCGCCGATCTCCCATGGCGCGGGCTCGCTGGTGGTGCCCACGCTGATGCGCGGCGGCTGCGTGATGCTGCAGCGCGGCTTCGACGCCGGCGCCTTCCTCGACGCCATCGAGCGCAACCGGCCCACGCTGACCTGGCTGGTGCCGACGATGATCTACGCGCTGCTGGACCATCCGCGGGCCCGGGCGATCGACTGGAGCTGCCTGCATTCGCTGGTCTACAGCGCCGCGCCGATGGCGCCGGCGCGCATCCGCGAGGCGCTCGAGGTGATCGGCCACTGCCTGATCCAGTGCTTCGGCCAGACCGAGTCGCCCAACACCATCCTCACGCTCTCGCGCGCCGATCACGTCGCCGGCGGCGATCGGCTGTCGTCGGCAGGCCGGCCCTTCCCGCTGATCCGCGTCGCGCTGCTCGACGACGACTGCCGCGAGGTGCCGGACGGCGAGATCGGCGAGATCTGCGTGCGCGGTCCGCTGCTGATGTCGGGCTACTGGAAGCAGCCGGAGCTCACTGCCGACGCCTTCAAGGGCGACTGGCTGCACACCGGCGACCTGGCGCGCCGCGATGCGGACGGATTCATCCACATCGTCGACCGCAAGAAGGACATGATCATCTCCGGCGGCTTCAACGTGTACCCGAAGGAGATCGAGGACGTTCTCTCGGCCCATCCGGCGGTGGCGGCCGCGGCGGTGATCGGCGTGCCCGACGAGAAGTGGGGCGAGGCCGTCAAGGCGGTGGTCGCGCTCAAGCCCGGCGCGCGGGTCGAGGCGCAGGAGCTGATCGACGCCGTCCGCGCCGCCAAGGGATCGGTGCATGCGCCCAAGTCGGTGGATTTCGACGCGGCGCTGCCGCTGACGCCGCTGGGCAAGATCGACAAGAAGGCGCTGCGGGCCCGCCACTGGCAGGCCGGCGGGCGCGCGGTGAACTGAGGACCCGAAAGGGTCCGTACTCCAGACGGGAGCACGAGATGAGCAACAAGGGAAGCGCCTGCGTCGTCGGCGCATGGGAGCACCCCACGCGGCTGGCGCCCGACAAGTCGGTCGCGCAGCTGCACGCCGAGTGCGCGATGGGCGCGCTGGCCGACGCCGGCCTCACGCTGGCCGACGTCGACGGCTACTTCTGCGCGGGCGACGTGCCGGGCGGCGGGCCGCTCTGGATGGCCGACTACCTGAACCTGCGGCTGAGGTACCTGGACGGCACCGAGGCGGGCGGCTGCTCCTACCTGATCCAGATCGAGCACGCTGCCGCGGCGATCGCAGCCGGCAAGTGCGACGTGGCGCTGATCACGCTGGCAGGCAAGCCGCGCAGCAAGGGCCAGGCCACTGGCACCAAGCCCCGCCCCTTCGGCCCCGAGCGGCCGGAGACCCCATGGGACCTGGCCTACGACGCCACCATCGCGGCGATCTACGGCATGTACGCGATGCGTCACATGCACGAGTTCGGCACCACCCAGGAGCAGCTCGCCTGGGTCAAGGTGGCTGCCTCGCAGCACGCGCAGCACAACCCCAACGCGATGCTGCGCAAGCCGGTGACCGTCGAGGAGGTGCTCGCCTCGCCGGTGATCGCCGATCCCTTGCACCGGCTCGACTGCTGCGTGATCAGCGACGGCGGCGGCGCGCTGGTGCTGGCGCGGCCCGAGATCGCGCGCAGCCTGAAGCGTCCGCTGGTCAGGGTGATCGGCACCGGCGAGACGATCAACACCAACGCCGGCGGCGACATCGACGTGGTGCGCACCGGCGCGCGCTGGACCGGCGCGAGCGCCTTCGCGCAGGCGGGCGTCACTCCCGCCGACATCAAGTACGCATCGATCTACGACAACTTCACCATCATGGTGATCATGCAGCTCGAGGACCTGGGCTTCTGCGAGAAGGGCCGCGGCGGCGAGTTCGTCGCCGACGGCAACCTGATCTCGGGCGTGGGCAGGCTGCCCTTCAACACCGACGGCGGCGGGCTGTGCAACAACCACCCCGAGAACCGCGGCGGCATCACCAAGGCGATCGAGGCGGTGCGCCAGCTGCGCGGCGAGGCGCATCCCGCGGTTCAGGTGCCCAACTGCGACCTGGCGCTGGCCTGCGGGCCGGGACTGGTGGTGGGCAGCGCGCATGCCCACGCCACGGTGATCTTCGAGCGGGAGTGAGACGGTGAGCGAATCCACGAACACGATCGGCTTCGAGCAGGACGCCTACGCCGCGGCCTACCCCGAGACCCGGCCCTTCTGGGAGGCGGCCGCCGAGGGGCGGCTGCTGGTGAAGGCCTGCCGCGCCTGCGGCCGCGCGCACTGGTATCCGAAGGTCGTCTGCCCCTTCTGCCACAGCGCGGACCTGGAGTGGCGCGACGCGAGCGGGCGCGGAACCATCTACACCTACAGCGTGATGCGCCGGGTGGAAGTCCCCTACGTGCTGGCCTACGTCACGCTGGAGGAAGGACCGACGCTGATGACCAACATCGTCGACTGCGACGTCGATTCGGTCCGCATCGGGCAGGCGGTTCGGGTGCGCTTCCGCCAGGCGCCGCAGGGACGCACCGTGCCGGTGTTCGCGCCGGCCTGAGCGTCGCGCGGCTTCACCGGTTCACGATCGAAGCCAGCAGCAGGTCGTCCGCCGGCACCGGAGCGATCGCCGGGCGGTAGCGCCTGGCCTCGTCCGGGCGCGTGTACATGCGCTGCGGCTCGGTCTTGCGCGGCATCACCGCGCGGGTGCGGTCGTGGTAGGGGTTGGGGTCGAACATCCCGGCGAAGGCCGGGTCGGCCAGGTAGTTGGGCAGCCTGGCCACCACCGCCTCGTCGCCGGCGAGCTGCAGCACCATCTCGTCGTGCTCAAGGTCGAGGATGGCGCTGCCCTCGGCGAAGCCCGTCAGCTCGGACATCCCCTGCGCGGCCACCTGGTTCAGCGCACCGAAGCACTGCAGCACGCGGCAGTTGTTCACCATCGTCTTCCAGTCGCGCGGGTAGAGCAGCTGCAGCTGGCTGGCGTCCTGCCAGAAGCTCCAGGTCTGCAGCCCGTAGCCGCGCAGCAGCGTCACCGCCTGGCGCAGCTGCGGCAGCTCGCCGAGCTGGGCCGCCTCGTCGAGGATGAACAGTGTCGACATCGGCGGGCGCGCCCGGCGCCGCGTGAAGCAGGCCATCAGCGCGCCCAGCCACAGCCGCAGCAGCCGGCTGTGCGACTCGAGCATGTGCGGCGGCAGCACCAGGTAGATGGACAGCGGCGCGCCGCGCGTGACCTCCTCCAGGTCGAACGAGGTCTTGGCGACGTTGGCCTGGACCAGGTCGCCGCGCAGGAAATCCACCATCTCCTGGCTGAAGGAGATGATGCCTCCCAGCGTCTCGGCCGCCGCGATGTTGAGCATCCGCGCGATGCGCTGCACCTCCGGGTGCTCGGATTCCAGCATCCGCCTGGCCATCGCGGCGGGGTCGGCGGCGGCGGCGTTGATCATCTCGCGCACGGCGATCAGGTTGCCCCACTGGCTGCCGCTGGCGCGCGCGTCGACCAGCACCTGGAGGATGGCGCCGATCGCCAGGTGCATGCCGCGGCTGCTCCAGTAGCGGTTGCGATCGTCCTGGTGGTCGGCGTTGAGCGCCTGCGCCAGCGCCGCCACCTCGTCCACCGCGCTGGCCTGGCCGATGTCGATCGCGTCCAGCGGGTTCAGCGAATCGGAGGGGTGCTCGGTGATGCCCATCGGGTCGATCACCACCACGCGCTGGCCCATCTCGCGGCGCCGGCGCGCCGTGATCGCCACGTTCTCGCCCTTGGGGTCGACCACGATCACCGGGCCGGGGTAGCGCAGCAGCGCGGGGATGATGCAGCCGGTGCCCTTGCCCGCGCCGGTGGGCGCGATGGTCATCAGGTGGCCGTCGCCGCCGAGCAGGATCGGGTCCAGGTAGCCGGTGGCCGGCGAGCGCAGCGGGTGGCCGTAGGTGAAGCCGATCGGGCGGCGCGGATGGCGGCTCTCCAGCGACCAGCCGACCAGCAGGCCGGGCTCGGGCAGGGAATCGGGCAGCCGCAGGTGGGCGGAGGTCCTCGAGAAGGGCATCGGCTACTCCTGCGTGCGGCGAAGGTCGCGCAGCGGCGCCGCGTTCATGCGCTCGGGCAGCACGTCGGCGGCGATCGGGGTGTCGTCCTCCATGCGCACGCCGCCGTCGCGCACCCGCAGCCGCGCCTCGAACAGCGAGCGGCCGTAGGCGATCACGCCCTCGGCGACGAGGTCGTCGCCGTCGCGGGTCAGTTCGAGCGGCCGCAGCCGCTCCAGCCAGCCGGCGTCGCGCGCATCGAGCCCGCGCAGCGCCGGCGAGCCGGCGGACTCCACCGGCATGAAGGGGCCCTCCTCGCCCCAGACGCAGGCGCAGTAGAAGCGCAGGAAATCGGCGCCGGTGGCGGGGTCGTCCAGGCCGCGCAGCGGGCTGGCGATGAAGCCGGCCGGGTCGTGCGCCTGCGCGGCGCCTGCATCGCCTGCGCCCTGGGCGGGCCCGCCGTTCAAGTAGCGCTCCAGGTCGCGCGGCACGCAGCCGGCGTTCAGGTCGTTGAGCATGCGGCTCTCGCCGTCGATCAGCCACATCAGCCCCGGGCCGTAGAGAACGTCGAAGGTGCCGGCGAGGCCGGGCTCGACCAGCGCTTCGCCCTCGACGAGGGCCCAGCCGGGGTAGAAGGACAGAGGCATCGCGCGCAGGCCGGTGACCCGGTGATGGGGGGCGAGCGCATCATGGCTGCGAGGCTGCGCCAGCAGCGCGGCCAGCCTCAGCGCGAAGCCGGCTGCATGGCCGGGCGCCAGCGCACGCCAGGGGCCGGGCATCAGGGGAATGGGGGATGGCGGCATCGGTGGGCGGCGCGGCAGCGGGTGCGGAAGCCCCGATTCTGGGTATCCTCACCCGATCGGGCAAGCACGGCGGCCGGCGCAGGCTGCAGGCCGGGGAGGAAACGGACGTGAGCGAAGCGATCGACGACCTCGAGCGGGCGCGCGCCGGCGCGGTTCCGCCTTTGCGCCCGCAGCCGGCGCTGCAGCCGGATGCCCGCGGCTCGCGCAGGCGCGAGCCGTTCTGGCGCGTGGCTGACGCAGTCAAGGCCGCAGTCTGGCAGCGCGACGACCACACCTGCCGGTATTGCGGCTTCCGTGCGCTGCGCTACCAGGAGGTGCTGGTGGGCGGCGGCAACGCGCGCGACCCCGACCAGATGGCCACGGTCTGCCTGTTCTGCCACCAGTGCCTGCACCTGGATGAAGCTGCGGCGATGCGTTCCGGGGTGCTGGTCTGGCTGCCGGAGGTGCCGCAGACGGAGCTGCACTGGATGGCCCGCGAGCTCTACCTGGCGCTGCTCACGCAGCGGGCAGGCGCGCGCGCGCGCCAGGTGCTGGACGCTCTGCTGGAGCGGCGCGAGCCGGCGCGGCAGCGGCTGGGCAGCGACCATCCAGCGGAACTTGCGCGGCGCCTGCGCGGGGCCGGGGAGGCTGTCGACGACGCCGTGCTGGCGGGCCTGCGGCTGCTGCCGCTGGACCGTCGCATCGTGCGTGTCGACGAGCTCGAGTTCAACCAGTTCCCGCAGGTGCTGGCCTGGTGGCGCTCGCCCTCGGGCCCCCTGGCCGCTGCGACCGGTGCCCGGGCCGAATTCCCGTGGCTGTGGCGACTGGAGGGCATCCTGCTGCCGGACGCGCCGGGGAGCGCTTCGGCGGGCGACGAGACCGGCGCCGCGGACCCGCCGCCGCAGTCTCCCAGCTACTCCGAGCTCGCGGCCCGGCTGCTCGGCGACGCTGCAAGCTTCTTCCGCAACGTGGGGGAGCAGAACCCGGCGCTGGCGCAGCAGATGAAGACGAATGCGGACGTCTACGACCAGGTGGCGTCGCTGCTGCGGGCGGATCCGCTGGAGACCCTCGAACTGCCGGACGGTGCGGGCGATCCTGCAGCCCGGATGCCCGGACGGCAGACCGTCGCTGCGCTCGGCGTCCGCCTGCTCGAGGACTCGGCCGCCTTCTTCGGTTCGGTCGGCGCGCAGAACGCTCCGCTGGCGGAGCAGATGGCGGAAAACGCGCGGGTCTATCGGGAGGTCGCCGCCCGCCTGCGCGAGGATCCGCTGGGCGTGCTCGAGCTGGAATGAACGCAGGGCGGGGCGCGCGGACCCTCCTCGATCAGGCGATCGGCGCCTCGGCGCGGATGGGCAGGTCGCCGGCGATCGGCTCGTCGGACAGCATCTCCATCATCCCGCTGGAGGCGACACCGAAGCGGGCGATGAACAGTGCGTTGCTGTACCAGACCACCGCGTCGCAGACGTGCCGGCCCTGCTCGTCGAGGCCGTCGAGGAAGGCCGGGCGGACGGTCTCGCGCAGCACGCGGCGCAGCCCCTCGTCGATGTCCGCAGGCACCATCGGGTCGTCCGCCTGCTCCAGGATGTAGAACGCGCCCTCGTCGCCGCGCACGAAGAAGCAGAAGAACTTCAGGTAGCCGAGGACGTTTTCCGGCGAGAGCCGCAGCGGCTCGCTGGCGGCGAGGTCGTGCAGCGGCGGCGAGACGCCCGCCAGCCGCACCAGCGTGCCGGCGGAGCTCAGCACGAAGTAGGCGGTCAGTGCGGGATTCGGCCAGCCGGGGTCGCTGACGCGAACGAGGCTGGCACGTTCGTACCAGGCCAGCCCGGTGATCTCCACCCTTGCATCCGGGCCGTCGCCGCGCAGGCCTGCGGCGGCCAGCCCGGGCTCCGCGGCGACCAGCGCGCGGACCTGGGCCGGCGCGCGCCGCCAGCGGTACTGCAGGACGCCGGCCGTGGCTGTGAGCATCCGCGCCTGCGCGGCGTCGATCGCGTCCTGCGCTCCGCCTGCCGAGGCGCTCCAGCCGGCGCCGTTCGCAGCGGCGTGGCCGCCCGCGTTGAAGATGCCGCGCAAGGGGGCCGCCGGGGCGGAGCCGCCTGCCGCGGGGGCGCCGCTGGCGTCGCCGGCGAGCAGCTGGGCGACCCAGGCGGCGGCCTGCGGATCGGCCCGTGCGCCTGCCTGCAGCAGCAGGCGGGCAAGGTCCAGCTGGCGGAAGCGCAGAGCCGCCTCCAGCGGCGCCGGCTTGTGCGCGGTGCCGCCGTCGATCGCCGCGCCCGCGCCGAGCAGCACTCGGGCGACCTCGGCGTGGCCGAGCTCCGCAGCCACGATCAGCGGCCGGGTCTCGGGCAGCTCGGACATTGGATCGGGCGCCGCTCCAGCGGCGAGCAGGGCGCGGGCGACTTCGGCGTGCCCGCCGAGGGCCGCGAGATGCAGCGGCGTCCAGCCGTCGGCGTCCCGTGCGTCGGGCGATGCGCCGTGGGCCAGCAGGGAGCCGGCCGCTGCCGTGTGCCCGGCTTCTGCTGCCAGGTGCAGCGGGCCGAGGCCGTCGGCGTTCGGCGCCTGCGCACGCAGCGAGGGCAGCGCCAGCAGCACGGCGAGGACCGGAGCCTGGCCGCGCCGCGCGGCGTGGTGGAGCGCGCTGCAGCCGCCGTCGTCGGTCAGAGCGGGGTCGGCGCCAGCGTCCAGCAGCAGGCGCACCAGGCCTTCGCGGCCCTCCGCCGCGGCGCGGTGCAGCGCAGTGCGGCCGCCCGGGTTGCGGGCATCGGCGCGCGCGCCGTGCTCGAGCAGGAAGCGCACCTGGGCCTCGTCGCCGTCGCCGACGGCCAGGTCCAGGCAGGTGTGCCCGTCGCGCGCGGGAGCGTCCGGCTCGGCGCCGGCCTGCAGCAGCGCTTCGGCGCAGGCGATGCGTCCGGTGCTCAGCGCCAGGTGCAGCGGCGTGCGGCCGAGGTCGTCGCGCGGGCTCGCGTCGGCGCCGGATTCGACGAGCGCCCGGGCGCAGCCGGGCAGGTCCTTCAGCACCGCGAGGTGCAGCGCGGTGCAGTCCTTGCGCTGCTCGTAGGTCACCGTCTCGTCCGGGGCAGCGCCGCCCGCGCACAGCGCGCGCACCGCCGCCTCCTTTCCGTTGAGGACGGCGA
>JBKHVS010000125.1:0-9489 GCA_046569945.1 Gammaproteobacteria bacterium | reverse complement strand
AGCGCGAGCAGTTCATCGTGGGTGGTGAACACGATTTTGCGGGCGCCGAGCCGGGCGGGATCCGCGAGCAGGGCGGCCAGCTCCGCGGTGGCCGCGCTGTCGAGGTAACTGAAAGGCTCGTCGAGCAGCAGCACCTCCGGTCGCAGCGCGACGATGCGTGCAATCGCGACTTTCTGCGCCTCGCCGCCGGACAGCGTGGGCACCGGCTGGCCCAGGCGCAGGTAGTCCAGGCCGACGTCGGCCAGCGGCTGCAGCTTCGTGCGCAGCTCGCGCTCGCCGGCGAATACCGACAGCGCCTCGTGCACGGTGAGCTCGAGGACGTCGGCCACCGAGCGGGGCCGGCCGTCGCGACCCTCGATCGTCACCTCCAGGACCTCCGCGCGGAAGCGCTTCCCGTCGCAGTCCGCGCAGCGAAGGTAGACGTCCGAGAGGAACTGCATCTCGACGTGCTCGAAGCCGTTGCCGCCGCAGGTGGGGCAGCGGCCGTCGCCGGCGTTGAAGCTGAAGGTGCCCGCGGTGTAGCCGCGTTCCTTCGACAGCTCCGCCGCGGCGAAGCGCTTGCGGATCGCGTCGAAGGCGCCGACGTAGCTGGCCGGGTTGCTGCGCGCGGTCTTGCCGATCGGCGTCTGGTCGACGAAGACCACGTCGCCGATCCAGTCGTCGCCCAGCAGCCGGTCGTGGGCGCCGGGCGACTCGGTGGCCTTGCCGCGCGCCTTGAGCAGCGCCGGCAGCAGCACGTTCTGCATCAGCGTCGACTTGCCGCTGCCGGACACTCCGGTCAGGCACACCAGTCGCTCGAGCGGAATCTCCACGTCGACCTTGCGCAGGTTGTGCTCGCGCGCACCCTCGAGCACCAGCTTCCTGGTCGACGGGCCCACCGGAGTGGGATGCCCGGTATCCACCTGGCGCCGCCCCGACAGGTACTCGCCGGTCAGGGTGTCGGCCTGGCGCAGCCCGCTCGGATCGCCGTTGTAGACGATGCGCCCGCCGCGCTCGCCGGGGCCGGGGCCGATGTCGATCATCCGGTCCGCGGCGAACATCACCTGCGGGTCGTGCTCGACCACGACCAGCGAGTTGCCGGCATCGCGCAGCCGCCGCATCACCTCGATGACCCGGTTCATGTCGCGCGGATGCAGGCCGATCGAAGGCTCGTCGAGCACGAACAGCGTGTTGACCAGCGAAGTGCCCAGCGCAGTGGTGAGGTTGATGCGCTGCACCTCTCCGCCGGACAGCGTGCGCGACTGGCGGTCGAGCGTCAGGTAGCCCAGGCCCACCTGCTGCAGGTAGCGCAGCCGCGCGCGCGCCTCGGTGAGCAGCAGGTCGGTGGCCTCGTCGAGCGGCGGCGGCAGGCGAAGCGACTCGAAGAAGGCCGCCACCCGGTCGATCGGCAGCAGCATCAGGTCGTGGATCGACAGGCCCGCGGTGTCCTGCAGCTGCGGCCCGCTCCAGGCGACGCCGGCCGGCATGTAGCGCCGGTAGCTTCCTTCGCCCGGCATCTGCGCCGCGAGCGCCGCGTCGGCTTCAGCGCGGGAGCCGACCCGCCAGAGCAGCGCGTCCGGCTTGAGCCGCGCACCCTGGCAGGCGGTGCAGGGCGTGTACGAGCGGTACTTCGAGAGCAGCACCCGGATGTGCATCTTGTAGGCCTTCGACTCCAGCCAGTCGAAGAAGCGGCGGATGCCGTACCACTGTGTCTGCCACTTGCCGGTCCAGTCGTCGCCGCCGTCGATCACCCAGCGCCGCTGCCCGTCGGTCATCTCGCGCCAGGGCACGCCCAGCGGCACGCCGGCGGCCGGCGCGTACTTCGCCATCTCGCGCTGGCAGTCCTTGAAGCTCTCGGTCTGCCATGGCTTGACCGCGCCGTCGGCCAGGGTGCGTCCCTCGTCGGGGATCACCAGGCCGAGGTCGATGCCGATCACCCGGCCGAAGCCGCGGCAGGTCTCGCAGGCGCCCAGCGGCGAGTTGAAGGAGAAGAGGCTGGGCAGCGGGTCGGAGTAGGCGATGTCGCAGTCCGCGCAATGCAGCTCGGTGCTGAAGCGCCAGCGCTCGTACTCCCTGCCCTCGTCGTCGAGCACGTGCACCGACATGCGGCCATGGCCGCGCGCGAGCGCATGCTCCACCGCTTCGGAGATCCGGCCGTCCTCGACCGACGCCACCCGGAAGCGGTCCTGGACGACGTGGAGCAGCTTCGTCCCGGGTTCCTTGCCGGACTTCGCCTTCACAGTGGATCGTCCGGTCTTCACGGGCGGGGCCGGGTCGGCCGCGGGCCCGGGCGACTCGACCGCCTGCACCTTCGTGTAGCCCTGGGCCTCCAGGTGCGCGCGGACCTCCTCCTCGCCGAAGTTGACCGGCACCGGCACCGGGAAGCTCAGCACCAGGCGCGGATCGCCGGCCGCGGCGGCGCGCGAGGCGATCGCCGCGCGCACCCCGGCGACCGTGTCGCGGCGCACCGGTCGGGCGCAGCAGCGGCAGTGCAGCGTGGCCGCGCGCGCGAACAGCAGCTTCAGGTGGTCGTTGAGCTCGGTCATCGTCCCGACCGTGGAGCGCGAGGTGCGCACCGGATTGGTCTGGTCGATTGCGATCGCCGGCGGCACGCCCTCGATGCGGTCCACCTGCGGCTTGTCCATCCGGTCCAGGAACTGCCTGGCGTAGGCGGAGAAGGTCTCGACGTAGCGCCGCTGGCCCTCCGCGTAAAGGGTGTCGAAGACCAGCGAGGACTTGCCGGAGCCCGACACCCCGGTGACCACGATCAGTTCGTTGGTGGGGAGGTCGAGGTCGAGGTTCTGGAGATTGTTCTGGCGCGCGCCGCGGATCCGGATCGCGGGGCGGCGGGCGTCGGGATCCTGGGCCGGCATGGGGGCGTGTCGCGACGGGGAGGGAGAGGCGGAAGTCTAGCAGGCGGGCGGAGCGCGCCGGCAGCGATCCGATAACATTGGCCGCCACATTCACGGAGGACGTCCCAGATGGCCAAGCAAGTGGTTTCCAGCCCGTCCGCACCCGCGGCGATCGGCCCCTATTCGCAGGCGATCGACGCCGGCGGCACGGTCTACCTGTCCGGGCAGATCGGCCTCGACCCGGGCACCGGCCACCTCGTGGAGGGCGGCTTCGACGCGCAGGTGCACCGGGCGCTGCGCAACCTGCGCGCGGTGGCAGAGGCTGCGGGCGCTTCGCTGGACGACTGCGTGAAGCTCACGCTGTTCCTCACCGACCTGGCGAACTTCCCGCGGGTCAACGAGATCATGCAGGAGTACTTCGCCAGGCCCTTCCCGGCGCGCTCCACCGTGGGCGTGTCCAGCCTGCCGCGCGACGCGCAGTTCGAGGTCGAGGCCGTGCTGGTCAAGGGCTGAGGTCCGGCGCGGAGCGGACGTGGCGGCCGATTTCCTGTCCCGCCTGGCGCGCCTCGGGATCCGCCGCGAGCAGGACCTGCTGCTGCACCTGCCGCTGCGCTACGAGGACGAGACGCGCCTGGCGCCGATCGCGGCGCTGCTGCCGGGCCAGTCGGCCCAGGTCGAGGGGGTGATCGTCCGCAGCGAGCTTGCCGGACGCGGGCGCCGCTCGCTGCAGGTGGAGCTGCGCGACGACAGCGGGACGATCGGGCTGCGCTTCCTCAACTTCTACGGTTCGCAGGTGGCGCAGCTTGCGCGGGGCCGGCGGGTGCGCGCCAGCGGCGAGGTGCGCGGCGGACTGCTGGGACTGGAGATGGTGCATCCGCGCTATCGGCTGGTCGAGGAGGGCGCGCCGCTTCCCACGCGGCTCACGCCGGTCTATCCGAGCGCCGCCGGCATCGGCCAGGCGGCGCTGCGCAGGGCGGTCCTCCAGGCGCTGCGCGCCCACGACTGGGCCGAGACCGTGCCCGGCGCCTGCCTGGAGGCGCTGGATCTCCCCGCGCCGATGGCGGCGCTGCGCTTCCTGCACGAGCCGCCCGCCGATGCCGACCTGGGCGCGCTGGAGGACCGCAGCGCGCCGGCCTGGCGGCGCATCGTCTTCGACGAGCTGCTCGCGCAGCAGCTCTCGCTGCGGCGCGCCCGCGCGGCGCGCGCCGACCGGCGGGCGGAGCCGCTGCGCGATGCCGGCCTGGTCGAGCGGCTGCGCGCCGCGCCGCCCTTCCGCCTCACCGGCGCCCAGGCGCGGGCCTGGCGAGAGGTGGCGGCCGACCTGTCCGGCGTGCAGCCGATGAACCGCCTGGTCCAGGGCGACGTGGGCAGCGGCAAGACCGTGATCGCGGCGCTGGCGGCGGCGCAGGCGATCGGCAGCGGCTTCCAGGCGGCGCTGATGGCGCCCACCGAGATCCTCGCCGAGCAGCATTTCCGCAAGCTCGGACCATGGATGGATGCGATCGGCGCGCGCATCGCCTGGCTGTCGGGGTCGCTGAAGGAGTCGCGCAAGCGCGAGGTGCGCGAACGGGTCGCCGCCGGCGAGGTGGACCTGCTGGTGGGGACGCATGCGCTGATCGAGGATTCCGTCGTGTTCCCGCGGCTGGGCCTGGCGATCGTCGACGAGCAGCATCGCTTCGGCGTCGCGCAGCGGCTTGCGCTGCGCGGCAAGGGGGAGGCGCTTCCGCACCAGCTGATGATGAGCGCAACGCCGATCCCGCGGACGCTGGCGATGACCTACTACGCCGACCTCGATGTGTCGGTGATCGACGAACTGCCGCCGGGGCGGCGGCCGGTGATCACCCGGTTGGTGTCCGACGCGCGCCGCGACGAGCTCATCGAGCGGGTGCGCGCCGCGGCCGCCGCGGGCCGTCAGGTGTACTGGGTCTGCCCGCTGATCGAGGAGGCCGGCGCGGAGGAGTCCGGGCCGGCGCGGAAGAAGCGCGAGGCGCTGGAGCTGCAGACCGCGATCGACACGCATGCGCGGCTGCAGGAGGCGCTGGCGCCGATCCCGGTCGGGCTGGTGCACGGCCGGCTCCCCGCCGCCGAGAAGCAGGCGGTGATGGACGGGTTCTCGCGCGGCGACCTGCAGGTGCTGGTAGCGACCACCGTGATCGAGGTCGGCGTCGACGTGCCCAACGCCTCGCTGATGGTCGTCGAACACGCCGAGCGCTTCGGCCTGGCGCAGCTGCACCAGCTGCGCGGCCGCGTCGGCAGGGGCACCGCCGACAGCGCCTGCGTGCTGATGTACCGGGGGCCGCTGTCGCCCACGGCGCGCGCGCGGCTCAAGACCATGCACGAGACCAGCGACGGCTTCGAGATCGCCAGGCGCGACCTGGAACTGCGCGGGCCCGGCGAATTCCTGGGCGCGAGGCAGTCGGGCGTGGCGCTGCTGCGCTTCGCCGACCTGGAGCGGGACGCCGGGCTGGCGGAGGCGGCGCGGGACTGCGCGGCGCGGATGCTCGAAGGCGATCCGGCTGCGGTCGAAGCCCATCTGGACCGCTGGCTGGGCGGCCGGGAGGAATTCCTGAAGGCCTGAACCCGGCTTGGTATCATCGCCCGCCATGACCCTGACCGAACTGAAGTACATCGTGGCGGTGGCGCGCGAGCGCCATTTCGGGCGGGCGGCCGAGGCCTGCTTCGTCAGCCAGCCCACGCTTTCGGTCGCGATCAGGAAGCTCGAGGACGAGCTCGGCGTGCAGCTCTTCGAGCGCGGCAGCACCGAAGTGTCGGTCACGCCCACCGGGCAGCAGATCGTCGAGCAGGCCCATCGGGTCCTCGAGCAGACCAACACCATCCGCGAGATCGCGCGCCAGGGAAAGGACCCGCTGTCCGGCCCGCTGCGGGTCGGCGTCATCTACACCATCGGCCCCTACCTGCTGCCGAACCTGGTCAGGCAGATGATCGCGGACGCGCCCGAGATGCCGCTGATCCTGCAGGAGAACTTCACGATCAAGCTGCTGGAGTCGCTGCGCCAGGGCGATCTCGACGTGGCCATCCTCGCCGACCCCTTCCCCGACCAGGGCCTGATGACCCAGGCCGTCTACGACGAGAGCTTCGTGGTCGCGGTGCCGCGCACGCATCCCTGGGCGAAGCGGGACGCGATCGGCTCCTCCGAGCTGAAGTCGGAAACCATGCTGCTGCTCGGCACCGGTCACTGCTTCCGCGACCAGGTGCTGGAGGTCTGCCCGGAGCTGTCGCGCTTCTCGCAGGCCAGCGGCGGCATCCAGAAGACCTTCGAGGGTTCGTCGCTCGAGACCATCCGCCACATGGTGGCTTCCGGCATCGGCGTCACGGTGATGCCGATGATGGCCAGGCCGGAGCATGCCGACGAGGGCCTGCTGGTCTATGTCCCCTTCGAGCCGCCGGCGCCCCAGCGCCGCGTCTCCCTGGTCTGGCGCAAGAGCTTTCCGCGGCTTCCGGCGATCGAAGCGCTGCGCCGCGCCATCCTGTCCGCGGGGCTGCAGGGCGTGACGCTGCTGCAGGACGCGAAGCCGCAATCACACTGAGCCCGAATGAATCCGATCCAGTACATGACCGTCGACCAGACGATCGGCCGCACGCCGCTGGTGCGGCTGCAGCGCATCGATGCGCAGGACAACGCGCGCAGGGGCAACGTGCTCCTCGCCAAGCTCGAGGGCAACAACCCTGCCGGATCGGTCAAGGACCGGCCGGCGCTGGCGATGATCGCGCGGGCCGAGGCCCGCGGCGACATCCGTCCGGGCGACACGCTGATCGAGGCCACCTCGGGCAACACCGGGATCGCGCTGGCGATGGCTGCAGCGATCCGCGGCTACCGGATGGTGCTGATCATGCCGGACAACCTGTCGGTGGAGCGGCGGCAGTCGATGAAGGCCTACGGCGCCGAGCTGATCCTGGTCTCGAAGGCCGAGGGCATGGAGGGCGCGCGCGACCTCGCCGACCGCATGCAGGCCGAAGGCAGGGGCAGGGTGCTCGACCAGTTCGCCAACGACGACAACTGGGCCGCGCACTACGAGACCACCGGCCCCGAGATCTGGGACGACACCGGCGGACGGGTCACCCACTTCGTTTCGGCGATGGGCACCACGGGCACCATCACCGGGGTGTCGCGCTACCTGAAGGAGCGCAACCCCGGCGTGGTCATCGTGGGCGCCCAGCCCACCGACGGGTCCTCGATCCCAGGCATCCGCAAGTGGCCCGAGGCCTACATGCCGAAGATCTACAGCCGCGCGATGGTCGACCGCATCGAGGAGGTCACGCAGCCGGACGCCGAGGAGATGGCGCGCCGGCTCGCCGCCGAGGAGGGGATCTTCGGCGGCATCTCGGCCGCGGGCGCCTGCTGCATCGCGCTGCGCATCGCGCGCGAGGTCGAGAACGCCACCATCGTCTTCGTCGTCTGCGACCGCGGCGACCGCTATCTCTCCACCGGCGTCTTCCCGGGGTGAGCGCCGCCGCCTTGCGCCCGGTGCGACCTTGAGCGCGCTGCCGGCCGCCGTGGCCGCATCGGGCGCCCATCCGGCGCGCGGCATCCTGCTGATGGTCGCCACGGTCTGCTCGTTCGCTTCCATGGAGGCGATCGTCAAGTGGCTGTCGCAGTCCTATCCGGTGCCGATGATCACCTGGGCGCGCTACCTGGTGCAGGTGCTGCTGCTGCTGGCGGTGTTCTGGCCGCGGATGGGCCCGCGGATCCTCGTCACGCGGCGCCCCTGGATGCAGGCGCTGCGCGGCGCGCTGCTGGGAATGGCCTCGCTGACCTTCTTCACCGGGCTGGCCGGCATCCCGCTGGCCGAGGCCACCGCAATCTCATCGATCGGCCCGATCCTGGTGACGGTGTTCGCGGTGCTGCTGCTCGGCGAGAAGGCGCCGGCGGGCACCGCGTGGGCTCTGGCCGCCAGCTTCTGCGGCGTGCTGCTGATCGTGCGGCCGGGAAGCTCGGTGTTCGCCTGGAGCGCGCTGCTGCCGCTGGCCAGCGCGTTCTGCTACGCGGGCTACCAGCTGCTGACGCGGCGCCTGGCCGGTGTCGACGACGGCAACGCCACGCTGCTGCTGGGCGCCCTGGTGGCGACCGGGGCGCTGAGCCTGGCGGTGCCCTTCCACTGGGCCACGCCGCGCAACCTGATCGACCTGGGGCTGCTGGTCGCCACCGGCGCGATCGGCGCTCTGGGCCACTTCACGCTGGTGCGGGCGCTGGAGTGCGCGCCTGCGACTCTGCTGGCGCCGTTCAGCTACCTGCACCTGGTGGTGTCGCTGTTCCTGGGCCTGCTCGTGTTCGGAACCTTCCCGGACGGGATCGCGCTCGCGGGGATCGGGATGATCGTCGCGAGCGGAATCGTGATGCTGGTGCGCAGCCGGCGGGTGGCGGATCCGGTCGAGGACTGAGCAACCGGCGGGGCGGCGGGGTCCGCGAGGGCTGCGCCTGCGGCCGGGCAGGCGGCGTCAGTGACCGCGCCCGGACAGCCTGCGCACCAGGCTCGCCACCGCCACCGTGAGCCCGCCGGCCACGATCCCGACCCCTGCGTTCACGCCCGTCTGGGCCAGCGTGCCGGCCAGCCCGCCGAGGCCAGCCAGGCCCTCGACCCAGTGATGCAGCCAGGGAATGCCGTGCACCAGGATGCCGCCGCCCACCAGGAACATCGCGGCGGTGCCGGCGATCGACAGGCCCTTCATCAGCCAGGGCGCGGCCGCGAGGATGCCGTATCCGATGCGGCGCTGGAAGCGGGCCCAGGCGCCGGTTCCGGGGCGCTGGCTGAGGTAGAGCCCGGCGTCGTCGAGCTTGACGATGCCGGCCACCAGGCCGTAGACGCCGATGGTCATGATCAGCGCGATGCCGGCCAGC
This sequence comes from Gammaproteobacteria bacterium, assembly GCA_046569945.1. Taxonomy (GTDB): domain Bacteria; phylum Pseudomonadota; class Gammaproteobacteria; order Burkholderiales; family Burkholderiaceae_E; genus Quisquiliibacterium. Next base: position 801 of record JBKHVS010000125.1, on the reverse strand, counting down.
ACCGCGACCCGGGTGCCGAAGTCGGCGCCGGCGACCGCGCCGAGCGTGATCGCGATGATCTCCGCCGACAGGATGAAGTCGGTGCGCACCGCGCCGCCGATCTTCTCCTTCTCGAAGGCGACCAGGTCCACGTCGGGGTCGAGCACCGCCCTGACGCGGCGGCCGTGCTCCGCTGCCGCCTCCTGCGCCGGGTGCGCGACGTGGTGCCAGACCTTCTCGAAGCCCTCGTAGCAGAGGAAGAGGCCGCCCGCCATCAGCAGCGGAGTCACCGCCCACGGTGCGAAGGCGCTGATCGCCAGTGCCGCAGGCACCAGGATCAGCTTGTTGCGCATCGATCCCTTGAACACCGCCCAGACGACCGGGAGTTCCCGGTCGGCCTTGACGCCCGAGACCTGCTGCGCGTTGAGTGCGAGGTCGTCGCCCAGCACGCCCGCGGTCTTCTTCGTGGCGACCTTGGTCAGCGCGGCGACGTCGTCGAGCGCGCCGGCCGCCTGCTTGGCGGAGATCTTGGTCAGGATGGCGACGTCGTCGAGCAGCGCGGCGATGTCGTCGATGAGGAGCAGGAGGCTGCTTCCGGCCATGTCGGTGCGTCCCTGGGGTGGCTGCCTGCGCCGACGCGGCCTCAGCGGGCGCTGGCGAGGACTTCGGCGAGTTCGATCACCGCCATCGCATAGAAGCTCGAGCGGTTGTAGCGGGTGATCACGTAGAAGTTGCGGAAGCCCAGCCAGTGCTCGGTGCCCTCCGCGCCTTCGAGCGTGACCAGCGTGGCGGGCGCGTCATGGCCCTGCGCCTCGGCCGGGC
>JBKHVS010000124.1:0-9616 GCA_046569945.1 Gammaproteobacteria bacterium | reverse complement strand
CGGCGAGATCGTCACCGGCCTGCTCTACCTCGATCCCGAGGCGGACGACCTTCACGCGCACCTGAACACGGTCGAGCATCCGCTCAACCGCCTGGACGAGGCGGCGCTGTGCCCTGGCGCAGCCATGCTGGAGCGCCTGAACGCGTCGCTGCGCTGAAGCGGCGGCGGCGGCGGGGAGCCGATCCCCGCGCGCCGCACCCCCAACATGGAAAAGGCCGCTCGAGAGCGGCCTTTTCTTCTTGCTGCCTACGGAGCGGCCTCAGCCGCCCCGTCCTCCATCAGCGCTGGGCGATGGGCACGACCTCGCGGCGCGTGGATCCGGTGAACAGCTGGCGCGGACGGCCGATCTTCTGGTCCGGCTCGCCGATCATCTCGCCCCACTGCGCGATCCAGCCCACGGTGCGGGCCAGCGCGAAGATGCAGGTGAACATCTCGGTCGGGATGCCGAGCGCCTTCTGCACGATGCCCGAGTAGAAGTCGACATTCGGGTAGAGCTTGCGCTGCACGAAGTAGTCGTCCTCGAGCGCGATCTGCTCCAGCTTCATCGCCAGCGCGAACATCGGATCGTTCTCCAGGCCCAGCTCGCCGAGCACCTCGTAGCAGGTCTCGCGCATCAGCTTGGCGCGCGGGTCGTAGTTCTTGTAGACCCGGTGACCGAAGCCCATCAGCTTCACGCCGGAGTTCTTGTCCTTCACCTTGGCGATGAAGTCGCCGATCTTCTCGATGCCGCCCTGCTTCTGGATCTCGCCGAGCATCACCAGGCAGGCTTCGTTGGCGCCGCCGTGCGCGGGGCCCCAGAGGGTGGCGATGCCCGCCGCGATGCAGGCGAAGGGGTTCGCCCCCGACGATCCGGCAAGCCGGACCGTGGACGTGGATGCGTTCTGCTCGTGGTCGGCGTGCAGGATCAGGATGCGGTCGAGCGCACGCTCGAGCACCGGATTGACCTGGTACTCCTCGCAGGGCGTGCCGAACATCATGCGCATGAAGTTGCCCGCGTAGGACAGGTCGTTGCGCGGATACATGAACGGCTGGCCGACCGAGTACTTGTAGGCCATCGCGACCATCGTCGGCATCTTGGCGATCAGGCGGATCGCCGAAACGAAGCGGTGCTCCGGATTCTGGATGTCGAGCGAGTCGTGGTAGAAGGCCGACAGCGCGCCGACGCAGCCCACCAGGATGGCCATCGGGTGCGCGTCGCGGCGGAAGCCGGCGTAGAAGCGCGTCATCTGCTCGTGGATCATCGTGTGCTTGAGCACACGGTTCTCGAAGTCCTTGCGCTGCGCCTCGTTCGGCAGGTCGCCGTTGAGCAGCAGGTAGCAGGTCTCGAGATAGTCGCAGTGCACCGCCAGCTGCTCGATCGGGAAGCCGCGGTACAGCAATTCGCCCTTGTCGCCGTCGATGTAGGTGATCTTCGACTCGCAGGCCGCGGTCGACATGAAGCCCGGGTCGAAGGTGAACTTGCCGGACGCGCCATACAGCTTCCGGATGTCGACCACGTCCGGTCCGATCGTGCCCTTGTGGATGGGCAGCTCGACGGACGGGGTGCCGTCGGAGAAGGACAGCGTGGCTTTGTGCTGTGTGGTCATCGGTCGGGTTCCTGTAGTGCTCTGAAGATTGTTCGGGTCAGGCCTCGCGCAGCATCTGCAGCACGCGCAGCGCCGGGGGCGACAGTTCGCCGGACTCCGGCTCCCGTCGCGCGAGGATCAGGTCCATCAGCTGGTTGTCGGAGAGGTCGAGCAGCTCGTGCAGCCCTGCCACGTCCTCGTCCGCCAGCGACTCCTCGTTCCGGTCGAGGAACCTGGTCAGGACGAGGTCGTTCTCGAGCAGCCCTCGCCGCGAGCGCCAGCGCAGACGCCGGCGCCGGGCCGCGTCGGCCTGGTGCGAATCGCCGGGCGTCGGTTGGTCCATCGTTGGCTCGCCGGGCCGCTCAGACCGCGCGCCGGACCATCAGTTCCTTGATCTTGCCGATCGCCCGCGTGGGATTGAGCCCCTTCGGACAGACGTCGACGCAGTTCATGATGGTGTGGCAGCGGAACAGCCGGTACGGATCCTCGAGGTCGTCGAGGCGGGCGCTGGTGGCCTCGTCCCTGCTGTCGGCGATGAAGCGGTAGGCCTGCAGCAGGCCGGCCGGCCCGACGAACTTGTCGGGGTTCCACCAGAACGACGGGCAGGAGGTCGAGCAGCAGGCGCACAGGATGCACTCGTAGAGCCCGTCGAGCTCCTCGCGCTCCTCGGGGCTCTGCAGGCGCTCCTTCTCGGGCGGCGGCGTGTCGTTGATCAGGTAGGGCTTGATCGAGTCGTACTGCTTGAAGAACTGCGTCATGTCCACGATCAGGTCGCGGATCACCGGCAGCCCGGGCAGCGGCCGCAGCACGATCGGCTCCTTCAGGTCGCGAAGGTTCGTGGTGCAGGCCAGCCCGTTCTTGCCGTTGATGTTCATCGCGTCCGACCCGCACACGCCCTCGCGGCAGGAGCGCCGGAAGGCGATGGAATCGTCGGTCGACTGCTTGATGCGCATCAGCGCGTCCAGCAGCATCTTGTCGGTGGGCAGGAGCTCCACCTCGAGGCTCTGCATGTACGGCTTGGCGTCCTTGTCGGGATCGTAGCGGTAGATCGAGAACTTCACGACCCGCTTGCCCGCGGCCGGCGCCGCCACCTGTTTCTCTGCCACTGCGCTCATTGCTGCTCCCGTGCGCTTCTTGCGTTGGTCTGTGCTTTGCGGCAACGCCGCATCAGAAGGTGCGAGCCTTCGGCTGGAAGGTCTCCACCGTCAGCGGCTTCAGGTTGACCGGCTTGTAGTCGAGCCGGTTGCCCTCCGAATACCACAGGGTGTGCTTCATCCAGTTCGCGTCGTCACGCTCCGTGTAGTCGCGGTGCGCATGCGCCCCGCGGCTCTCCTTGCGCGCCTCCGCCGACACGATGGTCGCCTTGGCCACCTCGACGAGGTTCGCCACCTCCAGGGCCTCGACGCGCGCGGTGTTGAACACCTTCGACTTGTCCTTCAGGTGGATGTGGTCGTTGCGCTTGGAGATCTCGAGGATGCGATCGACGCCTTCCTTGAGAAGCTCGGACGTGCGGAAGATGCCGCAGTGCGCCTGCATCGTGCGGCGGATGTCGTTCGCCACGTCCTGCGTACCCTCGCCCGACGTGGAGCCATCGAGCCGCGCCAGGCGCGCCAGCGTCGCATCGCCCGCGTCCTTGGGCAGCGGCCGGTGCGTGCCCTGCTTGAGCCCGTGATTGACGATGTGGTTGCCGGATGCGCGGCCGAACACCAGCAGGTCGAGCAGCGAGTTGGTTCCCAGGCGGTTGGCGCCGTGCACCGAGACACAGGCGCACTCGCCGATCGCGTAGAGGCCGCCGACCACCGCGTTCGGATCGCCGTCCTTGGGCACCACGACCTGGCCGTGGTAGTTGGTCGGGATGCCGCCCATCTGGTAGTGGATGGTGGGGACGACCGGGATCGGGTCCTTGATGGGGTCGACGTTGGCGAACTTGATCGCGATCTCGCGGATCGACGGCAGCCGCTTCATGATCGTCTCGGCGCCGAGGTGATCGAGCTTGAGCAGCACGTAGTCGCCATCCGGACCCGCGCCGCGGCCTTCCTTGATTTCCTGGTCCATCGAGCGCGAGACGAAGTCGCGCGGCGCCAGGTCTTTCAGGGTGGGCGCGTAGCGCTCCATGAAGCGCTCGCCATGCTTGTTCAGCAGGATGCCGCCTTCACCGCGCACGCCCTCGGTGATCAGGACGCCCGCGCCGGCCACCCCGGTGGGGTGGAACTGCCAGAACTCCATGTCCTCGAGCGGGATGCCCGCCCGGGCCGCCATCCCCATGCCGTCACCGGTGTTGATGAAGGCGTTGGTCGACGCCTGCCAGATCCGGCCGGCGCCGCCGGTGGCGAACACCGTGACCTTGGCCTCGAGGATCATCACGTCGCCGGTTTCCATCTCCAGCGCGATCACGCCGCAGCAGTTGCCCTCGGCGTCTCGGATGATGTCCAGCGCCATCCACTCGACGAAGAACTGGGTGCGCGCGCGGACGTTGCGCTGGTAGAGCGTGTGCAGCAGCGCGTGCCCGGTGCGGTCCGCCGCGGCGCAGGCGCGCTGCACCGGCTTCTCGCCGAAGTTGGCGGTGTGGCCGCCGAAGGGGCGCTGGTAGATGGTGCCGTCCGGGTTGCGGTCGAAGGGCATCCCGAAGTGCTCGAGTTCGTACACCACCTTCGGCGCCTCGCGGCACATGAACTCGATGGCGTCCTGGTCGCCCAGGTAGTCCGAGCCCTTGACGGTGTCGAACATGTGCCAGTACCAGTTGTCCTCGCTCATGTTGCCCAGCGAAGCCCCGATGCCCCCCTGCGCGGCCACCGTGTGCGAGCGCGTCGGGAAGACCTTCGAGAGCACCGCCACGCTGTAGCCGGCCTCGGCGAGTTGCAGCGAGCAGCGCATGCCGGACCCGCCGGCGCCGATGATGACGGCGTCGAACTTGCGTCGCGGCAGGTTGTTCGCCAGATGGTTCAGCACGTCGGCCATCTCAGACGCTCCAGAGAATGTTCACCGCCCACAACGCGTAGGCGACCAGCGCGACGATCGTGCACACCTGCAGGAACAGGCGCACTCCGGTCGGCTTGATGTAGTCCATGAAAATGTCGCGCACGCCGATCCAGGCATGCCAGAACAGCGAGAGCAGCGCCAGCAGCGTGAGCACCCGCATCCAGCCCGAGGCGAACAGCCCGGCCCAGGTGCCGTAGCTGAGCTCGGGCTGCGCGAGCAGCACCACGCCCAGCACCACCGTGTAGACCGCGAGCACGATGGCTGTGATGCGCTGCGCCAGCCAGTCCTTCAGCCCGTAGTGGGCTCCCACAACGATCCGTTTCGTCGTCATCTCAGAACACCCCGAAAAGCTTCAGCGCCACGACCAGCGTCAGCACCAGGCTCACGCCCAGCACCACCGACGCGGACGTCCTGGCCTGCTCCTTCTCGACCCCGACGTGGAGGTCGAGGATCAGGTAGCGGATGCCCGCGCAGAAGTGATGCAGGTAGGCCCAGGCCAGCGCCAGCAGCACCAGCTTGGCGAACCAGTGCGAGGCGATCGCGCGGTAGTTCTCGTAGCTGATCTCGGACGTCAGGCTCTGCTGGAAGAGATAGAGCAGGAAGGGCAGGCCCACCAGGAAGAGCAGCGCGCCGCTGACGCGGTGCAGGATCGAGACGAACCCCGCCAGCGGCAGCCGGTACTGCGAAAGCTGCGTGACGTGGATGTTGCGGAACTCAGGCCGGGCACGCGGACCCGGTTTGCCGGCCAGATCAGCCATGGGCACCCCTGCAAAAAGACGGGAAACGAAGTTCCCGGACGTTCATCGAAAGTGAAATCTGTTTAACCTTTTTATTCTGACCGATTTTCCGCGGCGCACCAACCCGATGCAGGGCCGGCGGGCGCGCCTCGCATCTTTTCGGATCGCCGGTCATCCGAGCTCGTTGCGGTAGTGGTGGCGCCGCGTGACGTAGAGCCCGCGCCGCATCTCGACCGGCCGGTCCTCGTAGGTGTAGGTGACCCGCTCGACCAGCAGCAGGGGCTCGCCCGCCTCCACCGACAGCGCCCTGGCCGTCGCCTCGTCGGCCACCACCGCCTTGACCCGCTCGGTGGCGCGGATCATGCGGGTGCCGAACTCCGCCTCGAACAGCGCATACAGCGGCCCCGTGTAGGCGCTCAGCCGCTCGAAGGTGAGTCCGCGGAACTGCGCGCCCGGCAGCCAGATCTCGTCGAGCACGGTCGGCTGCCCCTGGAAGGAGAGCAGCCGGCGGATCTGCACCACGGCCTCGCCTGCGCGCAGCTGGAGCGCGCGCGCCACGTCGCCCGGCGCGCGCAGCCGCCGGCATTCGAGGATGCGGCTGTCCATGACCCCGGCATCGCCGGCCTGGTCGGGCCGCAAGCGCAGGAAGCGGAACTGCGCGCGCGCCTCCTGGTGCGTGGCCACGAAGGTGCCCCTGCCCTGGCGGCGCACGACCAGGTTCTCGGCCGCGAGCTCGTCGATGGCCTTGCGCACGGTGCCCTGGCTGACGCCGAAGCGGGCGGCGAGCTCGGTCTCGCTCGGGATGAGCTCGCCCGGCTTCCACTCGCCGCCCTGCAGGCTGCGGGTGATCAGGCCCTTGATCTGGCGATAGAGCGGACTGAAGGTGGGGCCCTCGCGCTCGGCGCGCTCTCCCCTGCTCGCTGCGTTCATGCCCGGATTGCACCACAAGGCTGCGAGAATTTCAATAACTTATATCTTATATAAGACATAAGAGTAATTTGACAAGCCTGGACCCTCCGCAATAAACTGCCGCGCAACCGAGGACCCAAGACGGTCACCGCCGGTTCCGCCCACCCGTCCGCTTTCGAGGAAACGCATCATGACCAAACCCGTCAAGCGCGTCGCCGTCACCGGCGCCGCCGGCCAGATCGGCTACAGCCTGCTGTTCCGCATCGCCAACGGCGACATGCTCGGCAAGGACCAGCCGGTGATCCTGCAGCTGCTCGACATCACCGCCGCCCTCCCCGCCGTGCGCGGCGTCGTCATGGAGCTGGAGGACTGCGCATTCCCGCTGCTGCAGGGCGTGGTCGTGACCGACGATCCCAAGGTCGCCTTCAAGGACGCCGACTACGCGATGCTGGTCGGCGCCCGCCCGCGCAGCAAGGGCATGGAGCGCAAGGACCTGCTCGAGGCCAACGGCGCGATCTTCACCGTCCAGGGCCGCGCGCTCGACGAAGCCGCCAGCCGCGACGTGCGCGTCCTGGTGGTCGGCAACCCGGCGAACACCAATGCCTACATCGCGATGAAGTCGGCTCCGGGCCTGCCGAAGAAGAACTTCACCGCCATGCTGCGCCTGGACCACAACCGCGCGCTGTCGCAGATCGCGTCGCGCACCGGCAAGCCGGTCGACCAGATCGAGAAGCTGGCCGTCTGGGGCAACCACTCGCCGACCATGTACCCCGACTACCGCTTCGCCACCATCGGCGGGCAGTCGGTCAAGGACATGATCAGCGACGAGGCCTGGAACCGCGACACCTTCATCCCCACCGTGGGCAAGCGCGGCGCCGCCATCATCGAGGCCCGCGGCCTGTCGTCGGCCGCCTCGGCCGCCAACGCCGCGATCGACCACATGCGCGACTGGGCGCTGGGCACCAACGGCAAGTGGGTGACGATGGGCATCCCGTCGGACGGCTCCTACGGCATCCCCGAGGAGGTCATGTACGGATTCCCGGTCACCTGCGCCAACGGCGAATACACGATGATCAAGGGCCTCGAGATCGACGAGTTCAGCCGCTCGCGCATGGACCTCACGCTCAAGGAGCTGTTCGAGGAGCGCGACGGCGTGGCGCACCTGCTCGGCTGAGTCCGCGCCGGCCGCGGCGGCATGCTCGCGTCCGGGCCGTTTCCGGGCCCGGTCGCAAGCGCCGCCCGCACCCCATTCTGGAGAACCCGATGACCCCTGGACAGAAGTTCCGCGCGGCGCTCGCCGAAGAGAAGCCGCTGCAGATCCCCGGCGCGATCAACGCCAACCACGCGCTGCTGGCCAAGCATGCCGGCTACCGTGCCATCTACCTCTCCGGCGGCGGCGTCGCGGCCGGCTCGCTGGGCCTGCCCGATCTCGGCATCTCCGGCCTGGACGACGTCCTGACCGACGTGCGCCGCATCACCGACGTCTGCGACCTGCCGCTGCTGGTCGACGTCGACACCGGCTTCGGTTCGTCGGCCTTCAACGTCGCGCGCACCACGAAGTCGCTGATCAAGTTCGGCGCGGCCGCGATGCACATCGAGGACCAGGTCGGCGCCAAGCGCTGCGGCCACCGTCCGAACAAGGAGATCGTCAGCAAGGAGGAGATGGTCGACCGCATCAAGGCAGCCGTCGACGCCCGCACCGACGAGAGCTTCTTCATCATGGCGCGCACCGACGCGCTGGCGGTCGAAGGCCTGGAGAAGGCGATCGAGCGCGCGGTGGCCTGCGTCGAGGCCGGTGCCGACGGCATCTTCCCCGAAGCGATGACCGAGCTGCCGATGTACAAGCAGTTCGCCGCGGCGGTGGGCGTGCCGGTGCTGGCCAACATCACCGAGTTCGGCGCCACGCCGCTGTTCACCCTGCAGCAGCTCGCCGAGGTCGACGTCGGCATGGTGCTCTACCCGCTGTCGGCCTTCCGCGCGATGAACAAGGCCGCGCAGAACGTCTACGAGACCATCCGCCGCGACGGCACCCAGGCAGCCGTCGTGCCCACGATGCAGACGCGCAAGGAGCTCTACGACTCCATCGGCTACTGGGACTTCGAGAACAAGCTCGACGCGCTGTTCGCGAAGAAGGCCTGAGCGCGCCGCGCGACCCACCACCCACCATCACGACACTCCCGGGGAGACGCTCCGAATGAGCACCGACACGCAACAGGCCACCGGCCCGAAACCCAAGAAATCCGTCGCGCTGTCCGGCGTGACCGCCGGCAACACCGCGCTGTGCACCGTCGGCCGCACCGGCAACGACCTGCACTACCGCGGCTACGACATCCTCGACATCGCCGATGCGGCCGAGTTCGAGGAGATCGCCTACCTGCTGGTCCACGGCAAGCTGCCCAACAAGGCAGAGCTGGCCGGCTACAAGGCCAAGCTCAAGGCGATGCGCGGCCTGCCGGCCAACGTCATGGACGTGCTCGAGTGCCTGCCGGCCTCCTCGCACCCGATGGACGTGATGCGCACCGGCGTCTCCGCGCTGGGCTGCAACCTGCCGGAGAAGGACGATCACAACGCCCCCGGCGCGCGCGACATCGCCGACCGCCTGATGGCCTCGCTCGGCTCGATGCTGCTGTACTGGTACCACTTCAGCCACAACGGCAAGCGCATCGACGTCGAGACCGACGACGACTCGATCGGGGGTCACTTCCTGCACCTGCTGCACGGGCGCGAGCCGTCGGCCCTGTGGGTCAAGTCGATGCACACCTCGCTGATCCTGTACGCGGAGCACGAGTTCAATGCGTCGACCTTCACCGGCCGCGTCATCGCAGGAACGGGCTCGGACATGCACTCGGCGATCACCGGCGCGATCGGCGCGCTGCGCGGCCCGAAGCATGGCGGCGCCAACGAGGTGGCCTTCGAGATCCAGAAGCGCTACGAGAACGCCGACGAAGCCGAGGCGGACATCCGCAAGCGCGTGGAGAACAAGGAAGTCGTCATCGGCTTCGGGCATCCGGTCTACACGATCGCCGACCCGCGCAACAAGGTCATCAAGGAAGTGGCGCGCAAGCTGTCCAAGGAAGCCGGCGACATGAAGATGTTCGACATCGCCGACCGCCTCGAGGCCGTGATGTGGGAGATCAAGAAGATGTTCCCCAACCTCGACTGGTTCAGCGCCGTCAGCTATCACATGATGGGCGTTCCCACCGCGATGTTCACGCCGCTCTTCGTCATCGCCCGCACCTCGGGCTGGGCGGCGCACATCATCGAGCAGCGCATCGACAACAAGATCATCCGTCCCAGCGCCAACTACACCGGGCCGGAGAACCTGAAGTTCGTGCCGCTGTCCAAGCGCAAGTAGGCTTTCGTCATCGACGCCATGGCGACAGCCGCCGCCGGCCGGGCGAGCCTCGCCCGGCGCTCGCCGCGTCC
>JBKHVS010000123.1:0-9700 GCA_046569945.1 Gammaproteobacteria bacterium | reverse complement strand
GTCTCCATCCCCGGCGACGTCTCCAGGATGGACGGCATCCGCGCGCTGGCCGCGGAGATCGCGAAGCGCGAGCCGGCGCTCGACATCCTGGTGAACAATGCCGGCGCCGCCTGGGCCGCGCCCTTCGACGAGTTCCCCGAGAGCGGCTGGGACAAGACCGTGAACCTCAACATGAAGACGCCCTTCTTCCTCACGCAGGCGCTGGCGCCGCAGCTGCGCGCCGCGGCGAAGTCGCGTCCGGCCAAGGTGATCAACGTCTCGTCGATCGACGGCATCTCGGTCAACATGTGGCACACCTACGCCTACTCCGCGAGCAAGGCCGGCATCCTGCACCTCACGAAGCGGATGGCGATGGAGCTGATCCGCGACAACGTGGTGGTCTCGGGGANCGCGCCGGGCCCCTTCGGTTCCGAGATGAACGTGGATGCGCGCGACAACGCCGAGCAGGTGGCCAGGCGCGTGCCCGCCGGCCGCGTGGGCACCGAGGAGGACATGGCCGCGGCGGCGATCTACCTGGCGTCGCGGGCGGGCGATTTCGTGGTGGGCGAGACCGTGGTGGTCGACGGCGGGGTGACGCTGGCGCGCGGCTGACCGCCAGGAACGGCGGCGGGCGTCCGCCTTCGGGCGCCGCCCGCTCCGCCGGTCGCGCGTGCGCCGGCCGAGCCGCCTGCGCATGCGTCCAGTGGAATCGGGGGCCCCAGGCGTTCCATCGCCTTGCGCAGGATCCGGTGGATGTCCAGGTCGAAGGCCGGCCGGCCGCTGCGCAGCAGCGCCGCGGCCTGTGCCTCGTCGCGCGCGGCGCCCAGGTAGCGCCAGCCGTCGAGCACGTGCAGCGTGCCGCCTTCGCGCAGCGCCACCGGGCCCTCGTGCGGCCAGGCCTGCACCTCCAGCCCGCGCAGCGCCTCGAGCAGGCGCAGGCCGTGCGCCTGCCGCGGCTCGTCGCCGCAGCAGGCGCCGCGGCACCTGCCCAGCTGGCGGGCGAAGCAGCGCCGCCCGGGCGGCAGCTTCTCCAGCCCCAGCAGCGCCGGGCACAGCGCATGCTCGGCGGCCAGCGTGCGCAGCCGCTCGGTGGCCTCGCGGCGGCTGCGGAACAGCCCGTAGAGCCTGTCCTGGCGCCCGAAGGCCAGGTCGCCGGCATGAACCAGCTCGATCCGCGGCCCGGCCCCGACCCCGGCGTCGCCGGACAGCCGCCACGCACACAGCTCGCGATTGCGGCGCAGCTGCCGGTTGTGGGTCGGCTACAGGCGCTTGACCAGCTGCGCCTCCTCCAGCAGCGCGCCGATCTCGCCCTCGGCGCATATCCAGTCGATGCGCCGCACCTGCTGGCTCAGGCTCAGCTCGCGGTCGTCGCGATGATCCGCCGAGAAATGCGCCATGACCCGCTCGCGCAGGCGCAGGCTCTTGCCCACGTAGAGCGGCAGCTCGTTCTCCCCGTAGAAGAGGTAGACCCCGGGACCGTCGGGCAGGCCCTCCAGCCCGGCCGGATCCAGGTGCGGCGGCAGCGTGGGCCGGCCGGCAAGCTCGCGCACCGCATCCCGGATCGTGTCCGGCGCGAAGCGCTCGTGCAGCCGCTGCCAGAACTGCCAGAGCAGGCGCGCATCGGCCAGCGCGCGATGCCGCCCGGGCGCCTGCAGGCCGTGACGCTCGACCAGCGCATCCAGGCCGTGAAGCCTCTCCTCGGGGAACAGCAGCCGCGACAGCTTCAGCGTGCACAGCACCCGCGGCCTGAAGTCCATCCCCGCGCGGCGCAGCGCCGCGCGCAGGTGGCCGTGGTCGAAGCGCGCGTTGTGCGCGACGAGGAGCCGCCCCTGCAGCCGGTCGAACACCTCGCCGGCCATCTCCTCGAAGGGCGGCGCGCCGGCCAGCATCGAATCGTCGATCCCGGTCAGGCGCGCCACGTGCGGCGCGATGCGCATGCCGGGCCGCACCAGGCTGGACCACTCGCGCACCTCGTTCCCGTCCACCTCGACGATGCCGATCTCGGTGATGGACTCTCGCTGGGCGGGGCCGCCGGTGGTCTCCAGGTCGATGAAGGCCAGGCCCCCGGGCGGCACCCAGGCCGGGGCCAGGGTTGCGGGCACGGGCGACCGGTCCGAGGCCGGCGAGGAAACGGTGCTGCGCATCGGCGGGTTCACTGAGAGCGGAGACAAGCCGTTCGGGATCAGGGGCCGGGTGAGGGGGCGGTCTGGTCTGCACATACAAGGGGCGGGGTCCGGGCCACTCCGGGTCTGAATGGTACGGAATTCGCGGCAAGCCGTTCGCCCCGGGGAGGGCGACGTCGAACCCCGCCGAACGAACCGCACCGATTCGACTCCGTCCGGCGCCTCGTGCATGCTTACGGCCCATCCGGGCCCGCTCGGGTCCAGCCACCGCCCTCTTCCAGATCCACCCTTCCAAAGGAGAACCGCGACATGACCAGCGAAGTGATCGTCAAGGCCGAGAACGGCATCCAGATCATCACCATCAACCGCCCCGAGGCGAAGAACGCGATGAGCAAGGCCGCGGCCGAGGGCATCGCCGCCGCGATCGACGAGCTCGAGAGCCGCGCCGACCTCACCGTCGCCATCCTGACCGGCGCCGGCGGCACCTTCTGCTCCGGCATGGACCTCAAGGGCTTCCTGCGCGGCGAGCGTCCCAGCGTCGAGGGCCGCGGCTTCGGCGGCATCACCGAGCGCCCGCCGAGGAAGCCGATCATCGCCGCGGTCGAGGGCTACGCGCTGGCCGGCGGCTTCGAGCTCGCGCTGGCCTGCGACCTGATCGTGGCCGCCGAGGACGCCAAGTTCGGCGTGCCCGAGGTCAAGCGCGGCCTGGTCGCCGCCGCCGGCGGCGTCATCCGCCTGCCGCGCCGCATCCCCTACCACGTGGCGATGGAATACGTGCTGACCGGCGACCACATGCCGGCTGCCGACGCCCACCGCTTCGGCCTGGTCAACAAGCTGGTGGCCAAGGGCCAGGCGCTGCAGGCCGCCATCGAGATGGCCGCCCGCATCACCGCCAACGGCCCGCTGGCGATCGCCGCGAGCAAGCGCATCGTCGCCGAGTCCTTCGACTGGCACGCCGAGGAGATGTGGAAGAAGCAGGCCGAGATCATCGCGCCGGTGTTCTCCTCCTCCGACGCCCGCGAGGGCGCGGCCGCCTTCGCCGAGAAGCGCGCGCCCAAGTGGCAGGGCAAGTGATCCGCGCCTGAGCGACGGATCTTGCGGATCGCCGTCCCGGCAGGGCGGTGATCCGCTCAGGAGCGCCGCGCCCCGGGGAGTTCCCGGCCACGGCGCTGCGCTTTTCCGGAGCGTCCGCAGCGCGTACTCCGGCCGAGCGAAGCGCGTCATCCGATGAACCGCAGCGCGCCTTGCGCCCGCCCCGGCGTCGCGATGGGGCGGCAGCGTTTGCGCTACGCTCCTTCCTGCGCCAGGGTCCGAAGGCCGGGTCCCGCGCTCCCGAAGGAGAACCCTCAGTGCAGCAGTCAGCCACGCCTTCCCCCTCCGACCGCATCGCGCCGCTGCGCAAGTTCGTCGCCGGCATGACCCGCCTTGTCGACGGGACCGCCGACGAGCCGACCCTGCTGGCGCGCGGGCGCGAGCTGCTCGCCGCACTGATCGCAGACGACGCCTGGCTGCCCGACGAGTTCGCCGAGCCCGCGCCCGACACCTACCGCCAGTACCTGCTTCACTGCGACCCGCTGGAGCGCTTTTGCGTGGTCAGCTTCGTCTGGGGGCCGGGCCAGCGCACGCCGATCCACGACCACACCGTCTGGGGGCTGGTGGGCGTGCTGCGCGGCGCCGAGCGCTGCACCGAGTACGCGCCCAGCGAAGGCAGCGTCGTGGCGCGCGGCCTGGAACACACGATGAAGCCGGGCATGATCGAAGCGGTGTCGCCGACGGTCGGCGACTGGCACCTGGTGGCCAATGCGCTCGCGGACCGCCCCTCGGTCAGCATCCATGTCTATGGCGCCAACATCGGCGCGGTGCGCCGCCACCGGCTGGACGACGCCGGACGCATCGTCGACTTCGTCTCGGGCTATTCGTCTGCCCGCCTGCCCAACCTCTGGGACCGCTCGGCGGAAGTGCGCGCCGGCAAGGCGTGAGATCCGAGGGCGCGCAGCGCGCCCCCGGCGCGTCGCTGATCGTCGCGCTGGGCATCACGCAGATCGTCGGCTGGGGCTCGATCTTCTACAGCTTCGGCTTCCTGATGACGCCGATGCAGGAGGCGCTCGGCCTGGGCCGGGGCGCAGTGGGCGGCGCCTTCTCGGTGGCGCTGCTGTGCTCCGGGCTGCTCGCGCCGCACGTCGGGGCCCGCATCGACCGGGTCGGCGGACGCCGGCTGATGACCGCGGGCTCGCTCGCGGTGGCGGTGCTGCTGTTCGCGCTGTCGCGGGTCGAGTCGGCGCCGGCGCTCTACCTGATCTACGCGGGACTGGGCGCGGCGATGGCCTGCACGCTCTACGAGCCGGCCTTCGTCGTCCTCACCCATGCCTTCAGGGCGAACCCGCGCCGGGCGATCACGCTGGTCACGCTGTTCGGCGGCCTGGCAGGCACCATCTTCTGGCCGCTGACCCAGGCGCTGATCGGCTGGCTGGGCTGGCGCGACACGCTGCTGGTGCTCGCCGGGATCAACCTGCTGGTGAGCGTGCCGCTGCACGCCTTCCTTGTGCCGGACCTGGGCGCGGACGGCCCTGCGAGCGCCCCCGCCAGCGCCCCCGCCAGCGCCCCCTCGAACGCCCAGGCGTCAGTGACCGGCTCCGGAGCGCCTGCCTCCCCCGCGAAGCCGCCCCGCGAAGGCGACGCGCCACCGCCCGGCAGCCCCGGCCCGGAAGCGGTGCGCGGGGACCCGCTGTTCAAGGCGCTGCGCCTTACCTTCATCGGCCACGCGCTGCTGTTCTCCACGCTGTCGGCCCACCTGATGGCACTGCTGCAGGGCAAGGGCCTGTCCACATCGGATGCCGCGTTGATCGGCGCCATGATCGGACCGATGCAGGTCGTCGGGCGGCTGATGGAACTGGGCTGGGGCCGCCGGCTTCCGATCCTGAACCTGGGAGTCATTGCGATCTGCGCCCTGCCCCTGGCGCTGCTGCTGCTTTGGTCGCTGGCGCCCGGCACTCCCTTCTGGATCCTGGCGCTCTTCGCGCTGCCCTACGGCCTGGGCAACGGGCTGATCACGATCGTGCGCGGCAGCGCGGTGGTCGAGCTCTGGGGGCGCAGCCACTACGGCAGGATCCAGGGCGCGATCGCGCGCCCGGTGCTCGCGGCGACCGCTGCCGGGCCCCTGGCCGCCTCGCTGCTCTGGCAGCTGCTGGGCGACTACGACCACGTTCTGCTGGTGCTGATCGGGGTCGCGACGGTGGCCGCGGTGACGCTGGTGCGTGCGGCGCGTCGGCGCCACCGCGCCGGAGCGCACTGACGCCCCGGCCGGCCACTCGAAGCTCAGGTGCCGATCACGCCGCCGTCGGCGCGGCGGATCACCATGACCGTCGAGCGGGGGCGCTTCGCACTCGCGCCGTCAGGGAAGGTCGAGAACTTCGTCGGCTCGCGCGCGATGTCGTTGTCGCCGTAGACGCTGCCGCCGGCGGTCCTCGGCGCGTTCGGGTGCCCGCCGATCTCGCCGGGATGCTGGATTCCGACGAACATCGATTTCATGTCCGGCGAGAAGCTCAGGCCGGTGACCTCGCAGCCGCTGGGCCCGACCAGGAAGCGCTTGACCTCGCCGGTGAGGACGTCGGCCATCAGCATCTGGTTGTTGCCCTGGCCGTCGTATTCACCCGTGTTGTTGTAGCTGCCGTCGGTCTGGATCCAGAGCCGGCACAGGAAGTCGAAGCCGATGCCGTCCGGGCTGTTGAACTGGTTGTCCACGGTGATCGCCGCCGAGCCCGAGCGCAGGTCGCTGCGATCCGGATACTTCTTCGGGTTGCCGGCGATCAGGAAGATGTCCCAGTCGAAGCTCATCGCAGCCACGTCGCCGCCGGCTTCGTTCCAGCGGATGATCGAGCCCCACAGGTTGCTCGCGCGCGGGTTGGCATCGTCGACCGGCGGACGGGCGCTGCCGGCCACGGTGCTGCCGTCGGCCTTGTTGCTCGACGCCGTCGTGGTGCCGCGGCGGTTGTTGTTGGTGAGCGCGCAATAGACTTCGCCGGCCTTCTTCGGGTTGGAGGTGATCCACTCCGGGCGGTCCATCATCGTGGCGCCGACGCGGTCGGCCGCCTGGCGGACGCGGATCAGCACGTCCGCCTGGCTGGCGAAGCCGTTCTCCGGCGTGAGGCCGTTCTGGCCGAACACCAGCGGCAGCCACGCGCCCGTGCCCTTCTGGTCGCCGGCCGTGGCGCCGGCGTCGAAGCGCGCGACGTAAAGCGTGCCGGACTCGAGCAGGTCACGGTTGTTGGCGGCATCGCCCGCCTTGTAGGCGCGGTCGCTGACGAACTTGTAGATGTAGTCGTTCGCCTGGTCGTCGCCCATGTAGACCACGGCGCGGCCATCGGGAGCGATCACCACCTCGGCGTTCTCGTGCTTGAAGCGGCCCAGCGCGGTGCGCTTCTTTGGCGTGCTGCCCGGATTGAACGGGTCGATCTCCACGACCCAGCCGAAGCGGTTCGGCTCGTTGGGATTGGCGCGGATGTCGAAGCGCGGATCCACCTCGTGCCAGCGGTAGCCGAAGCCGCTGCCGGAGAGGCCGTAGCGGCGCTCGTGGGCGGTCAGCGGCGCGACGGCCAGCGCGGCCGACGTGCTGCCGAAGTAGCCGTTGAAGTTCTCCTCGCAGGTCAGGTAGGTGCCCCAGGGCGTCTAGCCGGCGGCGCAGTTGTTCAGCGTGCCCAGCACCTCGGTGCCCGAGGGGTCGGCGGCGGTGCGCAGCAGCGCATGGCCGGCGGCAGGCCCCGTGACGTCCATCGGCGTGTAGCCGGTGATGCGGCGGTTGTAGATCGAGCCCTGGACCAGCGACCACTTGTCGTCGGCGCCGCGCTGCACCTCGGCAACCGACACGCCGTGCGCGGCGAGCGCCTTCTTCACCTTCTCGAAGGTGAACGGATTGCGCCAGTCGGCCGCATCGCTGCCGGGCGCGTAGAAGTACTCGGGATTGATGTACTCGTGGTTCGAGACGAACAGGCCGCGGTCGCTGCGAGCATTGCCTGCCGCGTCGGCGAAGGGGAAGAACCAGTTGCCGTCGCAGTTGTCGCCGAACTGCATCTCCTGCGCCTGCCAGGTGTCGTTGCCGTCGCCGATCCAGGCCGGCGCGCCGGACACCAGCGGGTCGCCCCAGCGCAGCAGCGGCTCGGCGACGTAGCCCTCGGGGACCACCACGGTGTCGCCGGTGGACACCGCGATCGGCCTGAAGCTGGACTGCACGGGCGGGGTCGTGCCCGCATCGTCCCCGCCGTCGCCATCGCTGCCGCAGGCGCTCAGGCCCAGGCCCATGAAGGACAGCGCGGCAAGCCCCAGGCCCGACTTGAGCATCGAGCGGCGGGCCGGCGAGCGCGCGATCGCGCGTTCGACGAGCTCGGTGAGGTTCGCTTTCGGGGACGGGTTCGAGACGCCGTCGTCGTCGAGGAGATTGGACATTTCCGGGAACGCTCCAGCTTGGTTTGGAACGCTGGAGTATTCGCCGCGACGATGACGGCGCAGTGACGCCCGGGTTACAGGCCCGTGTCGGGCTCCGCCTGCCCCGCCAGCTTCGCCAGCAGGCGCAGCTGCGAGCTCCTGCGCGCGCCGCGCGGACGCCTGCGCACGTAGCTGCCGTCCGGCTCCATCACCCAGGCCATGCAATTGTCGCGCAGGTGTTCCTGGATGCCCTCCTCGATCACCCGCCGCTTGAGGCGGTTGTCGCGGACGGGGACGGCCACTTCGACCCGGCGCAGCAGGTTGCGGTCCATCCAGTCGGCCGAGGCCAGCCAGACGTCGCGCGCGCCGTCGTTCCAGAAGTAGTAGATGCGGCTGTGCTCGAGGAAGCGCCCGACCACCGAGCGCACCCGGATGTTCTCGGACAGGCCCGGCACGCCGGGGCTGAGCGCGCACACTCCGCGCACGATCAGGTCGATCTTCACCCCCGCCTGGCTGGCCTTGTAGAGCTCCTCGATCACCCGCGGCTCGAGCAGTGCGTTGACCTTGGCGGCGAGGTAGCCGCGCCGCCCTGCCTTTGCGTGCTCCGCCTCGCGGCGGATCGACTCCAGCACGCCGTCGTGAAGCGTGAACGGCGACTGCAGCAGCGCGTTGAGCTCGCCGGCCTGGCCCAGCCCGGTGAGCCTTCGGAAGATCTCGTGGACGTCGGCGCAGATCTCCTCGTTCGCGGTGAACAGCCCGAAGTCCTCGTAGAGCCGCGCGGTGCGCGGGTGATAGTTGCCGGTGCCCAGGTGCGCGTAGCGCCGCAGGCGGCCGCCCTCGCGGCGCAGCACCAGCGCCATCTTCGCGTGCGTCTTGTGGCCGACCACGCCGTAGATCACGTGCGCGCCCGCGCGCTCCAGGCGCTCGGCCCAGTTGATGTTCGCTTCCTCGTCGAAACGCGCCATCAGCTCGAGCACCACGGTGACTTCCTTGCCGGCGCGCGCCGCGGCCAGCAACGACTCCATCAGCACCGAGTCCGCGCCGGTGCGGTAGACGGTCTGCCGGATCGCGACCACGCTGGGGTCGGTGGCCGCGGAGCTCAGGAACTCCATCACCGGCACGAAGGACTCGTAGGGGTGATGAAGCAGGATGTCCGACTTGCGGATGGCCTCGAACAGGTCCCGGTCGCGCAGCGCAGCGGGCACCGCGGGCTCGAAGCGCGGGAACTTGAGGTCCGGCCGATCGACGAGGTCGATCACCTGCGCCAGGCGGCTGAGGTTGACCGGCCCGTCGACCATGTAGCAGTCGTCGCGGGTGAGGTCGAACTCGCGCAGCAGGCGCTCGAGCACCGCTTCCGGGCAGCCGGAGGACACCTCCAGGCGCACCGCGTCGCCGTAGTGGCGCTGCGGCAGCTCGCCCTGCAGCGCGGCGCGCAGGTCGGTGATCTCCTCGTCGTCGACGAAGAGCTCGCTGTTGCGCGTGACGCGGAACTGGTGGACGCCGCGCACGTGCAGCCCAGGGAACAGCGAGCCGACGAAGCCCAGCAGCACCGAGGTGAGCATCATCAGCCCGTCGCGCACGCCGGAGACCTCGCTGGGCACCCGCAGCACCCGCGGCAGCGCGCGCGGAGCCTGCACCACCGCGAAGCCGGGGCGCCGCCCGAAGGCGTCCTGCCCGTCGAGCTCGACGATGAAGTTCAGGCTCTTGTTGAGGATGCGCGGAAAGGGATGCGCCGGGTCCAGCGCGATCGGCGTGAGCAGCGGCTCGATGTCGGCATGGAACAGGCGCTCGGCCCATTCGCGCTGGGTCTCGTTCCAGCTGCCGCTCATGTGCAGCACGATTCCCTCTCCGGCCAGCGCCGGCATCAGCCGCTCGTTGAGCACCGCGTACTTGCGGGCCACCAGCCTGCGCGCCCGCTCGGCCACGCGCCGCATGCACTCGCGCACCTGGGCGGTGTCGGGCCGGTCGACCAGCGCCAGCTCGCGCAGTTCGGCCATGCGGACCTCGAAGAGCTCGTCGAGGTTGCTCGAGACGATCGTGACGTAGCGCAGCCGCTCGAGCAGCGGCACCTCGAGGTCCTCGGCCATCGCCAGGACGCGTTCGTTGAAGGCGAGGATCCCCAGCTCGCGGTTGAGCAGTCGCGGGTACTCCTGCCCGATCGGAGCATGCGTGTTCATCGG
>JBKHVS010000122.1:0-9813 GCA_046569945.1 Gammaproteobacteria bacterium | reverse complement strand
CCGCCTGGTCGAGCGAGGCACCCGGGCGCAGCACCACCACCGCCACCGGGCGCTCGCCCCATCGCTCGTCGGGCAGGCCGACCACCGCGCACTCGGCGACCTGGGGCAACTGGTAGAGCACCCGCTCGACCTCCGACGAGGCGATGTTCTCGCCGCCGCTGATGATCATGTCCTTCTTGCGGTCGGTCAGGTACAGGAAGCCTTCCTCGTCCACGTAGCCGACGTCGCCGGTGCGGAACCAGTCGCCGAAGAAGCTCGCCGCGGTCTTCGCGGGGTCCTTCCAGTAGCCGCGCATCACCTTGGGCCCGCGCAGGCAGATCTCGCCCTCGGCGCGCGGCGGCAGCACCGTTCCCTCGCCGTCGCGGATCGACAGCTCGACGTGCGCGAGCGCTCGGCCGGTGGAGCCGATCTTCTCGATCTCCCGGCCGGCCTCCATCAGCGTGTCTCCCCCGCAGGTCTCGGTCAGCCCGTAGCCGTCGATGTAGCGCGCGTTGCGGAAGAGATCGGTGAACCCGCGGATGCGCGCCTCGGGCGTGCGCTCGCCGCCGCCGATGCACCAGCGGAAGCTGGAGAGGTCGAAGCGCTCGCGCCCCTCGTGCGCGAGCAGCCGGCCGGCCATCACCGGCGCGAACCAGGCGCAGGTGACCCGCTCGCGCTCGATCGCCGCCAGCGCATCCTCGGGCTCGAAGTCGCGCTGCACCACCAGCGAGCCGCCCACCTCGAGCACCGCCATCCCCGGCAGGTCGAAGGCCCCGACGTGATAGAGCGGACCGACCACCAGCAGCCGGTCCTGCGCGGACAGGCCGAGGTCGGCGATCTGGTCCCAGCACTTCCAGTGGAAGTTCTCGTAGACGTGCACCACGCCCTTGGGACGGTCCGTGGTGCCGGAGGTGTACATCAGCCGGAACAGGTCTCCGGGAGCGCGCACCACCGGATCGATGCGCGGCGCGTCGCCCGAGAGCGCGCGGGTGTCGCGCTGGGCCGCGCGGCCGACGACGATCCTCGACGCCACGTTCGCGGCGGTCGCCTCAAGCTCCTCGTCGACGAACAGCAGGACCGCGCCCGCGTTGCCCAGGATGTACTCGACCTCGTCGGCGGCCAGCCGGAAGTTGATCGGCAGGAACACCGCCCCCAGGTGGCTCACCGCGCAGGCGATCTCGAGGAAGGCGGCGCTGTTCTTCATCAGAACCGCCACCACCTGGTCGGTGCCGACGCCCCGCTGGCGCAGGAAGCCGGCCATCGCGCGGATGCGATCCGCGAGGTCCGCGTAGTCGATGCGCTGGTCGTCGTAGACGATCGCCAGCCGCTGCGGCGTGCGCCGCGCGTGGTAGAGGATGCTCGCGCCGAGGTTGACCATGCGCCCTCCCCGGCTTCAGTAGGAGCGCGGCATGCCCAGGTCGTGCTGGGCGATGAAGTTCAGCACCATCTCCTCGGCCACCGGCGCGAAGCGGAACAGCCGCGCGTCGCGCCACAGGCGCTCGAGGTGGAACTCCTTCGAATAGCCCATTCCGCCGAGCGTCTGCATCGCGTGCTCGATCGCCTTGCCGGCGGCCTGCGCGGCGATCAGCTTGGCGACGTTGGCGTCACTGCCGTAGGGCTGGCCCTGGTCGCACTTCGTCGCGGCGCGGTAGTTCATCAGCCGCGCGCATTCGAGCTCCGCGTGCGCCTGCGCGAGCGGGAACTGCACGCCCTGGTAGGACCCGATCGGCCTTCCGGCGAACACCTTCCGGTCCTTCGAGTAGTCGACGGCCATCCGGATCGCCAGCCGGCCCGCGCCGACGAGGCCGGCGGTGGTCACGATCCGCTCGGTGTTGAGCACCTCGAGCAGTTCGCTCCAGCCGCCATGCAGCGTTCCGATCAGGTCGGTCGGCTCGAGGCGGACGTTGTCGAAGAACACCGAACTCGAGGTCAGGGTGTTGGTGCCGAGCTTCTCGATCGGGGTGTAGCCGATCCCCTCGCGGTCGGTGTCGACGAGGAACATCGTGATGCCGTCGGTCTTGCGCGCGATCTCGTCGGTGCGCTTCGTGCGCGCGATCACCAGGATCTTGTCCGACTCGGGCACCTGCGTGATCCAGATCTTCCGGCCGTTCAGGCGCCAGCCGTCGCCCTCGGCCGCCGCGAAGCTGCGCATCTCGAGCGTGTTCGTGCCGGCGTCGGGTTCGGTCAGCGCCATGCAGAACTTGACGTCCCCGGTGATCATGCCGGGCAGCAGCGCGCGCTTCTGCGCGTCGGTGCCGAACTTCGAGACCGACACGCCGCCGAAGATCGGGTTGCACATGTACAGCTGGCCGAGGGTGGAGCCGCCGCCGCACTCAGACAGCGTCTCGATGACCAGCGCCATGTCGAGCATGCCCAGGCCGCTGCCGCCGAACTCCTCCGGCAGCGCCACGCCGCACAGGCCCGCCTCGCAGATCGCCTTCCAGATCTCCGCCGGAAAGGCCTTGCGCGCGTCGAGATCGCGCCAGTAGTCGGGGCCATAGGCGGTGCCCACCTTGCGGGCGGCCTCGACCATCATCCGCTGTTCTTCGGTGAGGTTGAAATCCATTCGAAGACTCCAGTCGGTTCAGGCGCCGAGCACGAGCCCGAGCGGCTGCTCGAGGTGGCCCACGACGCGGTTCAGGAAGCGCAGCCCGGAGACGCCCGCGAGGATGCGGTGGTCGCAGGCGAGCACCAGTCCCATCTCGCGGCGCAGCGCCGGCTGGCCGGCGGCGTCGGGCCGGAAGACCTCGCGCACGCTGCCCACGCCGAGGATCATCGACTGTCCCGGGTTGATGATCGGCGTCATGTAGGTGAGGTCGTGCATGCCGGCGTTCGAGACCGTGACCGCGCCGCCAGCGGTGTCCGCCGCCGAGAGCCGGCCCTGGCGCGCGCGCTCGACGAGGTGCTGGCTCGCGCGGGCGAGCTCGGCGAGCGGCAGCCTGCCGGCGTCGCGCACCACCGGCACGAACAGACCGCGGTCGGTGTCCACCGCCACGCCGACGTCGCTGCCCTCGAACTGCAGGATCGCGTCGTCGATCCACACCCGGTTGGCGTCCGGCTCGTCGCGCAGCGCGCGACCGAGCGCCGCGACGATGAAGTGGTTGATCGTCAGCCGCACGGTGCCGAGCGCGTTGAGTTCCTCGCGCAAGGCCAGCAGCCGTCCGACGTCGGCCTCGGTCGACAGGTAGAAGTGCGGGACCGTCGCCTTGACCGCCGACAGACGCCTCGCGGTCGCGAGCTGCACCGCGGTCGGCGCGATCCTGGTCATGCCGGACGCCTGCGGCGCGACGGAGGTTCCGGCGGCAAGCGCAGCCGCGGAAGCCTCCGGCAGCGCGCCGCCCTCCGCGCCTCTGGCGGGCGGTGCCGCCGCGTGCGCGGCGCGAACGTCGTCCGCCTTGATGCGGCCGCGCGGCCCGCTGCCCCGCAAGCCAGCCAGGTCCACGCCCAGCGATGCGGCGATGCGGCGCGCGAGGGGCGTCGCGAGCAGACGGGGGCGCGCTCGGGACTGCGAGTCCGACTGCGCGTCCGTCTGCGCATCCGACCGGGCGCCCGACGGCGCATCGATCGCGGCAGCGGGAGCGGGAGCGGGAGCGGATGCATGCGCACCCTTCCCGTCTTCCCAGTACCCGACCACCGCGCCCACCGGCACCGTCTCGCCCACCGGCACCGCCACCTGCAGCAGCACGCCGTCCTGCTCGGCCTCGATCTCGGTGGCCACCTTTTCGGTCTCCACGATGAACAGCGGGCTGCCGGCGCGGAAGGCGCCGCCCTCGGGCACCAGCCAGTCGCAGAGCAGGCCCTCGGTCATCGTCAGGCCCAGCTTGGGCATCAGCAGTTCACGGCGCATCTGGCACTCACTCGCCGGTGAACTGCGCCGGACGCTTCTCCAGGAAGGCGCGGCAGCCCTCGTGGGCGTCGCGGGCGTCCAGCACCAGGCCGATCATCGACTGCTCGTAGGCCAGCGCCGCCGGCAGCGGCATGTCGGCGCCATGCTTGAGCGAGCGCTTGAGCATCTTCAGCACCAGCGGCGACTTCTGCGCGATGCGCTCCGCCAGCGCCATCGTCTCGTCCATCAGCTTCGCGCGCGGCACGACGCGGTTGGCCAGCCCCAGCGCCACGGCTTCGGCAGCGCCGATCTGGTCGCCGGTGAACATCAGCTCCTTGGCGCGGCACAGCGGGATCTGCCGGATGATCCGCTGCGTGCCTCCGGCACCCGGGAACAGGCCCAGGGTGATCTCGGGCAGCCCCAGGCGCGCCTCCTCGGCCACCAGCCGGATGTCCAGCGTCAGCAGGATCTCGGTGCCGCCGCCGAGCGCCCAGCCGTTGATGGCGCCGATGGTGGGCTTGTCGGAGACCTCCACCTTGCGGAACACCCGGTGGATCACCTCGGCGAACTGGTTGTAGTGGTCGA
Organism: Gammaproteobacteria bacterium; assembly: GCA_046569945.1. Lineage (GTDB taxonomy): Bacteria > Pseudomonadota > Gammaproteobacteria > Burkholderiales > Burkholderiaceae_E > Quisquiliibacterium. The sequence continues at coordinate 5,423 of JBKHVS010000122.1, read as the reverse complement.
GGCCCTGGCGGCTGTCGAGATCGGCGATGTCGCCGCCGGCGACGAAGGCCCGCTCGCCCGCGCCGGTGATCACGATCACCCTGACCTCGGGGTCGGCCTCCATCGCCTCGAACGCGGACTCGAAGACCAGCAGCGTGGGCACGTCCAGCGCGTTCAGCGTCTTGGGCCGGTTGATGGTCAGCAGGCCGATGTGGCCGCGCTTCTCGGACAGGATCACGTCGTTGCTCATGGCATATCCCTCAGGCAAGTGTCTTGCGCGCCGCCGCCAGCACGGCGGCCGCGTCGACGAAGTAGTGCTTCTCCAGCGAGCGTGCGAACGGCACCGGCATGAACGGCGCGCCGACCCGCACCACCGGCGCGTCGAGCTCGTCGAACGCGTCCTCGGCGATGCGCGCGGCGATCTCCGCGCCCACGCCGAACGCCTGCACCGCCTCGTGCACCACCACCACGCGGTGCGTGCGGGACACCGAGTCGAAGACCGCGGCCTCGTCCCAGGGCTGCAGCGAGCGCAGGTCGATCACCTCGGCCTCCACGCCCTCGGACGACAGGGTCGCCGCGGCCTCCAGGCAGGTCTTCACGGTGGCGCCATAGGTCACCAGCGTGAGGTCGCGCCCCTGGCGGACCGTGCGCGCCTTGCCGATCGGCACCTGAAGCGCCGTGTCGACCTCGCCCTTGTCGGCGTACATCGCCTTGTGCTCGACGAAGACCACCGGGTCCGGATCCTCGATCGCGGCGCGCAGCAGCGCGTAGGCCTCGCCGGGGGTCGAAGGGCAGAGCACCTTGAGTCCCGGCACGTGGGCGAACCAGGCCTCCAGGCACTGCGAGTGCTGCGGGCCCGCGGACAGGCCCCCGCCGTGCGGGGTCCTGAGCACCATCGGGACGCTGCTGCGGCCGCCGAACATGAAGCGGGCCTTCGCGGCCTGGTTCACCAGGGCGTCCATCGCCAGGGTGACGAAGTCCATGAACATGATCTCGACGACCGGGCGAAGCCCGCTCATCGCGGCGCCGACCGCCGCGGAAACGATCGTCGCCTCGGAGATCGGCGTGTCGAGCACGCGTTGCGGCCCGAAGGCATCGAGGAGGCCGCGCGTGGCCTTGAACGAGCCGCCCGCCGCGGCGACGTCCTCGCCGAACACGATCACCCGCTCGTCGGCACGCATGGCATCGGCCATCGCCTGGTTGATCGCCTGGATGTAGCGCATCTCTGCCATGCTGCTCATTGCCTCCCGCTGGCCACGGTGTAGACGTCGGCGATCGCTTCCTCGTGCCGCGGCAGCGCGTCCGCGCGCGCCGCGGCGAGCGCCGCCGCGATGCGGCCCTCCACCCGCGCCGCGACCTGCTCGAGCCCGGGCTCGCCGACACCCGCGGCGCGCAGGGCGGCCGCGGCGCGCTCGATCGGATCGAGGCTCGCGTCGGCCTTCAGCTCCTCGGGCGGCCGGTACTTCTGCGGATCGCCCTCGAAGTGCCCGCGCACGCGCCTCGTGGTGCACTCGAGCACGCGCGCCCCGCCGCCTGCGCGCTGCTCGGCGACCAGGCGCGCCGCGGCGTCCGCCACCGCGAGCACGTCGTTGCCGTCCACCCGCGCATGCGGGATGCCGAAGGCGGCGGCGAGCTTCTCGAGCGGCGCCGCGAACTGCTCGCGCGTCGGCGAGAACTCCGACCAGCCGTTGTTCTCGCAGACGAAGAGCACCGGAAGCTTCCAGAGCGCCGCGAGGTTGAGGCTCTCGTGCAGCACGCCCTCGGCCATCGCGCCGTCGCCGAACATCGACACCGCGACGCCCCCGGTGGAGCGCGTCTTCAGGGCGAGCGCGCTGCCCACCGCGATCGGGATGCCGGCCCCGACGATGCCGTTGGCCCCGATGATCCCCATGGTCATGTCGGCGACGTGCATCGAGCCGCCACGGCCCCGGCAGATGCCGCCCGCACGGCCCATGATCTCCTTGAAGAAGCCTTCGAGATCGAGCCCGCGGGCGAGCACGTGGCCGTGACCGCGGTGCGTGGTGGCGAGCGTGTCCTGGGGCTGCAGCGCCGAGGCGACGCCCGCAGCCACCGCCTCCTGGCCGATGCTCAGGTGGATGAAGCCCGGCACCTCGCCGTCGGCGAAGACGCGCGCCAGCGTCTCCTCGGTGCGGCGGATGAGCAGCATGGTCTCGTAGAGCGGTTCGAGCCGCTCCGTGTCGACGCCTGTCTTTCGTCTGGTTGCCATATCGTTCCGTCGCTTCGTTTCGATGGATCCGTGAAGGGCCGCGACACGCTCGCCGAGCGTCAGACCGCGAGGAAGCGCCGCTTGACCTCGTCGTCGGCGCGCAGCTGGGCCGAGGTTCCGCGGTAGGCGATGCGGCCCTTGTCGATGATCGCCACGTCGGTGGCGATGTGCAGGCAGAAGTGCATGTTCTGCTCGGCCAGCAGGATCGTGGTGCCGCCCTCGCGCAGCTCGATCAGCCGCCGCGCGATCTGCTGGACGATCACCGGCGCGAGGCCCTCGCTGGGCTCGTCGAGCAGCAGCAGTTCCGGGTTCCCCATCAGCGCGCGAGCGATCGCGAGCATCTGCTGCTCCCCGCCCGAGAGCCTGCCCGCCATCCGCGCGCGCAGGGGCTCGAGCATCGGGAAGGAGGCGAACACGCGCGACGCGTCCCAGGCGCGTTCGCCGCTCGGCCCCGCCTTCGCGGCGATCGCCAGGTTGTCGTCGACGCTGTGCTCGGGAAACACCTGGCGGTCCTCGGGAACCCAGGCGATGCCCGCACGCGCGATCCTGTAGGGATCCTGGCCATCGATCCGGGCGCCCCGGTAGACGACGCTGCCCGCCTTCGCGGGGAGAACGCCCGCCACCGCCTTCATCGTGGTGGACTTGCCGGCGCCGTTCCGACCGAGCAGCGCCACGCACTGCCCGCGGCGGACCTCGAGGTCGACGCCGAACAGCACCTGGCTCGGGCCGTAGCAGACCTCGAGCCCCGACACCTGCAGCAGGGCCTGCGTCACTGCGCCTCCGTCTCGAAGCCGTGGCCCAGGTAGGCGTCGATCACCGCGGGGTTGCTGCGGATCTCGTCCGGCGTGCCCTGCGCGAGCAGGCCGCCGTAGTACAGCACCCGCACCGACTGCGCGTGCGCGAAGACGATGTCCATGTCGTGCTCGATGAAGACCAGCGTCATCCCGCCCGCCTGCCACAGGCGCTGCACCCGCTCGATCATCTGCCAGCGCTCGTCCGGACCCATGCCCGCGGTCGGCTCGTCGAGCAGCAGCACGCGCGGCTCCAGCGCGAGCGCGAGCCCGATGTCCAGCAGCTTCTGGTCGCCGTGCGACAGCTGGCTGGCGGGAAGGTGCGCGCGGCTCTCCAGCCCCAGCAGGTCGATGAGCTCGCCGGCCCTGCGCACCACCGGCTCCTGGCGGAACGGCCGCCAGGCATCGTGGATGCGGCGCCGGTGCGCGAGCACCGCGGCCTGCATCTGCTCGGCGACGGTCATCGTCGGGAACACGCTGGCGACCTGGAAGGCACGGCCCACGCCGCGCTCCACGATGCGAGCGGGCGACAGCCCGGTGATGCTCTCGCCGTCCAGGAGGATCTCGCCCGAGTCGGGGACCAGGCGGCCGGTGATCAGGTTGAACACCGTGGTCTTGCCCGCGCCGTTGGGCCCGATGATCGCCGACAGGCTGCCCGCCGCGAAATCCAGCGTGAGGTCGTTGGTGGCCTTCAGGCCGCCGAAGGACTTGTTCACCGACTCGAGCCTCAGCATGTCGCGCTCGATCCCGTCAGTCGGCGGTCCGCAGGCCGCCGTAGGTGACCCACGAGGTCGACACCAGCCAGCCGGCGTCCACGGGGAGGTCCACGCCCGTGATCGCCGCGGCTCGCGGCGAGGCGAGGAAGCTCACCGCCGCGGCGACCTGGGCGGGCTCGACCGTGCGCTTCAGGGCCGCGCTGGCGGTCAGCGTCTCGAGGCTGCGCTCGCCGCGGTCGATCGCATCCTTCAGCGCGGGGGTCAGCGTATAGCCGGGCGCCACGGAGTTGACCCGGATCCCGGACGGCCCCCACTCGGCGGCCAGGCACTGCGTCATGCTGATCACCGCCGCCTTGGCCGGCGCGTAGGAGTGCAGCGGCGCCGAGCGCGACCCGACCACCGACGAGATGTTGACGATCGCGCCGGCGCGCCGCCGCAGCATCGCCTGGCCGAAGGCGAGGCAGCAAAGGTAGGTGCCGCGCAGGTCGACGCGCTGCACCAGGTCCCAGGCCTGCAGCGGCATCTCGTGCGGGCGCTGCGGCCGCTGGATGATGCCCGCGCTGTTGACCAGCACCGCCACCGGGCCCACGCGCTCCTCCACCTCGGTGGCTGCCGCCTGCACGCTGGCCTCGTCGCCCACGTCCACGTGCAGCGCCAGCGCGCCGATGCGCGCGGCCACCGTCTGCGCGCGCGCGAGGTCGATGTCGGCCACCACCACGCGCAGCCCGTCGTCGACGAGCGCCTGCGCGCAGGCCTCGCCGATGCCGCTCGCGCCGCCGGTCACCACCGCGACGCCCTGCTTCCCGCCCATTCCCGCTCCTTCCGCGCTTGCGCTCATCGCCCGGCCGCTCCTGCGCCGCCGCGGCGCGCGCGCCACGCGTCCACGAGCACGTCCAGCAGGCCGCGCCGCAGCCCGAGCACGTAGGCGATGATCACGGTGCCGAGCACCAGCCCGTAGTGCTCGGTCTGCTCGGTGACGAAGTGGTTGAGCAGTGTGAGGATCACGGCGCCCACCGTGGGGCCGAGGAAGGCATGCAGTCCGCCGAGCATGATCACGAAGATCGCCTCGCCGGACATCGTCCAGTAGCCGAAGTTGGGGTAGGCGCCGGAGACGAACAGGCTCATCAGCACGCCGGCCACGCTGGCCGCCGACGAGGCGACCACGAAGGCCGCCAGCCGGTAGGCGGTCACGTTCATGCCGAGGAAGTCAACGCGCGCGGCGTTGTCGCGGATCATGCGAAGCGCATGGCCGAAGGGCGTCTGCGTCAGCGTCCACAGCGCGCCGAGCACCACCACCGCGACGACCACGATGAATCCGTACTGGACGCTCGGGTTGGACATGTCCAGCCCCAGGATCGGCGGCTTGCGGAAGCCGCCCATCAGCCCCTGGTCGCCCCCGGTGAGCGGGATCGCGCTCAGGATCGCGCTGTAGAAGAGCATCTGGATGGCCAGCGTGAGGAACGCGAAGTAGATTTCCTTCGCGCGGATGCACACCAGGCCCACGACGACCGCGATCGCCGCGCTGATCGCCACCGCGGCCGCCAGCGCGGCCGGGATCGACCAGTTGCCGGTCTGCATCAGCAGGCCGAACGCATAGGCCCCGGACGCGTAGAACATCGCGTGCCCGAAGGCCACCATGCCGGTCTGCCCGATCAGCACGTTCAGCGAGGTGGCGAACAATCCGAGGATGGCAACGTGCGAGATGATGTC
>JBKHVS010000121.1:0-9820 GCA_046569945.1 Gammaproteobacteria bacterium | reverse complement strand
GATCGGCGCCACGCCCACCGAGTGCCTGCTGTACGGATAGCCGCCCTTGAAGCCCCGCGTGTTGGCGGTGACGAAGTGGCCGTGGTTGACGCCGACCGACGCGCCCTCTGAATTGCGGATCAGCGGGCTCACCGCGAAGGCCGCCGCCTCCACGCTGCGGGCCAGGTCGATCGCCTGTTCGACCTCGATGTTCCAGGGATGGAAGAGGTCGAGGTCGCGGAATTCGGTGGCGATGGTGTCGGGATCGGGCAGCCCCGCGCAGTCGTCCTCGCCGGTGTGGCGGGCGATCTGCCAGGCGGCCTCGACCGCGTCGTGCAGCGCCTTCGGGGAGAAGTCGCTGGTGCTCGCATGGCCGCGGCGCTGGCCCACGTGCACCGTCACGCCCACCCCCTTGTCGCGGGTCTGTTCGATGGTCTCGACGCCGCCCATGCGCACGTTCACCGACAGGCCGCTGGCCTCGGACACGTCCACCGCTGCGTCGCTCGCGCCCAGGCGCCGGGCCGCATCCAGCACGTCCGCGGCGATCTCGTGAAGTCGGTCTGGGGAGTAGTCGAACATCGTGGCTTTCTCGGCCTTCCGGGGGGAGCGCGATCGCGGGGCCGGTTATCATAGCAGCGTGAGAATCCGCCATTCCTCGTTCGACGCGCGCCAGCACCGCGACCAGCCCGAAGAGCCGCAGGAGCCCTCCGCGCGCTACGACCGGCCCAGCAAGTCGCAGCTCAAGCGCGAGATGACCGCGCTCCAGGAGCTCGGCGAGCAGCTGCTCAAGCTGCCGCTGTCCAAGCTGCGCGACATGCCCATCCCCGAGAAGCTCTTCGACGCGATCGAGCTCGCGCAGCGCATCAGGGACCGCGAAGGGCTGCGCCGCCAGCGCCAATACATCGGGCGACTGATGCGCGACGTCGACCCCGCACCGCTGCGCGACGCGCTGTCGGTGGACGGCGCGGCGCACCGCGCCGAGGTGGCCGCCATGCACTCCGCCGAACGCTGGCGCGAGCGGCTGCTGGCCGACAATGCCGCGCTGGCCGAGTTCTGCAGCGGCTACCCGCAGGGCCCGCGCGAGCTCGAAAAACTCGAGAAGCTGGTGGCGGGTGCCCGCGCCGAGGCCTCGTCGCCGCAGCACGGCCGCTCCTACCGCCAGCTCTACCGGCTGCTGCGCGACATCGTTCTCGCGGCCAGCATGCCCAAGCCCGCCGCACGGCCGGCGGACGACGATGCGGAGCCTGACTCGGCCAACGACGCGCGGCCGGATTCTGGCCACGATGCGCGGCGGCACGGCGACGACGCGGAGGACGCGTGAGCCTCGTTCGAAGCGAGCGTGCCCGATGAGCCCGCCGATCCGCATCGGCCTGGTCTCGGTCAGCGACCGGGCCTCCAGCGGCGTCTACCAGGACCAGGGCTTGCCCGCACTGCAGGCCTGGCTGGAGCGCGCGCTGGTCACCCCCTGGGTGGCCGAGCCCCGGCTGATCCCGGACGAGCGCCCGGTCATCGAGCGCACCCTGGTCGAGCTGGTCGACACCGCCGGCTGCTCGCTGGTGCTCACCACCGGCGGCACGGGCCCCGCGCTGCGCGACGTCACCCCTGACGCCACGCTCGCGGTGGCCGACCGCGAGATGCCCGGCTTCGGCGAGCAGATGCGCCAGATCAGCCTGAACTTCGTCCCCACCGCGATCCTGTCGCGCCAGGTGGCGGTCATCCGCGGCAAGGCGCTGATCGTCAACCTGCCCGGCCAGCCGAAGTCGATCCGCGAAACGCTCGAGGGCTTGAAGGACGTCGAGGGCCGCCCGGTGGTGCACGGCATCTTCGCCGCGGTGCCCTACTGCCTGGACCTGATCGGCGCGCCGCGCATCGAGACCGACGAGACGGTCTGCAAGGCCTTCCGCCCGAAACAGGCGCCGCCGCCGATCACGGCCTGAACGCACGGCCTGAACGCGCCGCCACGGCGCTTGAGGCTGCGCGACGCCCCGGCGCACCCGCGCACTGCCCCGCGCGCCCCTACCTCCGGCGCGCGTCGATCACCCCCGCCACCTCGCCGATCGCCGCCAGCGCCTTCGACAGCACCGAGCCGTCCGGCACCTCGATCGTGAACTGCATGTTGGCCACCTGCTGGCGGCTCAGCGTCTGCACCGCGGTGACGTTGAGCTTGTCCCGCGCGAACACCTCGGTGACGTCGCGCAGCAGCCCCGGCCGGTCCATCGCCCGCACCACCAGGTCCACCGGGTAGCCCGACGCCCGGTCGCGCGCGCCGGCGGCCGGCCGCCGCTCGCCCCAGGTGGTCTCCAGCACGCGCTCCGGCGCCTGCTGCGCCATCTTCGCGAACATGGTGCAGCCCTCGCGGTGCACCGACACGCCCTTGCCCTTGGTGACGAAGCCCACGATGGGATCCGGCGGCACCGGCCTGCAGCAGCGCGCAAGCTGGGTCATCAGCAGGTCGACCCCGACCACCAGCACGCCGCCGTCGGCCGGCTTGCGCCGCGCCGACGGGCGCCCGCGCTGCTCGATCGCCGCCAGCGCGGCCTCGTCTGAATCGCCGGCCTCCACGGGCGCCCTGGCAGCGTGGCCGCGCACCGCCTCCTCGAGCTGCCGCGGCCCGATCTCCTCGCGGGTCACCGCGATGAACATCGCCTCCACGTCCGGCTGGCCCAGCCGCGTCGCGAGCTCCTCGAAGGCCAGCGCGGTGCGCCCTTCGCGCTGCAGCACCCGCTCCACCCGCTCGCGCCCCGCCGCAACGTCGCGCTCCAGCTCCAGCGCGCTGAACCACTGGCGAACCTTGCTGCGCGCCCGCGGAGAACGCACGTAGCCCAGCTGCACGTTGAGCCAGTCGCGCGAGGGCCCCTCGTTGCCCGAGCCCGGCTTGATCGCGATGATCTCCACCGTCTGCCCGGTGTGCAGCTCGGTGTTCAGCGGCACCATCTGGCCGTCCACCCGCGCGCCCCGGCAGCGGTGTCCGAGCGCGGTGTGCACGTGATAGGCGAAGTCCACCGGGGTGGAGCCCGCGGGCAGCTCGATCACCCGCGCCTGCGGCGTCAGCACGAAGATGCGGTCGCCGGCGGTCGAGGGCACCGCGCCGCTGCCCAGCTCGGTGCCCACCTCCCGCTGCCAGGCCAGCAGCTGCCGGATCCAGGCGATGCGCTCGTCCTGCTCCGCATGCGAGCGCGCCGCCCCCGCCACGCCGGTGGTGCGCTCCTTGTAGCGCCAGTGCGAGGCCACCCCGTACTCGGCGAAGCGGTGCATGTCCTGGGTGCGGATCTGCACCTCCAGCGGCTTGCCGTCGTGCGCCACCACCACGGTGTGCAGCGACTGATAGCCGTTGGGCTTGGGCCTGGCGATGTAGTCGTCGAACTCGGCGGTGATCGGCGGCCAGCGCTCGTGGATCACGCCCAGCGCGGTGTAGCAGTCGCGCACGTCGTCGACGATCACCCGCAGGCCCCGCAGGTCCTGGATCTCGTCGAGCTGGCGGCGCTTGACGCGCATCTTGTTCCAGATGCTGTAGATGTGCTTTGGCCGGCCGCTGACCTCGGCGCGCACCCCGGCCTCGGCCAGGGCTTCGCGCACCCGATCGGTGGCGGCCGCGACGAACTCCTCGCGCTCGCGCCGCTTCTCCTCGAGCTCGCGCGCCAGGCTGCGGTATTCGTCCGGCGAATTGAAGCGGAAGGCCAGGTCCTCGAGCTCCCACTTCAGCTGCCAGAGGCCCAGCCGGTTGGCCAGCGGGGCGAGCACGTTCAGGGTCTGGACGGCCACTCCGGGCTCGAGATCGCGGCGCGCCGACGCATGCCAGCGCAGCGTCTGCAGGCGCGAGGCCAGCCGCAGCATCACCACCCGGATGTCGGCCGACATCGCCAGCAGCATCCGGCGCAGCGTCTCGAGCTGGCCGCCGTCGGCCTGGCCGGACATGCGGATCTGCACCTCGCGCATCCGCAGCACCTGGCGGATGCCCTCCACCAGCTCGGCGGTCTCCCGGCCGAAGGCCCGCGAGGCCTCGTCCTGCCCGAAGGCGAGCTCGATCTCCTCGCGCCCCAGGGTGTCGCCCGCGCCGAACAGCAGCGCCGCCACCTGCGTGGCCTCGTCCGCGCCCAGCTCCGCCAGGATCGACATGGTTCCCTGGCCATGGCCCAGCACAGGCTCTCCCGTGCGGCCGGTGGACTCGCCGATGCGCTCGCGCGCAAGCGCCAGCGCGCGGTCGATCCGGGCGGTGTCCGGAACGGGAGGGGGCGGCAGGGCCGCGCCCTCGGCGAGGTGCGCTTCGATGAGGCTAGACTCCGGTGGGCGGGCGCCCGCAGGCGCCCTTGCAGGACAGACCGCATTATAGGAAACGACAGCCACGATGCCCCTCCCCTGGTTCGGCCGCAGGCCCGCCCCGCAGATCGACGACAAGCTCTGGCGCCGCACCGTGGCGGACTTCCCCTTCGCCGGCCATCTCGGCGAAGCCGAGCTCGAGAGCCTTCGCGCGCTGTGCGAGGAGTTCCTGCGCCGCAAGACCTTCAGCGGCGCCCACGAGTTCCCGGTCACCCCGCGGATGCAGGCCGCGATCGCCTTCCAGGCCTGCCTGCCGGTGCTGCACCTGGGCCTGGGCGGCTACGACGACTTCGTCGAACTGGTGATCCACCCCGACCAGTTCATCGTGCGCCGCAGCCAGGTCGACGAGGCCGGCGTGGTGCACGAGAGCGTCGAGGCGCTGGCCGGCGAGGCGATGGACCGCGGCCCGGTGGTGCTCTCCTGGGCCGACGCCGCCCCGGGCGAGCGCAGCCGCGGCTGGAACGTCACCATCCACCAATTCGTCCACAAGCTCGACCTCGCCGACGGCGACGCCGATGGCATCCCGCCGCTGCCCCGCGCCGCGCGCGCGCGCTGGGAGCAGGCGCTGCTGGCCGCCTACGACGACTTCTGCCATCCGCTCGACCGGGTGGAGCGCGCCATCCCGGCCCCCGTCGATCCCGAGGGCCCGGCCGCCGACCCCTACTACGCGCGGCTGCCGCTGGACCCCTACGCCGCCACCGACCCCGGCGGAGTTCTTCGCGGTCTCGGGCGAGGCCTTCTTCGTGGCTCCGGACGCCCTGGCCCAGGCCTTCCCGGCCTGGTACGAAGCTCTGGCCGGCTTCTTCCGGCAGGATCCCCGGCGGCAGCCCGCGGGGGACGAGGACGCATCGGCACACGGCTTGCCTCCCTGATCCGGCAGCGGCGCGCAGGCGGCGCCGACCGTCCGTCGGCACCGCCAGGCCCGCAGCACTGCCGACAGGCGATGGTCCTCGGGTGTCGGTTATCCTTACAGTGACTAAAGTCACATCCGGGGCGGCAGGGAGACGCCGCCCCGTGCGCAAGGTCATTCCGCGCCGTGCGCGCGGTCGATAGCCTTGGTCCCGACTGCTGCGGCCACCCGCCGCCACGAGCACCAGGAACACACAATAAGAGCGCCCGGGGATGATCCGCGTCTTCAATCACTACCTTTCGACCAGGACCCTGCTCCTCGCGCTGATCGAGGCGATGGTGCTGTTCCAGTCGATGGTGCTGGGCTACCAGCTGCGGCTCGCGGAGTTCACCGGGCCGGTGCCGCTGTTCGACGCCGCGCTGTTCACGGTGCTCATGATGCTGGCGATGACCGCGCTGGGTCTGTACGAGCAGAAGCTCGAGCGCTTCCGCACCACGGTGCAGCGGCTGGCGGTGGCCTACGGCCTGGCGCTGCTGGCGATGTCGGTGGTCTTCTACCTGTTTCCGGACACCTACGTCGGCCGCGGCGTGATGGCCACCGCGTCGGTCTTCGCGCTGGGTGGCGTGCTGCTGCTGCGCATGATCTTCTTCCGGGTCACCGACATCGGCCTGCCCAAGCGGCGGGTGCTGGTGCTGGGCAACGGCAAGGAAGCCGAGGAGGTGATCCGCTTCCTGCACGAGGGCGAACGCGGCCGCACCATCCAGTACGCCGGCATGTATCCGGTGATCGGCGAGCGCGAGGCCGGCGAGCCGGAGCGCCGCATCAACCACGACCAGCTCGGCCGCACCGTGCGCGACCTGCGCGTCTCCGAGATCGTCATCGCGGTGCGCGAGCGCCGCGGCGGGGTGCTGCCGCTTCGCCAGTTGCTCGACGCCAAGCTCGATGGCGTTCGCGTGCTCGACCTCGCCTCGTTCTACGAGCGCGAGAAGGGCATCCTCAAGCTGGACAACATGCGCGCAAGCTGGCTGATCTTCGGCCGCGGCTTCGATCGCGGCGCCCTGCGCGACGCCGTCAAGCGGCTCTTCGACATCACCGTCAGCCTCGGCCTCTTCGTGGTCACGCTGCCCATCCTGCTGCTGGCGATGGCGGCGATCGTCATCGAGAGCGGCCGGCCGGTGTTCTACCGCCAGGAGCGCGTCGGCCAGGGCGGCAAGTCGATCACCGTGCTCAAGCTGCGCTCTATGTGCCAGGACGCCGAGGGCGACGGCAAGCCGCGCTGGGCCGGCGCCAACGACGACCGCGTCACCCGTGTCGGCCGCATCATCCGCAAGACCCGCATCGACGAGCTGCCGCAGCTCATCAACGTGCTGCGCGGCGACATGAGCTTCGTGGGCCCCCGTCCGGAGCGCCCCTTCTTCGTCCGCCAGCTGGTCGCCGAGATCCCCTACTACGACGTCCGCCACAGCGTTAAGCCGGGCATCACCGGCTGGTCGCAGGTGAGCTACCCCTACGGCGCCTCGGTGGAGGACGCGATCGCCAAGCTGGAGTACGACCTCTACTACGTCAAGAACCACTCGCTGTTCCTCGACCTGCTCATCCTGATCGAGACCGCGCAGGTGGTGCTGCTGGGCAAGGGCGCGCGCTGAACGCGAGGCTCCCATGCTGATCCCGCTCGCCCTGCCGGGCTTTGCGCTGGCTGCGATCGCCTACCTGGGCTTCGCGCTGCTGCTGGGCCGCAAGGGCGCGCCGCCGGGCACCGGGCGGCTCTTCCTGGTCGCGGTCGCGGTCGAGGCGGCCTGGGCGGCCACGGTGGCTGCGGCGATGGCCGGGCTGCCGGTCCCCGTGCTGCTGGTCTCGCTCGCCGAGGCGGCGCGGCTCTTCTTCTGGATCCTCTTCCTGCTGTCGCTGCTGCGCGCGATGGGCTCGGGCGACGGCGCAGCGCCCGACAGCGCGCAGCGCGCCGCCAGCGGCGGCATGGTCGCCGCGGCCACCATCGTGGTCGGCGCCGTGGCGGTGGAGCTCTTCGCCTTCGGCGAGCGCCCTGCCTTCATCGTGCACGTGATCGGCGCGGTGTTCGCGCTGGTCTGCCTGGAGCAGGTCTACCGCAACACCGGCCCCGACGGGCGCTGGGCGCTGAAGTTCCTGGCCATCGGCCTGCTCGCGCTGTTCGGCTTCGACCTCTTCATGTACAGCGAAGCGCTGCTGTTCTCGCGGATGAACCCGGCGCTCTGGTCGGTGCGCGGCTACGCCAACGCGGTGCTGGTGCCGCTGCTGGGCATCGCGGCCGCCCGCAACGACCAGTGGAAGACCGGGATCACCGTGTCGCGCCAGGTGGTGTTCCACAGCGCCACCCTGTTCGCCGCCGGCATGTTCCTGATGCTGATGGCGATGGGCGGCTACCTGCTGCGCTGGTTCGGCGGCGACTGGGGCGAGGCGGCGCAGGCGCTGTTCGTCTTCGTCGCCGTGGTCGCGCTGATGGTGGCGCTCTTCTCCGGCAGCCTGCGCGCGCGGCTGCGGGTGCTGCTGGCCAAGCACTTCTTCCGCTACCGCTACGACTACCGGGCGGAGTGGCTGCGGCTCACGGAACTGCTGTCGGAGGCGCCGGCAGCGCCGGCCGGAGCCGTGCCGGCCCCCGGGCCGGCCAGCCAGCCACCGAATCCGCAGCGCCGCCCCGATCGCAGCGCCGACACCCCCGCCCAGCCCCCCCAGGGCAGCGAGCTGCTCGAGATCCGCGCGCTCCAGGGCCTTGCGCGCCTCGTCGAGAGCCCGGGCGCCGCGCTCTGGCTCTCGGGCGACGACGGCGCCTTCGTCTGCAATGCGCGCTGGGTGTTCCACGGCCCGACGCCCGTCGTCCAGGGCAGCGATCCGCTGGCCGCCTTCCTGCGCTCCACGCAGTGGGTGGTGAGCCTGCCCGAGTGGCGCGAGCATCCGCAGCGCTACGACGGCCTTGCCCTGCCCGCCGGGATCGCCGACGAGCCGCAGAACTGGCTGATCGTCCCGCTGATGCTGCACGACCAGCTGCTGGGCTTCGCGCTGCTGGCGCAGCCCGTGGCCCCGGTGACGGTGGACTGGGAGGTGCGCGACGCGCTCAAGGCCGCCGCCCGCCAGGTGGCCAGCTACCTGGCGGTGCGCCGCGCGGTGGAATCGCTGGTGCAGGCGCGCCAGTTCGAGTCCTTCAACCGGATGTCGGCCTTCGTCGTCCACGACCTGAAGAACCTGGTCGCCCAGCTCTCGCTGCTGATGGCCAACGCCGCCCGCCACCGGAACAACCCCGAGTTCCAGCAGGACATGCTGGACACCGTGGAGAATGTCCTTGGCCGGATGCAGGGCCTTCTGATGCAGTTGCGGGCAGGCACCCGGCCGATCGAGCCTCCGGGACCGGTGCCGCTGCTCGGCGCGCTCGAGGCGGCGCTGCGCAGCAGGCGCGGCACGGGGCCGGAGCCCGCGCTGGAGGTGGCGCCCGAGCTGCAGCACGCAGCGGTGCTCGCGCACCGCGACCGCCTGGAGCGCGTGATCGGCCATCTGGTCCAGAACGCGGCGGAAGCCACGCCGCGCAGTGGGAGAATCACCCTGCGGGCACAGCGCGAGGGCAGTAATGCGCGCATCGAGGTGGAGGACACAGGCAAGGGCATGAGCGAGCGCTTCATCCGCGAGCAGCTGTTCAAGCCCTTCGAGTCCACCAAGGACCACGGCATGGGCATCGGCGCCTTCGAGAGCCGGGAGTACGTGCGCGAGCTGGGCGGCTCGCTCGAGGTAGAGAGCAGCGAAGGCGCAGGCAGCCTGTTCAGGATCCGGCTGCCGCTGGCGCTGGCCACAGCGAACGGATGAGCAAGGAGCATCGGATGTCGACCGTCGCAGAGAACAACAGGCGCACGCAGCCGCAGGAGCCGGCGGACCTGCCGTCCAGCGCCGAGCAGCGCCCCACGCTGCTGATGGTCGAGGACGACCCCGGCCTGCAGAAGCAGATGCGCTGGTCCTTCGACCAGTACAACGTGGTCTTCGCGGACAACCGCGAGGCGGCGATCGCACAACTGCGCCGCCACGAGCCCGCGGTGGTCACGCTCGACCTCGGCCTACCGCCCGACCCCGACACGCCCGAGGAAGGCTTCCGCACCCTCGAGGAGATCCTCTCGCTGGCCCCCGCCACCAAGGTCATCGCACTGACCGGCCAGAACGACCGCTCCAATGCGCTCAAGGCCATCGGCATGGGCGCCTACGATTTCTTCGCCAAGCCCTTCGAGCCGGAGATCCTCAGTCTGGTGCTGGAGCGCGCCTTCCGCGTCGCGGACCTGGAGCGCGAGAACCGCCGCCTGGCCAACGCCACGGTCGAGAGCCCGCTCGACGGCCTGATCACCCGCGACCCCGTCATGCTCAAGCTGGCGCGCCAGGTGGAGCGGCTTGCGCCCACCAGCGCCACCGTCCTGCTGCTGGGCGACAGCGGCACCGGCAAGGAAGTGTTCGCCCGGGCGCTGCACCAGCTCTCGCCGCGCAAGGACAAGCGCTTCATCGCCATCAACTGCGCCGCCATTCCCGACACCCTGCTCGAGGCCGAGCTGTTCGGCTACGAGAAGGGCGCGTTCACCGGCGCCTCCAAGACCACCCCCGGCAAGATCGAGACCGCCGACGGCGGCACCCTCTTCCTGGACGAGATCGGCGACCTCCCGCATCCGCTGC
>JBKHVS010000120.1:0-9965 GCA_046569945.1 Gammaproteobacteria bacterium | reverse complement strand
CCTGCTCCGGAGACGCTGCCGCGGGCCTGGGCGCCGGCTGCTGCGGGGTCGGCTGCTGCGGGGTCGGCTGCTGCGGGGTCGGCTGCTGCGGGGTCGGCTGCTGCGGGGTCAGCTGCTGCGGGGTCAGCTGCTGCGGGGCTGCCCGCTGGGGAGCCGGCTGCTGGGGAGCTGCCTGCTGGGGAGCTGCCTGCTGCGTTGCTGCCCGCTGCGCGGCGCCCGGCTGCGCTGCGCGGCCCGCCGCAGGCCGGGCCGCAGCCTGCCGCGCCGGGGCCGGCGCCTCGCCGGGCCGGAAGGCCAGCAGGCGCAGCAGCGTCATGGTGAAGCCGGTGTGCTCGTCGGGCGCCAGCGGGAGGTCGCGCGCGCCATGGATCGCGATCTGGTACCAGACCTGCAGGTCTTCGGCGGGGATCTCGCGCGCATGGCGCTGCAGCGCGTCCGGATCGTCCTCGTCGCCCAGGACGCCGACCTGCGCCAGCGCGATGCGCTGCAGCAGCGCCGCCAGGTCGGCCAGCGTGCGGCCGAAGGGCGCGTTGCCCGCCAGCATCGAATCGGCGACCGCGACCAGCCCCGGGCCGTCGCCCGCGACCAGCGCCTCGAGAAGCTGCTCCAGGTGCCTGCGGTCGACCACACCCAGCATCTCGCGCACTGCCGACTCGTCGACGTTGCCCGCGGAGAAGGCGATGGCCTGGTCGAGCAGCGACAGCGCATCGCGCATGCTGCCGGCCGCCGCGCGGCCGATCAGCGCGAGCGCGGGGGCTTCGGCCGGGATGCCCTCGGCCTGCAGGACCCGGGCGAGGTGGCCTGCGATCGCCGCCGGCGGCATGTTCTTCAGGTTGAACTGCAGGCAGCGCGACAGCACCGTCACCGGCACCTTCTGAGGGTCGGTGGTCGCCAGGATGAAGACCACGTGCGGCGGCGGCTCCTCGAGGGTCTTGAGCATCGCATTGAACGCATGCGTGCTCAGCATGTGCACCTCGTCGATCACGTAGACCTTGAAGCGCCCCGAAACCGGCGAGTACACGGCGTTCTCGAGCAGCTGCACCATCTCCTCGACCCCGCGGTTGGAGGCGGCGTCGAGCTCGAGATAGTCCGGGAAGCGCCCCTCGTCGATCTCGGTGCAGGCCCGGCAGCGGCCGCAGGGATGCGCGCCCTGCCCTGCCTCGCAGTTGAGCGACTTGGCCAGGATGCGCGCGATGGTCGTCTTGCCGACGCCCCGCGTGCCGGTGAACAGGTAGGCGTGATGCAGCCGGCCCGTCTCGAGCGCGTGCGACAGCGCGCGCACGACGTGCTCCTGACCGACCAGCGACTCGAAGTCGCGCGGCCGCCACTTGCGTGCCAGCACCTGATGACTCATGCGAGCGGCCGGTTCGTCACCGGATCAGAGGAAGAGAGGGGTGCATGGGAAAGGACGCGCCTGCGAAGGACGGGTGGGCGAGCCGGGACCCCGGCACTCACGGCGGTTGGCTGTGGCTGCTTCCTTCCGGACCTGACCAGGTTCACCATGCCGCAATGCGGGGAGGCCCGCCCGGAAGTGATTCTATCAGCCGCGGGACCGGCGCCGGCCTGTGGTATTTTTTGGTACGCAGAAAGGGATCGCAGACCATGTCAATCAAACACGTTTCGGACGCCTCCTTCGAACAGGACGTTCTCAAGTCGGAAGCACCGGTGCTCGTCGACTACTGGGCCGAGTGGTGCGGGCCCTGCAAGATGATCGCGCCCATCCTCGACGAGATCTCGCGCGACTACGAGGGCCGGCTGCAGATCGCCAAGGTCAACGTCGACGAGAACAACGCCACCGCCAGCAAGTACGGCATCCGCGGCATCCCCACGCTGATGCTCTTCAAGAACGGCGCGCAGGTCGCCACCAAGGTCGGCGCGCTGTCGAAATCGCAGCTCACGCTGTTTCTGGACAGCCATCTCTGATTCGTTGTAATCTCGCGGCTCGCGCAAGCGTGCCGCCGCTCGCGGCGCCCAACATCGACCGGGCGCCGCGTCGTTCCTGTGGGCGATGCCCCGCCCGAAGTCCCACGACCCGCTGACATCCGGCCAAACGCCGGGTGACACGCGCAGCGCCCGCCGCCCGCTTTCCGTCCCGTCGCAGACCGAATCCCAGTCGATCTCCACGATCTTCCACACCCTACGTCCGTTCCCGGATGCTTTCCTCTTCCCCGCGGGGAGTCTGAATCGATGCACCTTTCCGAACTGAAGGCGCTGCACGTCTCGCAGCTGATCGAAATGGCCACGGGTCTCGACATCGAGGGCCCGCAGCGGATGCGCAAGCAGGAGCTGATGTTCGCCATCCTGAAGCGCAAGGCCAAGACCGGCGAAACCATCTTCGGCGACGGGGTGCTCGAGGTCCTGCCCGACGGCTTCGGCTTCCTGCGCTCGCCCGAGACCTCGTACCTGGCGAGCACCGACGACATCTACATCTCGCCGTCGCAGATCCGCCGCTTCAACCTGCACACCGGCGACACCATCGAAGGCGAGGTGCGCACGCCCAAGGAAGGCGAGCGCTACTTCGCACTGGTGAAGGTGGACAAGATCAACGGCGAGCCGCCCGAGGCGAGCAAGAACAAGATCCTGTTCGAGAACCTGACGCCGCTGCACCCCGACCGGGTGATGACCCTCGAGCGCAACATCGAGGCGAAGGAGAACATCACCGGGCGGATCATCGACATGATCGCGCCGATCGGCGCTGGCCAGCGCGGCCTGATCGTCGCGCCGCCCAAGGCCGGCAAGACCGTGCTGATGCAGCACATCGCGCATGCGATCACGACGAACCACCCCGAGGTGACGCTGATCGTGCTGCTGATCGACGAGCGCCCCGAGGAGGTCACCGAGATGAGCCGCTCGGTGCGCGGCGAGGTCGTGGCCTCCACCTTCGACGAGCCGGCCACCCGCCACGTGCAGGTCGCCGAGATGGTCATCGAGAAGGCCAAGCGGCTGGTCGAGCACAAGCGCGACGTGGTCATCCTGCTCGATTCGATCACCCGCCTGGCGCGCGCCTACAACACCGTGGTGCCGGCCTCCGGCAAGGTGCTGACCGGCGGCGTCGACGCCAACGCCCTGCAGCGCCCGAAGCGCTTCTTCGGCGCCGCCCGGAACATCGAGGAGGGCGGCTCGCTGACCATCATCGCCACCGCGCTGATCGACACCGGCAGCCGGATGGACGAGGTGATCTACGAGGAGTTCAAGGGCACCGGCAACATGGAGCTGCACCTTGACCGCCGGATGATGGAGAAGCGGGTGTATCCCGCGATCAACATCTCGCGCTCCGGCACGCGCCGCGAGGAGTTGCTGATCAAGCAGGAAGCCCTCCAGAAGATCTGGATCCTGCGCAAGCTGCTGCACGACATGGACGAGATCGCCGCGATGGAGTTCCTGCTCGACAAGATGCGCCAGACCAAGAGCAACCAGGAATTCTTCGACATGATGAAGCGGGGCGGATGATTTCATCCTATAATCGCGGG
This sequence comes from Gammaproteobacteria bacterium, assembly GCA_046569945.1. Classification (GTDB taxonomy): domain Bacteria; phylum Pseudomonadota; class Gammaproteobacteria; order Burkholderiales; family Burkholderiaceae_E; genus Quisquiliibacterium. Next base: position 6,495 of record JBKHVS010000120.1, on the reverse strand, counting down.
CTTGGCTGAATATTCAGCTCCTGAACAACCGTGCCGGATTCGCGCGCCCTGGGGCGGCGGTCGTCACACTCCAGAGGGAACCACGATGAAAGAAGGCATCCACCCGAACTACCGCGAAGTCGTCTTCCAGGACATGGCCAGCGGTTTCAAGTTCATCACGCGCTCCACCGTGGCCACCCGCGAGAAGATCACGATGGACGACGGCAACGAGTACCCGCTCGTGAAGCTGGACGTGACCTCGGAATCGCATCCGTTCTACACCGGTGCTCAGCAGCGGATCAACGAGACCGGCCGCGTCGAGAAGTTCCGCCAGAAGTTCGCGCGCGCCGGCAAGGCCGGCTGAGCGGCGCGGCGGCCGGCCCTCCCGGCCACCGGGCAAGGGGCCATGGGCCCCGGCGGGGCCTGGCGCCCCGCCAACACGACCAAGGCAGCCGCAGGCTGCCTTTGTTTTTTCCGGACACGGGCGACGCAGCCCCGCGGATTTTGTTTATCGTCGGCACGATGCGCCCGTTCCTGGTCACCGAACTGCAGGCAGGAAAGCTCCCCAGGTGGGGGCTGCTGCTGCTTTGCGCGCTCTACATCCTGCCGGGCTTCGTCGGCCGGGATCCCTGGCGCCATGCGGACGCTGCGGGTTTCGGGGTTGCGCTGTCGATGGCGCGCGGTACGGCCGCGGACTGGCTGATCCCCAACATCGCCGGCGAACCCACGCCGGGCGCGGGCCCCCTTCCCTTCTGGTTCGGCGCCGCGGCGGCGCGCGTGCTGCCGCTGAGCGAGCACGCGGCGGCGCTGGTGGCCGCGATGCTCGGGCTGGTGCTGCTCTTCGTTGCCACCTGGTACGCGGTCTACGCGCTGGCCCGGCGTCCCGGCGTGCTGCCCTCGGACCCGCTGGGCGCGGCGGCCTCGCGCATCGACTTCGGGCGGGCGATTGCCGACTCGGCGCTGCTGGTGCTGCTGGCCACCATCGGCGTCATCGCGCGCGTACACGAGACCACTGCCGATACCGCCCAGCTGGTGCTCTGCGGACTGTTCATGCTCGGCGCGGCGCGCGCGCTGGAGCGGCCGCTGTCGGGCGGCCTGCTGGCCGGCGCCGCCATCGGCGCTTCGGTGATGACGAAGGGGCTGCTGCCGGCCGCGGTGCTGCTGCTGACCGCGCTGGCGCTGCCGCTGGCCTCCGGCCCGTACCGGCTCGTGGCCGGACGGTGGCTCGCCACGGTGGTACCGGCCGGACTCGCCGCCGGCCTGCTCTGGCCGGCCGCGCTGCTGGCCTCCGGAGAGGCGGGACGCCTGCACCTCGCCGCCTGGCTGGCCTGGAACCAGGCGCAGCTGGCCGCCCCCGGCATCGACGATGCGCTCTACCTGCTGCGGACCCTCCCCTGGTATTTCTGGCCGAGCTGGCCGATCGCGCTCTGGGCTGCGCTGCGCTGGCGCGGCCGGCTCGGGGAGCCTGCGATCGCGCTGCCGCTGGTCAACCTGGGGGCGATCGCCCTGATTTCCGTGGCGGGATCGGCGGCCCAGGGCAGCCAGCTGCTGCCCGCCGCACTCCCCCTGGCGATGCTCGCCGCGCTGGGGCTTCCCACGCTGCGGCGCAACGTCGTCAGCCTCGTCGACTGGTTCGCGGTGATGACCTACAGCCTGATCGGCCTCGTCGTCTGGGCCTACTGGATCGCGTTCGTCGTCGGCTATCCGCCACGCATGGCCTACCGCGCCGCGCGGATCGCGCCGGGCTTCGAGCCCGACTGGATCCTGCTGGACGTCGCGGCGGGGCTGCTGGCCAGCCTCGCCTGGCTCGCCCTGGTGCGCTGGCGGGTGTCGCGCCATCCGCCGATGATCTGGCGCGCGGTGGTGCTGTCCTCCGGCGGACTTGTGCTCGCCTGGTTCCTGCTGATGACCCTGTGGCTGCCGGCGTTCAACGAGCGCAACACCTACCGGGAGGTGGCCCAGCGCGCAGCGCAGGCGCTGCCCGAGGGCTACCGCTGCGTGGGGACCCGCGGGCTGGGATCGGCGCAGCGCGCCACGCTGTTCTACTTCGGCAGGCTGAAGTTCGGTCCGGCCGATGGCGACTGCGACTGGCTGCTGGTGCAGGACAGCGGGCCGCTTGCGCGGACGGCTCCGGAGCCGATCCGGGGATGGGCGCTGCACTGGGAGGGCAGCCGCCTGCGCGACCGCGACGAGCGGCTGCGCCTGTACCGCCGCGCGAGCTGAGGAGAACCACAGGTGCGGCCCCCCATGCGCAAGGACATCCTGCGGCTCGCCTGGCCGGTGTTCATCGGGCAGCTCGCGGTGATGCTCAACGGCGTCATCGACACGGTGATGGTGGGGCGGCTGTCGGCCAACGACATGGCCGCGATCGGAATCGGCGTCAGCATCTACATCACGGTCTACATCGGCCTGATGGGAACCCTGCTCGGGCTTTCGCCGATCGTCGCGCAGCACTACGGGGCGGGCCGGCACGGCGAGATCGGCGCCTCCTTCCAGCAGGCCCTCTGGCTGACGGTGGCGCTGTCGCTGCTGGGCTCTGTCGCGCTCGCCTGGACCGATCCCTGGCTGGCGCTCGCCGCGCCGCCGCCCGAGGTGGCGGAGCTGGTGCGAGGCTACCTGTGGGCCGTGGCGGCGGGACTGCCGCCAGCGCTGTTCTTCCGCGCCTTCTATGCGCTGAACACGGCGATCTCCAGGCCGCAGGTGGTGATGTACATCAACCTCGTCGGCGTGGCGCTGAAGGTCCCGCTCAATGCGCTCTTCATGTACGGCTGGGAGGACGCGGGGCTCCCGGCGATGGGGGGCGCGGGATGCGGCGTGGCCACCGCCGTCATCGCCTGGCTCTCGGCGATCCTGGCCGGCCTGTGGCTGGCGATGGACAGCGCCTATGCGCGCTTCGCGCTGCTCCAGCGCAGCCGTCCCGACCGCCGCCGCATGGGCGAGCTGCTGCGGCTGGGCGTGCCGATCGGCGCGGCATACACGGTGGAGATCACGTCCTTCACCTTCATGGCGCTGTTCCTCGCCCGCCTGGGCGCGACCACCTCGGCGAGCCACCAGGTGGCGGCCAACCTGACCGGCATCTGCTACATGGGCGGCCTGGGCCTGGCGAGCGCCACCAGCACCCTGGTGGCCCAGTCGATCGGCGCGGGCGACCCGGAGCGCGCCAGGCGCTATGCGCTGACCGGGCTGCGGCTCGCGGTGTGGCTCGCGCTGGCGACCGCGGCGGTGCTGCTCGCCGGACGGCTGCCGATCGCGCATGCCTACACCAGCGATCTCGACGTGGTGCGCGCCAGCCTGCCGCTGATCGCCGCAGTGGCGGTCTTCCATTTCTTCGACAGCATGCAGACCCAGTTCGGCTTCATCCTGCGGGCCTACAAGATCGCGACGCTGCCGATGGTGGTGTACGTGCTCGCGATGTGGGCCGTCGGCCTCGGCGGAGGCTGGTGGCTGACCTTCGGTACGCAGCCCGGGGACGTGGCCGGCGTGTTCAATGGCGAACGGACCGGCGCGCTGGGCTTCTGGGTCGCCGGCACGGTGGGGCTCGCGGCCGCCACCGTGGGCCTGGGCCTGCTGACGGTGCGCCGCTGGCGGCAGGACGCCGGCGCTGCGGCCGGCCTCAGCCTGCCGGCGAAGGCAGCGGCGCCTGGCCGATGAAGTGCTCGCGGTAGTGGCGGAGCTCGTCGATCGATTCGCGGATGTCCGCCAGAGCGGTATGCGCGCTGCGCTTGGCGAATGCGCGCGCCACCTCCGGGCGCCAGCGCTTGCAGAGCTCCTTGAGCGTGCTGACGTCGAGGTTGCGGTAGTGGAAATAGGCCTCGAGCTGCGGCATGTAGCGCGCCATGAAGCGCCGATCCTGGCAGATCGAGTTCCCGCACATCGGCGACTTTCCCGGCGGCACCAGCGGGCGCAGGAAATCGATGATCGCGGCCTCGGCGTCGGCCTCGGTCAGCGCCGAGACGCGCACCCGCTCGGTGAGGCCCGACTTGCCGTGCGTCGAGCGGTTCCACTGGTCCATGCCGTCGAGCACCGCGTCCGGCTGGTGCACGGCGAGCGCCTCGCTCTCTGCGATCAGGTTCAGCTCGCCGTCGGTGACGGCGACCGCGACCTCGATGATCCGGTCGGTCTCCGGGCTGAGGCCGCTCATTTCCATGTCGACCCAGATGAGCCAGGTCTCGTTGGGCCCCTGCGGGGCCGTTGATGGCTGTGACATAATTTTTCTCCGACCCGGATTCTGGCACAGCCGTTGACCCCCCTCGCCTTCAGTACCCTGTTCGTGGCCGCGCTGGCCGTCTCGCTCGCACTCAGGTACTGGCTGGCCGGCCGCCAGGTGCGCCACGTTGCGCGCCATCGCGGCGCGGTGCCCGAGGCCTTCGCGCAGCGGGTGCCGCTGCAGGCGCACCAGAGGGCCGCCGACTACACCGTGGCGCGCGTGCGCCTGGGCCTGCTCGAAGCCGCCTTCGGCAGCGCGGTGCTGGTCGGGTTCACTCTGCTCGGCGGCCTGCAGTGGCTGCAGGACGCCTGGCTGGGGCTGCTTCCCGACGCGCCGCTGCTGCGCCAGGTGCTGCTGGTGGGTTCGGTGGTCCTGATCGGCGGCCTCCTCGACCTGCCGATGGACTGGTATCGCCAGTTCCGGCTCGAGCAGCGCTTCGGCTTCAACCGGATGAGCCTGCGGCTCTGGACTGCCGACCTGCTGCGCGGCGCCGCGATCGGCGCAGCCCTCGGACTGCCGCTGGCCGCCGCTGCGCTATGGCTGATGCGCAGCGCCGGCCAGTCCTGGTGGCTCTGGGTATGGGCGCTGTGGATCGCCTTCAGCCTCTTCGTGATGTGGCTGTACCCGTCGGTGATCGCGCCGCTGTTCAACCGCTTCGAGCCGCTGCCGCCCGGACCGGTGCGCGCCCGGGTGGAGGCCCTCCTGACGCGCTGCGGCTTCGCGCCCCGGGGCCTGTTCGTGATGGACGGCAGCCGCCGATCGGCGCATGGCAACGCTTATTTCACCGGCTTCGGCCGCGCGCGGCGCATCGTGTTCTTCGACACCCTGCTCTCGCGGCTCGACGAGGACGAGATCGAGGCGGTGCTGGCGCACGAGCTGGGACACTTCCGCCTGAAGCACATCCGCAAGCGCATCCTCCTGGGCATGGCGACCAGCCTCGCCGGCCTGTGGCTGCTGGGCCTGCTCGCGCGCCAGCCGTGGTTCTACCAGGGCCTGGGCGTGGGCGCTCCGGTCGACTTCGAGGCCCTCGCACTGCTGCTGTTCTTCCTTGCACTGCCGGTGTTCACGTTTCCGCTGCAGCCGCTCTTCAGCATGCTGTCGCGCCGTCACGAATTCGAGGCCGACGCCTTCGCCGCGCGCAACGCCCGAGCCACGGCGCTGGCCAGCGCCCTGGTGAAGCTCTACGAGGACAACGCCTCCACCCTGACGCCCGATCCGGTGCACTCGGCCTTCCACGACTCGCATCCGCCGGCGGCCCAGCGGATCGGCCGGCTGCTCGCGGCATGAACGCAGCGAAGGAAAAACGGTGAGCACATCCGTCCCCATGACGCGCGCGCAGCTGCTGGCCTGGCAATGCCGCCCGCTGGGCCCTGCATCGGCGCTCGGCCCTGCGCAGGCCGCCGCGCTGCTCGCGCAGCTTCCCGGCTGGCGCGCGGACGGGGGCACGCTCGAGCGCGAGTACCGGTTCGCCGCCTACCGGGCAACCATCGGTTTCGTCAACGCGGTCGCCGCGCTCGCCGAAGCGCAGGACCATCACCCCGAGCTCCTCGTCGGCCATGGCAGTTGCGTCGTCCGCTGGAGCACGCACTCGGCGCGCGGACTGACCCTGAACGACTTCGCCTGCGCGGCAATGACGGACGCCGCCTTCTCCCCCACCGAGGACTGAATCCCCGTGCCCAACGCAACCATCGTCGCGAGCTACGGCCGTCACTTCGCGGTCCGCACCGACGAGGACGGCACCACGCTCAGCGCGGTCACCCGGGGCAAGCGCGGCAGCCTTGCCACAGGAGACCGGGTCCGGATCGGCCAGCTGGGCTCCGGCCAGGCGGTGATCGACTCGGTGGCGCCGCGCCGCAACGAGTTCAAGCGCAGCGATGCCTTCCGCACCAAGCTGATCGCGGCCAACGTCGACCAGGCCGGCGTCGTCATCGCGGCAGACCCGCCCTTCTCGGAGGAGCTGCTGCTGCGCGTGCTGCTCGCCGCGGAGGCCGGGGAGGTGCCGATCGCGCTGCTGGTGAACAAGCACGACCTGGTCGACGCGCGCGCCGCGATCGAGCCGAGGATTGCGGCGTATCGCGCGCTCGGCTACACGGTGCTCGACTGCGCGGCCGGCAGCGCGCCGGAGGAGACGCGATCCACGCTGATGCCGTGGCTGCGAGGGCGCACCACCCTGCTGCTGGGCGAGTACCCGGCCTGGTTTCACTACGTGGGCATGACGCTGGTGCTCGGAGGGATCGCCCTGACGATGCGTCGGCCGCGCGCCTAGCCGGGGCGCCGCAGGCGCGTGAATGGGTGTGCCCGCATGCTGC
>JBKHVS010000119.1:0-10008 GCA_046569945.1 Gammaproteobacteria bacterium | reverse complement strand
GCGTCGGCGGCTACGCGCGGCCGATGCCGGCGGCGTGGATGCAGCGCCAGGCCGCCGCGGTGGCCGAGCGCATGAAGCAGGCCGACATCGTCATCACCACCGCGCTGATCCCCGGCCGCAAGGCGCCGGTGCTGGTCACCGAAGACATGGTGAAGTCGATGAAGCCCGGCTCGGTGATCCTGGACATGGCCGTCGAGCAGGGCGGCAACTGCGCGCTCAGCGAGGCCGGCGCCACGGTCGTGAAGCACGGCGTGAGCATCATCGGCCAGCCGAACCTGCCGGCCACCGTGCCGGCGGACGCGTCCGCCCTCTACGCCCGCAACGTGCTCGACTTCCTCAAGCTGGTGGTCGACAAGGACGGCGCCCTCGCCGTGAACCGGGAAGACGACATCGTCGCGGCCTGCCTGCTGTGCGCAGGCGGCGAAATCGTACGCCGCAACGGCTGACCGGCACAGGAGAAGAACACATGGAACTCATCAACCCCACGGTGATCAACCTGATCATCTTCGTGCTGGCGATCTACGTCGGCTACCACGTGGTCTGGAACGTGACGCCGGCGCTGCACACGCCGCTGATGGCGGTCACCAATGCAGTCTCCGCGATCATCATCGTCGGCGCGATGCTTGCCGCCGCGATGACCGAGACAGGGCTGGGCAAGACGATGGGCGTGCTGGCGGTTGCGCTGGCGGCGGTCAACGTCTTCGGCGGCTTCCTGGTCACGCGTCGGATGCTCGAGATGTTCAAGAAGAAGGAGCCGAAGGCCGGCTCCGCCAAGAAGTGACCCGGAGCCCGACGCCATGAGCATGAACCTCGTCGTACTGCTGTACCTGGTCGCATCGATCTTCTTCATCCAGGCCCTCAAGGGCCTGTCCCACCCGTCGACCTCGCGGATCGGCAACGGCTTCGGCATGGCGGGCATGGCCATCGCCGTGCTCACCACGGTGGCGCTGATCTACAAGCTGCGCCCCGAGATCGCCACCGTCGGCATGGCCTGGGTGCTGCTCGGCCTGCTGGTCGGCGGCACCGCCGGCACGCTGATGGCCAAGCGCGTCGAGATGACCAAGATGCCCGAGCTGGTCGCCTTCATGCACAGCATGATCGGCCTCGCCGCGGTGTTCATCGCGATCGCCTGCGTGGCCGAGCCCTGGGCGTTCAACATCGTCGAGAAGGGCCAGCCGATCCCGCTGGGCAACAAGGTGGAGCTCTTCATCGGCGCCTTCGTCGGCGCGATCACCTTCTCCGGCTCGGTGATCGCCTTCGGCAAGCTGTCCGGGAAGTACAAGTTCCGGCTGTTCCAGGGCGCGCCGGTGGTGTTCAAGGGCCAGCACATGCTCAACCTGGTCCTGGCCATCCTGATGGTGGCGCTGGGCCTGGTGTTCGTCGCCTCCTCCACGCAGGCCGAGGGCTGGCCGGCGTTCTGGGGCATGCTCGCGCTGGCCTTCGTGCTTGGCGTGCTGATCATCATCCCGATCGGCGGCGCCGACATGCCGGTGGTGGTGTCGATGCTCAACAGCTACTCGGGCTGGGCCGCCGCGGGCATCGGCTTCTCGCTGAACAACAGCATGCTGATCATCGCCGGCTCGCTGGTCGGCTCCTCGGGCGCCATCCTCTCGTACATCATGTGCAAGGCGATGAACCGCTCGTTCTTCAACGTCATCCTCGGCGGCTTCGGCGGCGAGGCGGCGGCGGCCACCGGCGGCGGCGGCGAGCAGCGCCCGGTGAAGTCCGGCTCGGCCGACGACGCGGCCTTCCTGCTGGGCAATGCCGACAGCGTGATCATCGTCCCCGGCTACGGCCTGGCCGTGGCTCAAGCCCAGCACGTGATCCGTGAAGTGGCGGCCTTCCTGATCGCCAAGGGCGTGCAGGTGAAGTACGCGATCCACCCGGTGGCGGGCCGGATGCCCGGGCACATGAACGTGCTGCTGGCCGAGGCCGAGGTGCCCTACGACCAGGTCTTCGAGATGGAGGACATCAACTCCGAGTTCGGCGACACCGACGTGGTGCTGGTGCTGGGCGCCAACGACGTGGTCAACCCGGCAGCCAAGGACCCGAAGTCGCCGATCGCAGGCATGCCCATCCTCGAGGCCTACAAGGCCCGCCAGGTCATCGTGAACAAGCGTTCGATGGCCTCGGGCTACGCGGGCCTGGACAACGAGCTGTTCTACATGGAACGCACGATGATGGTGTTCGGCGACGCGAAGAAGGTCGTCGAGGACATGGTCAAGGCGATCGAGTAGGGCCCCGCGCCGCCGCCCGGGCTTGCCCTGCGGAAAAGCGCCCGCAGATAATCGGGAACGGCCGCCCGCCCGGGCGGCCTTCCTCCCTGGGAGACCCCGATGCCAGACGACCTGGTGCAGATGCCCGGCAGCCGCGAATCTCAGGAGTCGCTGCGCCGGGTCGCGCTGTTCGACTACGTGCTGCACATCGCAGGCCTGCTGCTGTCGATGGGCCTGCTGTCCGTCGTGGCGCTCATCGTCAACTACGTCAAGCGAGACGACGCCCGCGGCACGATCTACGAGAGCCACATGAACTGGATGATCTCCACGTTCTGGTGGACGCTGTTCTGGGTGGTGGTGTCCTTCATCCCCAGCCTGGTGCTGTCGGTGGTGTCCTTCGGGCTACTGTCCTTCCTGTTCATCGTCCCCGGGCTCTGGTACCTGTACCGGATGATCAAGGGGCTGCTTCGGCTGCTCGACGGCCGCCCGGTGCCCTGAGCCCCCGGGCGGATCGGCCAAGGCGTCCGCACCGCCCACACCGTTCGCAGGATCACGATGAAATCCGATCGTCCCTCCGGCCCGCTGCGGGCCGAGTCCGGCTCCCGGGGCATCTCGCGCCGGCAGGTCCTCGCCGGCATCGGCGCCCTGTCCGTCGCCGGGCTTGCAGGCTGCGCCGCCCCGGCAGCCATCGTGCGCCCGTCCGCCTCCGCGCCTCAGGTGCGGGTGGGCGATGCGTGGCGCTACCGCCAGGTCAACCGCTACAACGGGCTGGGCCTTGGCGAGACCACGATGCGCGTGACCTCGGTCGCGCCGCAGCTGCGCGTCGCGGTCTCCGGCTGGGGGGCACCCCCGGACGGCACCGAGGAGATCCACGCAGGGCCCTGGAACGTGCTCCAGGAACCCGCCTACGACATGCTCCAGCGCTTCGAGACGCCCCAGCCGCTGCTGCCCGCGCAGCTGCAGGCCGGCGCTGCGGTGCGCTACTCGGGCCGCTACCGGGTACCCGGCCTCGACGAGTCCTTCGAGTGGCACGCCTGGGCCGACGCGCTGCGCTGGGAGGAAACGACGGTGCCGGCAGGCCGCTTCGAGACCCTCTGGATACAGCGCCGGATCGCCTTCCGCCACTCGGACCTCTGGCGCACCCAATGCGAGCGCCACGAGACGCTCTGGTACGCGCCCGCGGTGAACCGATGGGTGCGCAGGGAGTGGACCGGCACCTATCGCCGCTACTCGCTGGAGCGCAACATCCTGCTGCGCGAGGACTGGGTCGCGTCGGAGCTGGTCGACTACGCGCCGGCGCGCGGCTGACGGGCGCTGCTCACCCCGGCGAGATCGCCTCGTCCAGCCACTCCACCCAGTGGCGCACCGGCGTGCCGGTGCCCGCCTGCAGGTGGGCGATGCAGCCGACGTTCGCCGACAGCAGCATCTGGGGCCGGCCCGCCTCCAGCGCCACCAGCTTGCGGGCCCGCAGCTGCCGCGAGAGCTGCGGCTGCAGCACGGAATACGTGCCCGCGGAGCCGCAGCACAGGTGCGGCTCCGCCACCGGCTGCAGCTCCACGCCCAGGCCCGCCAGCAGCCGCTCCACCCTGCCGCGGACCTGCTGGCCGTGCTGCAGCGTGCAGGGCGGATGGAAGGCCACCCGCGCGGCCGGCGCGCGCCGCAGCGACACCTCGCCGCGCGCGACGGCAGCCTCGAGCTCGGCCGGCAGCCATTCCGCCAGGTCGCGGACCAGCCCGCTCACCCTGCGGGCCTTCTCCGCGTAGGCGGGGTCGTCGCGCAGCAGGTGCGCATAGTCCTTGAGCATCACGCCGCAGCCCGAGGCGTTCGACAGGATCGCCTCCACCGCCTGGCCGCCCGGCGAATCGATGAGCGGCCACCACGCTTCGATGTTGCGCCGCGCATCCGCGAGCGCCCCGGCGCCGTCGTCCAGGTGATGGCGGATCGCCCCGCAGCAGCCCGAGCCGGTGCCCGGCACCGCCTGCACCCCGATCGCATCCAGCACGCGGACCGTGGCGGCGTCGATCGAGGGCATCATCGCCGGCTGCACGCATCCCGCCGGCACCAGCACCTTGCGCGGATGCCCGCGCCGAGGCAGCGGCCCGGGCGCCCGGCGCGCAGGCACCTTGTCGCGCAGGCCGGCGGGCAGCAGGCGGCGCACCGCCTGCCCGGCGCGCATCGCCGGCCCGAACAGGCCGCGGCGGGTCAGCCCCTCGCGCAGCGCGGCGCGCAGCAGGCGCTCCTTCAGCGGCCTGCGCACCTTCGCATCGACCAGCTTGCGGCCGATGTCGACCAGGTGCCCGTAGCGCACCCCCGACGGGCAGGTGGTCTCGCAGTTCCGGCAGGTCAGGCAGCGGTCCAGGTGGCCCTGCGTGGCGGCGGTGGGCTCGGCCCCTTCGACCACCTGCTTGATCAGGTAGATGCGGCCGCGCGGGCCGTCGAGCTCGTCGCCGAGCAGCTGGTAGGTGGGGCAGGTCGCGGTGCAGAACCCGCAGTGCACGCAGCTGCGCAGGATCGACTCTGCCTCGATCCCGTCGGGCGTGCCTTTGAGCCAGTCGGCCAGGTGGGTTTCCATCGCTCAGAGGTCCGGGTACATGCGGCCGGGGTTGAAGATGCCGGCGGGGTCGAACTCGCGCTTCAGGCGGGCGTGCAGCATGGCGACCGCGGGGGCGAGCGGCTGGAAGACGCCCGCCGACCGGTCGCCGCCGCGGAACAGGGTGGCGTGGCCGCCGAGATTGCGCGCGGCCTGGCGCAGCAGCGCCGGGTCGTGCCCGCCGCGCAGCCATCGCTGCCCTCCGCCCCACTCGATCAGCTGCGGCCCCGGGAAGGCCAGCGCCGGCGCGGTGGACGGCAGCGACATCCGCCACAGGGGCTCGTCGCCGTCGAAGAAACCCGCGGACTGGTCGCGCAGGCCGCGCCAGAAACCGGCTGCGACGCCGGGATCCAGCTCGACGGCGCCGTGGTCGTGGCGCAGGCGGACCAGGGCCGCATCGACCGCGGCGCGCGCGCCGGAGAGCCGCAGCCGCAGCCCCCCGCTCTGCCAGGCGCTCGCGGAGATCGGCAGGGGGCGGCCGGCCCAGGCATTGAGCAGCCGCAGCGCATCCTCCTGGCCGAGCGTCATCGACAGCGTGGCCTCCGAGGCGGGCCGCGGCAGCACCTTCAGCGACACCTCGGCGATCAGCCCGAGGATGCCCATCGAGCCGCACAGCAGCCGGGAGACGTCGTAGCCGGCGACGTTCTTCATCACCTGGCCGCCGAAGTTCTTCAGGGTTCCGGATCCGTCGAGCAGGGAAGCGCCGAGGACGTAGTCGCGGACCGCGCCCGCCGAGGCGCGGCGCGGCCCGGACAGGCCGGCGGCGACCACCCCGCCGATCGTCGAGTCCGGACCGAAGGCGGGCGGCTCGAAGGCCAGCATCTGACCCTTCTCGGCCAGGGCCGCCTCGATCTCGTCCAGCGGGGTGCCCGCCCGGGCGGTGATCACGAGCTCGGTGGGCTCGTAGCTGGTGATGCCGCGCCAGCGCCGTGTGTCGAGCACCTCGCCCTCGAGCGACTGCCCGAGGAAGTCCTTGGTGCCGCCGCCGCGCAGCCGCAGCGGGCGGCCCGCGGCCGACGCCGCGACGATACGCTCCCTGAGCTCGATCAGTTCCTGCATGGTGCTCCAGCCGGTCCGTGTGGGCGCGCGCCGCTCAGAAGCGCGGCAGCTCGGGAAAGCGCAGCCGGCCGGCGTGCACGTGCATCCTGCCGTACTCCGCGCAGCGCGCCAGCGTGGGGATGGCCTTGCCCGGATTGAGCAGCCCGTGCGGATCGAAGGCGCGCTTGACCGCGAAGAAGGTGTCGCGCTCCTCGGGCGAGAACTGCACGCACATCGAGTCGATCTTCTCCACACCCACGCCGTGCTCGCCGGTGACCGTGCCGCCGTACTCGACGCACAGCTCGAGGATCTCCGCGCCGAAGCGCTCGGCGCGCTGCCATTGCGCGGGATCGTTCGCGTCGAAGAGGATCAGCGGGTGCAGGTTGCCGTCCCCGGCGTGGAAGACGTTCATGCAGCCGAGCCCGTAGCGCTCCTCCATCTGTGCGATCGCCGCCAGCATGCGGCCGAGGTTGCGGCGCGGGATGGTGCCGTCCATGCAGTAGTAGTCGGGCGAGATGCGCCCTGCGGCCGGGAAGGCGTTCTTGCGCCCCGACCAGAAACGCAGGCGCTCCTCCTCCGAGTCCGAGACCCGGATCGCGGTCGCGCCGGCATCGCGCAGCACCTGCTCCATCCGCGCGATCTCCTCGTCGACCTCCTCCGGCGTGCCGTCGGACTCCGCCAGCAGGATGGCCTGCGCGTCGAGGTCGTAGCCGGCGCGCACGAAGGGCTCCACGGCGCGGGTGGTCTTGCGGTCCATCATCTCCAGCCCGGCCGGGATGATGCCCGCTGCGATGATGCCGGCCACCGCGTCGCCGGCCTTCACCACGTCGTCGAAGGAGGCCATCACCACGCGCGCCAGCGGGGGCGTGGGCACCAGCTTCACCGTCACCTCGGTGACCACGATCAGCATGCCCTCGGAACCGATGACCGCGGACAGCAGGTCCAGCCCCGGCGCGTCGGGCGCCTCCGCGCCCAGTTCCACCTCGTCGCCGTCCATGGTCAGGCCGCGCACCCGCAGCACGTTGTGGACGGTGAGGCCGTACTTCAGGCAGTGCACGCCGCCGGAGTTCTCGGCCACGTTGCCGCCGATGGTGCAGGCGATCTGCGAGGACGGGTCCGGCGCGTAGTACAGGCCGTAGGGCGCAGCGGCCTCGGAGATCGCGAGATTGCGCACGCCGGGCTGGACGCGGGCCACGCGCGCGGCGGGGTCCACCGCGAGGATGCGGTTGAGCTTCGCCAGCCCGAGCACCACGCCGGAGGCATGCGGCATCGCGCCGCCCGACAGGCTGGTGCCGGCGCCGCGCGCCACCACCGGCACGTCGAGCTCGCGGCAGATGCGCAGCACCGCGCGGACCTGGGCCTCGGATTCGGGCAGCACCACGACCATCGGCAGCTGGCGGAATGCCGACAGGCCGTCGCACTCGTAGGGCCGCACTTCCTCCTCGCGATGCATCACGCAGTGCGCGGGCAGTTCCGCGCGCAGCCGGGCGACCACCTCGGCCTGGCGCTGCGCCGGGGGAGGGGCGCTCGGATCGGCATGACGGAATTCGGCGTGGACGTTCATCTTGGCGGTCTCCAGCGCCGAAGGTTAACCCGGCGATATGCTCGCTGCTCGATCCTCGCACCGACGGCCCGCGCGCCACGATGGACGGACCACGCATCAAGGGATACCTGCTGCTGCTCGCCGGAATGTCGCTGGTGGGCGTCTACGTGGCGCTGTCGCGGCCGCTGACCGCCGCCTTCCCGGTGTTCCTGCTGGCCTGGCTGCGCTTCGGGATCGCGGTGCTGGCGCTGCTGCCGTGGACCGTCCCCTGGCTGCGCGCCGCGCCCGCCGTGCCCCGCTTCGCAGAGTGGCGCACGCTGCTGCCGATGTCGCTGTTCGGCAACTTCCTGTTCTCGATCTTCATGCTCCAGGGCGTGGCGATGACCTCGGCCGCCACCGCCGGCGTCATCCTGGCCACGCTGCCCGCCGTGGTGGCGCTGCTGGGCGCGGCGCTGCTGCGCGAGCGCCTGGACGGCCGGCAGCGGATCGCAGTGGGCTTCGCAGTGGCCGGGGTCGCGGTGCTCGCAGCCGCAGGGCCGGCCGGCGGCGGCGCGGCCGCGGTTGCGTCCTCCGGCGCCGGCTCCGTTGCCGGCGCGCTGCTGGTCCTCGCCTGCGTCTTCTGCGAGGCGGTCTACGTGATCCTGGGCAAGCGGCTGACCGCCAGCCTTTCCGCGAAGCGCATCTCGGCATTGCTCAACCTGTGGGGCCTCGTCCTGATGACCCCGCTCGGCCTGTGGCAGGCCGCCCGCTTCGACTTCGGCGCGGTGGCTCCGGCGACCTGGGCACTGCTGGCCTTCTACGCGCTGGCGGCCAGCGTGGCGTCCACCTGGCTCTGGCTGTCGGGACTGCGGCAGGTGCCGGCCAGCCAGGCCGGCGTGTTCACGATCGCGATGCCGCTGGCTGCCAGCCTGGTGGGCACCGCCTGGCTGGGCGAGGCCTTCGGCGGCGCCCAGGCGCTGGCGCTGGGCTTTGCCGTCGCCGGGATCGCGCTGATCGCGCGAAGCGATTCCGGAACGTCCCGGGTCGCCTCGACGCGGCCGCCGACGGGACAATCCTGACCAGGGCGTGGCGCTTGCGCCGCGCCGCCGACTCCTCGCCGGGCCGCCGCCGCGCGCCCGTCCCCGAAGCCCTCCGACGCCAGCATCCTCCCGCCCATGCCCAGCAAAGCCATCGATCCCAGAACCCCCGTCCTCGTCGGCTGCGGCCAGATCACCGACACGCAGAGCGGCCCCTCCTCCGAGCGCTCGCCGTCGGCCTTCGTCGCGGAGGCCGCGCGGCTCGCGCTGGCCGACGCCCGGCCCTCCGCCGGCGCGCAGGCGCTCGCGGCACGGCTGGAATCGGTGGCGGTGATGCGCTTCTTCAGCGATTCCAGCCCGCGCTTCGTCCAGCCGCACGGCCGCTCGTCGAATCCGCCGAAGACCGTGGCCCGGCTGCTCGGCGCCGCCGCGGCCCGGGAGTTCGTCTACACCGAGGTCGGCGGCAACATGCCCCAGTACCTGGTCAACGAGAACGCCGAGCGGATCGCCCGCGGCGAGCTCGACGCCGCGCTGATCGCCGGCGGCGAGCTGCTGCGCTCGGCGCAACTCGCCCAGCGCCAGGGGCTGACCCTGGACTGGCGCGACGACCCGGGCGGCGACCCCATGTCGAAGGGCGACACCCGGCTCGGCTGGAGCGAGGAGGAAGCGCGGCACAACCTGCGCGCCGCGATCTGGATGTACCCGCTGCTGGAGAACGCGGTGCGCGGCGACCGCGGCGCAACGCCCGAGGACCACCTGCAGTCGATGGCGCGGCTGTTCGCGCGCTTTGCCGCAGTGGCGCGCGACAACCCGCTGGCGACCCGGCGCGAGGGCTACGACGCGCAGACGCTGGCCCGCATCGACGCGAAGAACCGCTACATCGCCTGGCCCTACCCGCGGCTGATGAACTCGAACGCCTTCGTCGACCAGTCGTCGGCGGTGATCATGACCTCCACCGCGCTGGCCGACGAGCTCGGCATTCCGCTGGACCGGCGCGTCTACCTGCACGGCTGCGCCGATGCGGCCGACATCTGGACGGTGAGCGAGCGCCACGAGCTGCACCGCTCGCCGGCGATCCGCGGCTGCTCGAAGCTGGCGCTGTCGATGGCCGGAATCGGCCTGGCCGACATCGCCGCCTTCGACATCTACAGCTGCTTCCCCTCGGCGGTGGAGGTGGCCTGCCGGGAGACCGGGCTGGCGGAGGACGACCCGCGCGGCCTCACCGTGACCGGGGGACTCCCCTACTTCGGCGGGCCGGGCAACAACTACGTGACCCACTCGATCGCGCAGATGATGGACGTGGTTCGGGCGAAGCCCGGCAGCTACGGGATGGTCACCGCCAACGGCAGCTACCTGACCAAGCACTCGGCCGGCGTCTATTCGACCCTGCCCAACCGGGGCCGCTGGGAGCGCGAGGATCCGGACCGCCTGCAGGCGGAGATCGACGCAGGCCCCAGCGTGCGCGTCGAGACCGCGCCCGACGGCCCGGCGGTGATCGAGACCTACACGATCACCTACACCGGCGAGACCCCGTCCGGCGGCTTCGTCTTCGGCCGCCTGCCCGACGGCGCGCGCTTCGTGTCCACGGTGCCGGCCGAACCGGCG
>JBKHVS010000118.1:0-10097 GCA_046569945.1 Gammaproteobacteria bacterium | reverse complement strand
GGAAGCCCGCCTGCAGCAGCGCGTCCTCGTCGAGATCCAGCGGCTGCTTGCAGGCGCACAGCCGGCGCGCCAGCCGCTGCGCCGTGATCAGGATGACCGAGGAGGCGATGTTGAACGGGGCCACGCCCATGTTCATCATCCGGGTCAGCGTCGTCGGCGCGTCGTTGGTGTGCAGGGTCGACATCACCATGTGGCCGGTCTGGGCGGCCTTGATCGCGATGTCGGCGGTTTCCAGGTCGCGGATCTCGCCGACCATGATCACGTCCGGATCCTGGCGCAGGAAGGAGCGCAGCGCCGCAGCGAAGGTCAGCCCGGCCTTGTCGTTGACGTTGACCTGGTTGATCCCCGGCAGGTTGATCTCCGCCGGGTCCTCCGCGGTCGAGATGTTGATTCCCGGCTGGTTCAGGATGTTCAGGCAGCTGTACAGCGACACCGTCTTTCCCGAGCCGGTGGGCCCCGTGACCAGGATCATCCCGTACGGACGCCGGATGGCATCGAGCATCGCCTCGCGCTGGTCGGGCTCGTAGCCGAGCGCGTCGATGCCCAGCCTGGTCGCCTGCGGGTCGAGGATCCGCATCACGATCTTCTCGCCGAACAGCGTCGGCAGCGTCGAGACCCGGAAATCGATCGAGCGCCCCGGGCCGATCGCCAGCTTCATGCGGCCGTCCTGGGGCACCCGCCGCTCGGAGATGTCCAGCCTGGAGATCACCTTGATCCGCGATGCCAGCTTCTCCTTGATCGCGAGCGGGGGCTGCGCGAACTCGCGCAGCTCGCCGTCCACCCGCATCCGGATCCGGTAGAACTTCTCGTAGGGCTCGAAGTGCAGGTCGGAGGCTCCGGCCTGGATGGCGTCCAGCAGCACCTTCTGCAGGAACTTCACCACCGGCGCGTCGTCCACCTCGGAGTTCGTGTCCAGGGTGGCGGCGCCCTCGTCCGAGGCGAGGTCGAGCTCCAGGCTCTCGTCGACCAGCTCGGCAAGCCGCTGCGCGGCGCTGCGCCCCAGCCGCTCCACCAGCTTGAGCAGCTTGTCGTGCTCGACCACCACCGGGTCGATCGTCGACTCCGTCTGGAACTTGATCCGGTCGAGCGCCTGCAGGTCGGTCGGATCCGAGATCGCCACCGACAGCCGGCTGCCGCGCTTTCCCAGGGCGACCACCCGCGTCTCGATGGCGAGCTTGCGGTCGATCAGGTCGCCGGGGATCCGCTCCACGTCCACAGCGGAGAGGTCGAACAGCGGATGGCCGAAGGTCTCGGCGGCGAAGCGGGCGAGCTGCAGCGCGGGGAGGTGCCCGCCCTGGGTCAGCTCGTCGATGAAGGGGGTGCGCGCCGCGTCGGCCTTCTTCTGGATCGCCACCGCCTGGTCCGGGCGCAGCACGCGATGCTGGACCAGCGCGCGCGCCAGTCCTGCCAGCACAGTCTGTTCCGTCGGATGCGTCGGTAGTGTCGCCACGGTCATGGGTCTTGATCGGGTCTGGCCCGGTCTGGAGCCGGGAGGAGCCCATCATGCGACGTCGCGAACGCCGCGAGAACCGGTGCGGCCGGATCGCTTGACGAGCGGCGGCGCAGCGACAGATGAACGGCGGCGGGGTGGGGCTTCAGGACACGCCGGCCTCGCCCCGCGCCCTCGGCGGCGGCGCCGCCGGGCCGCCGAGGCGGTGCAGGCGCAGGCTGCGGATGGTGCGGTCCTGGATCTGGACCACTTCGACGACGATGCTGCCGAAGCGCACGCTCACATTGCCCTCGGGCAGCTCCTCGATCGATTCCAGAACCAGTCCGGTCAGGGTACGGGGGCCGTCGAGCGGGAAGTCGGTGCCAAGCCGGCGGTTCAGCTCGCGCAGCGTGGCGGCCCCCTCCACCATCACCTCGTCGTCCTCGTTCCAGCGCAGACCGGCGTCGCCGCCGGGCGCGCTGGTGGTGAACTCGCCGATGATCTCCTCGATGATGTCCTCGAGCGTGACCAGCCCGAGGACCTCGCCGTACTCGTCGACCACCATCGCGATCCGCTGCCGGTTCTCCTGGAAGAACTGCAGCTGGGTGAAGACCGGCGTGCCGCTGGGAACGAAGTAGGGTTCGGTGAGCTGCTCGCGCAGCTCCTCCGCGTCGAAGCTGTCGCGCGAGAGCAGCGACAGCGCGCGGCGGACGTGGAGCACTCCGACGATGCGGTTGACCTCGCCCTCGTGCACCGGCAGCTTGTTGTGGAAGCAGGTCTCGAGCTGCTGGCGGATCACCTGTTCAGAGGTGGCGATGTCCAGCGACTCGATCCGGTGGCGCGGGATCATCACGTCGTCGACCGTGATGTCCTCGAGCTCGAACAGGTTGACCAGGATCGCGCGGTGCTTCTGCGGCATGAAGGTGCCGGATTCCAGCACGATGGTGCGCAGCTCCTCGGTGGACATGCGCACGGCCTCGGGGCTGGTGTCGATCCGCATCAGGGCCAGCAGGCGCCCGACCACGAGGTTGATGGTCCAGACCGCGGGGGAGGCGATCTTCATCAGCAGGCTGAGCAGGTAGCTCGCCGGCAGCGCGATCCGCTCGGGGTAGGTGGCGCCGATCACCTTGGGCGTGATCTCGCAGAACACGATGATCAGCAGCGCAACCGCCGTGGTGGCGGCGAGCAGCGTCCGGTCGTCGTCGCCGTACTGCCGGATGGCCAGCGCGGTGACGATCGCCGTCAGCGCCGTGTTCGCGATGTTGTTGCCGAGCAGGATGGTGCCGAGCAGCTTCTCGGTCTGCTTGAGCAGCGACGAGGCCAGCGCCGCGCCGCGGCGGCCCTTCTTGACCAGGTGGCCGAGGCGGTAGCGGTTCAGCGCCATCATGCTCGTCTCGGCGATCGAGAAGAACGCGGAGACCAGCAGCAGCAGGAAGAGGGCGAGCAGCTGCGCCCAGAGCGGGATGTTTTCCAAGGCGGCGGAGGGAGTCGCAGACCCCCGAAGCGTAACCGATGCCGCGGAGGCCGCCGCCCCGGCGGCCTGCGCAGGGCCTGGGCGCGGAACGCCGCCGGGGCCGCCTACTGGTGACTACCCGTATTGCGGCGCACCGGACCTCCCCCTAACCTCCCTGGATCACGGCGGCGGTGCCGGGCTTCAGTCGGTGCGATGACGACAGACTACATCCTAGAGACCCGGGACCTGGTGCGGGAGTTCAAGGGCTTCGTGGCAGTGAACGGGGTGAACCTGAAGGTGCGCCGCGGCCACATCCATGCGCTCATCGGGCCCAACGGCGCGGGCAAGACCACGGTCTTCAACCTGCTGACCAAGTTCCTGATCCCCACCAGCGGCAAGATCCTCTACAAGGGCCAGGACATCACCTCCGAGAAGCCTGCGCAGGTCGCGCGCCGGGGGGTGGTGCGCTCCTTCCAGATCTCCGCCACCTTCCCGAACCTGACTGCGCTCGAGAACGTGCGCATCGGGCTGCAGCGCGCGCAGGGCACCTCCTTCCACTTCTGGAAGCCGGAGCGCTCGCTCGACGTGCTCGACGATCGCGCCATGCAGCTGCTCGAGACCGTGGGCTTGAGCGAGTTCGCCGACGTCGTCACCGTCGAGCTGCCCTACGGCCGCAAGCGCGCGCTCGAGATCGCGACCACGCTCGCCACCGAGCCCGAGCTCATGCTGCTCGACGAGCCCACGCAGGGCATGGGGCACGAGGACGTCGAGCGGGTCACCCAGCTGATCAAGAAAGTGGCGGCGAACCGCACGGTGCTGATGGTCGAGCACAACATGAACGTCGTCTCCAGCATCGCCGACACCATCAGCGTGCTGCAGCGCGGACAGGTGATCGCGGAAGGCCCCTACGAGACCGTGTCCGCCGATCCCCAGGTGCTCGAGGCCTACATGGGCAACGCCGATGCCGGGCTGGAGGGCGCCCATGGCCACTAGCAAGCCGGTGGAGTTCCTGCGCCTGACCGACGTCCATGCCTTCTATGGCGAGTCGCACATCCTGCATGGAGTCGACCTCACGGTGAACCGCGGCGAGGTGGTCACGCTGTTGGGCCGCAACGGCTCGGGGCGCACCACCACGCTGAAGTCGATCATGGGGCTGGTCGGGCGCCGCAGCGGATCCATCATGATCAACGGCGTCGAGGCGGTCGCGTTGCCGCCGCATCGAATCGCCCAGCGCGGGATCGGCTACTGCCCCGAAGAGCGCGGCATCTTCGCAAGCCTCAGCTGCGAGGAGAACCTGCTGCTGCCGCCGGCAGTGGCGTCCGGCGGGATGGGGCTGGACGAGATCTACGCGATGTTCCCGAACCTGCAGGAGCGGCGCTCCAGCCCGGGGACGAGGCTGTCCGGCGGCGAGCAGCAGATGCTCGCGGTGGCGCGCATCCTGCGCACCGGCGCCAAGCTGCTGCTGCTCGACGAGATCTCCGAGGGGCTGGCGCCGGTGATCGTGCAGGCGCTGGCGCGCACGATCCGGATGCTGCGCGAGAAGGGCTTCACCATCGTCATGGTGGAGCAGAACTTCCGCTTCGCCGCGCCGCTCGCGGACCGCTTCTACGTGATGGAGCACGGGCGCATCGTCGAGAGCTTCGCAGCAGCGGAGCTGAACGAGAAGATGGGCATGCTGCACGAATACCTCGGCGTCTGAGCCCACGGTCGGGCGCCTTCTCTTGGAACCGTTGAAGGAGGAATCATGAAACGCAAGCTCTCTTCCATCCTGGTGGCCTCGGCGCTCGCCGTCGCGGCTGGCGCAGCCCAGGCGCAGATTTCCGACGGTATCGTCAAGATCGGCGTCCTCAACGACATGTCCGGCCTGTACTCCGACGTGACCGGTCCGGGCTCGCTGGTCGCGGCGAAGATGGCCGTCGAGGACTTCCAGAAGACCTCCAAGGCGGGCCTGAAGATCGAGGTGATTTCCGCCGACCACCAGAACAAGCCGGACGTCGGCTCCACCATCGCGCGCCAGTGGTACGACACCGAGAAGGTCGACGCCATCTTCGACGTGCCCACCTCGTCGGTGGGCCTGGCGGTCAACCAGGTGACCCGAGAGAAGGGCAAGGCCTTCATCAACAGCGGGTCGGCCACCGCCGACCTCACCGGCAAGGCCTGCTCGCCGAACACCGTGCACTGGCTGTACGACACCTGGATGCTGGCCAACGGCACCGGCACCGCGGTGGTCAAGACCGGCGGCGACACCTGGTTCTTCCTGACCGCCGACTACGCGTTCGGCCATGCGCTGGAGCGCGACACCTCGGCCGTCGTGCTCAAGAACGGCGGCAAGGTGGTGGGCGGGGTCAAGCATCCGCTGAACACGCAGGACTTCTCCTCCTTCCTGCTGCAGGCGCAGGCCTCCAAGGCCAAGGTCATCGGCCTGGCCAACGCCGGCGGTGACACCATCAACTCGATCAAGCAGGCGGCCGAGTTCGGCATCACCAAGAGCGGCCAGAACCTCGCCGGCCTGCTGGTCTTCCTGTCCGACGTCCACGGCGTCGGCCTGGACAAGGCACAGGGCCTGCTGGTCACCGAGAGCTTCTACTGGGACCTGAACGACCAGACCCGCGCCTGGTCCAAGCGCTTCGGCGCGCTCCACGGCGGCAAGATGCCGACCATGGTCCATGCGGGCGTCTATGCCAGCGTGCTGCACTACCTGAAGGCGGTGGAGGCCGGCAACACCGACGACGGCACCAAGACCGTCGCGAAGATGAAGGAACTGCCCACCGACGACCCGCTCTTCGGCAAGGGCACGATCCGGGCCGACGGCCGCAAGCTGCATCCGGTCTACCTGTTCGAGGTGAAGAAGCCCGGCGAGTCGAAGGCCCCCTACGACTACTACAAGCTTCGCGCCACGATCCCGGCCGACCAGGCCTTCCGCCCGATCGACCAGGGCGACTGCCCGCTCGTGAAGAAGTGACCGGGGCCTGAGGCTCCGATGAGCGCCGGCGCGGCGCGCCGGACGGGAAGCCCCGTCCGGCAGCGTCCGCGGACCGGCGGCACCCGTACGAAAGACACCAGGGGTTCACGGCAAAAATGGAGATCTTCGGCGTACCGACGCAGGCCCTGTTCGGGCAGTTGCTGATCGGGCTGATCAACGGCTCGTTCTATGCGCTGCTTTCCCTCGGCCTGGCCGTGATCTTCGGCCTGCTGAACATCATCAACTTCTCGCACGGCGCCCAGTACATGATGGGGGCCTTCGTGGCCTACCTGGGGCTGAACAAGCTGGGCATCGGCTACTGGCCCTCGCTGATCGTCGCGCCGGTCGTGGTCGGGATCACCGGCATCATCATCGAGCGGCTGATGCTGTCGCGGCTCTACAAGCTCGATCACCTCTACGGCCTGCTGCTCACCTTCGGCATCGCGCTGATCATCCAGGGCCTGTTCCGCAACGAGTTCGGCTCCTCCGGCCAGCCCTACCCGATCCCGGCGGAACTGTCCGGCGGCCAGAACCTCGGCTTCATGTTCCTGCCCAACTACCGGGCCTGGGTCATCGTCGCTTCGCTGATCGTCTGCCTGGCCACCTGGTACGTGATCGAACGCACCAAGCTCGGCGGCTACCTGCGCGCCGCCACCGAGAACCCGTCGCTGGTGCAGGCCTTCGGCATCAACGTGCCGCGGATGATCACGCTCACCTACGGCTTCGGCGTGGGCCTGGCGGCGCTCGGCGGCGTGATGGCTGCACCCATCTACCAGGTCAGCCCGCAGATGGGGGCCGACCTCATCATCGTGGTGTTCGCGGTCGTGGTCATCGGCGGCATGGGCTCGATCCTCGGCGCCATCCTCACCGGCTTCGGCCTGGGACTGGTCGAGGGGCTCACCAAGGTCTTCTATCCCGAGGCATCGAACACCGTGATCTTCGTGATCATGGCCATCGTGCTGCTGATCAAGCCCGCCGGCCTGTTCGGCACCGAAAAATAGGATCGCAATGGCAGCTGCCGCCCCTTCCCCAGCGTCCGCGCAGGCCTCGCGCGGCGCCATGGGCCACATGCGCGTGGCCTTCCTGCTGATGGCCGCGTTCTTCGTGCTGGCGCCCGCGGTCGTCTACCCGGTCTTCCTGATGAAGGTGATGTGCTTCGCGCTGTTCGCGTGCGCGTTCAACCTGCTGATCGGCTTCGGCGGCCTGCTCTCCTTCGGGCATGCGATGTTCCTGGGCACCGCGGGCTACGCGTCGGCCCACGCGGCCAAGGTCTGGGGGCTGACTCCGGAGCTGGCGGTGCTCTTCGCCACCGCCTGCGCCTGCGCGCTGGCCTGGGTGACCGGGCTGCTGGCGATCCGCCGCCAGGGCATCTACTTCGCGATGATCACGCTCGCGCTGTCGCAGATGGTGTTCTTCTTCTACCTGCAGGCGCCCTTCACCGGCGGCGAGGACGGCATCCAGGCCGTTCCCCGGGGCCGGCTGTTCGGAGTGTTCGACCTCTCCAACGTCACCGCGATGTACGTCTTCGTGCTGGCGGTCTTCCTGGGCGGCTTCCTGCTGATCTGGCGCATCGTCCACTCGCCGTTCGGGCAGGTGCTCAAGGCCATTCGCGAGAACGAGCCGCGCGCGGTTTCGCTGGGCTACGACACCGACCGCTACAAGCTGCTCGCCTACGTGCTCTCCGGCACGCTGGCAGGGCTGGCCGGGGGCACCAAGTCCCTCGTTTTCCAGCTGGCCTCGCTCACGGACGTCCACTGGTCGATGTCCGGCGAGGTGGTGCTGATGACGCTGCTGGGCGGGCTCGGCACGCTCTTCGGCCCGGTGGTCGGCGCTGCGATCATCATCACCATGCAGAACTACCTGGCGCAGCTCGGCGCCTGGGTCACGGTGGTTCAGGGCCTCATCTTCGTGGTCTGCGTGCTGGCCTTCCGCCGCGGCGTGGTCGGCGAGATCGCCCACTTCATCCGCAAGCCGCTCTGATCCGCGAGCCGTTCTGGCTCAGGCCTCCGGGCGCGCAGCCGCAGGCGCGCGCCCGTCCCGTTCCGGGCGCGGCGCCGCCGCTCCGGGGCGCCGCCGAGGACTACGCCGTAGGGCGCGCGGCGCGCATTTTCCCAAGGCTCGCACGCATCGAGGATTCCGGTCCGACCCGAATCCCTTCTAGTGGAATACCCGTGGGTAACCTGGCTTGCGTCCGATGGTCCGACAGAATATAAATGCGGGTCCGCGCGCCGGGCCCTCCCGCCGCGCGGCCGAACAATCAACCAGGGAGCAGCTCGACGAGCTGCAGAGGAGAGACATGGCGGCCACCAGCGACGCCCTGCTCAGTGTGCGTGGAATCACGGTCCGCTTCGGCGGCATCACGGCGCTGGACGGGGTGACTTTCGACGTTCCGCGCGGCGGCGTGTGCGGGCTCATCGGCCCGAACGGCGCGGGGAAGACCACGCTCTTCAATTGCCTGAGCCGGCTCTACCAGTATCAGGAGGGCGACCTCCTCTGGGAAGGCAGGTCGATCACCAAGACGCCGGTGCACGAGATCGCCAATCTCGGCATCGGCCGCACCTTCCAGAACCTTGCGATGTTCCGCACGATGACCGTCGAGCAGAACATCATGGTCGGCGCGCACTGCCGCTCCAAGGGCGGCTTCTTCGCCAACTCGGTGCGCCTGCCCGTCGTGAAGGCCGAGGAGGATCGCGTTCGCCAGGAAGCGAGCGAGATCATGCAGTACCTCGATCTCGCGGTGCACAAGGACCGGGCGGTGGGCGACCTGCCCTTCGGCATCCAGAAGCGCGTCGAGATGGGCCGTGCGCTGGCCGCCAAGCCCAAGCTGCTGCTGCTCGACGAGCCGGCGGCCGGCCTGAACCACGAGGAGCTCAGCGGCCTGGAAGAGCTCATCAAGGACATCCGCACGCGGATGGGCATCACCATCCTGCTGGTGGAGCACCACATGAGCCTCGTGATGGCGGTCACCGACCACATCGTCGTGCTCAACTTCGGCCGGAAGATCGCGGAGGGCACGCCTGCCGAGATCCAGGCTCATCCTGATGTGATTGCCGCGTACCTGGGGGCTCCGGCCGATGCCTAAGTTGCTTGAAGTCAAAGGATTGAACGCGTCCTACGGCGCGACGCAGGTGCTGTTCGGCATCGATTTCTCGCTCGAGCAGGGCAAGATCACCGCCATTCTCGGCGCCAACGGCGCCGGCAAGACGACCACCCTGCGCGCCCTGTGCCAGACGGTCGGAACCAGCGGCAGCATCAAGTTCGACGGCCAGGAGCTCATCGGCAAGTCCACCGCCAACATCGTCCGGATGGGCGTGGCGCACGTGCCGGACGGCCGGGGCACCTTCACCGGGCTGACGGTCGAGGAGAACCTGCTCGCCTCCGCCCGGCGCGGCGCCTGGACACTGGCAAAGGTCGTCGATCTCTTCCCCCGGCTCGGCGAGCGGCTGGGCCAATATGCCGATACGCTGTCCGGCGGCGAGCAGCAGATGCTCGCGATCAGCCGCGCGCTGATGCTGCGGCCGCGCCTGCTGCTGCTCGACGAACCCTCGTTCGGCCTGGCGCCGCTGATCGTCCTGGAGATCTTCCGCATCATGCGGCAGATCAACGAGGAGGACCAGGTGAGCATGCTGCTGGTCGAGCAGAACGCTTCGATCGCGCTGGACCTGGCGCACGACGCCTACCTGCTCGAAACCGGGCACGTGCAGCTGTCCGGCACCAGCGAGCAGATCAAGGCCGACGAGACGGTTCGCCGCTCGTACCTCGGCTACTGACAACACAACCTACGGACGAGAACGGCATGGAGGCATTTCTTCATCAGGTCTTCTCGGGGCTGTCCACCGGAGGCATCTACGCCTCGGTGGCGCTGGCCCTGGTGATGATCTATCAGGCGACTCACCACATCAATTTCGCCCAGGGCGAGATGGCCACGTTCAGCACCTTCATCGCCTGGGCGATGATCAACAGCGGGATGCCCTACTGGGCGGCCTTCTTCCTGACCGTGGGCATCTCCTTCGTCGGCGGCTACGTGATCCAGCGGATCATCCTGAAGCCCGTCGAGAAGGCGCCGGTGCTCACCAACGTGATCGTGTTCATCGGTCTGCTGGTCATCTTCAACGCGATGGCGGGCTGGCTGTTCGAGCACACGATCAAGGCTTTCCAGAGCCCGTTCCCGAAGGATGCCTGGTACGCGACCAAGTACTTCTCGGCGCATGAGATCGGTTCGATCGGCATCATGCTGTGCGTTCTGGGGCTGC